>JAPMTX010000163.1 GCA_026552855.1 Candidatus Methanoperedens sp. | reverse complement strand
ATTCAGAAGATTACTCATAAGATGGGAGAAAAAACTTCAGAATTATATAGCACTACTACATTTCGCATGCGCATGGATTACTTACAGGGCAGCTGGACTTTTCGGATAGGCTCTTAATATGTTTGAGGTGTGGCTTCCAGGAATTCAAGATACCGCGCACAGCAACGGTTTCGCCATCTTTTTCTCGCTCTCCTATATTTATTTTGAATTTATAGCCGCAATGTGGGCATTTCACAAGTTCAAGCGTCATTGCACCTCCTGATTTCCTCGATTGCTTTGTTGAAGACCTCTTCGCCCATCTTTTCTTTCAGTTTGGCAATATCTCTTTCTACCATCACGATATATGGGCTTCTCAGGTCTTTTAAGATTGAAAGACCAATTAGATATTTTTCAAGGGCAGAAGCATAATCTTTATCTTTTTCTTCATGAATTCTTCCTAACTCGCAAATAGTGTTTGCAATACCGCCTTTATCTCCTATTTTCTCTTTTATTATTAGGCTCTGATGGTATAATTTAATAGCCTCTTCATAGTTGCCCTGGTCAAAATGTATTATTCCGAGGTGGTGGAGAGATGTTGCTATGCCATATTTATCATCGACTTTTTCGGATATCTCCATAGATCGCAGACATATTTTCACAGCATCCTTATAGTTCCCTTGCTGGTATCGTAAAGTTCCAAGTTGGCCTAATGTGTATGCGATGCCTCTCTTGTCTGATAACTCCTCTGATATCTTCAGGCTTTGCTGATACAATTTAACAGCTTCCTCATAGTTCCCCTGGTCTTGGTGTATCCTTCCAAGCTGGTGCAGAATGGAGGAGATGACTTTTTTGTCTCCCAACTCCTCGGCTATCTTAAGGCTTTGCTGATATAATTTAATAGCTTCCCTGTGGTTTCCTTGGTCATAGTATATACTTCCAATTCTTTGAAGAAAAATAGCAACATCTTTTTTCTGTCCTCCTTTTTCAAATATCTCTATCACTTCAGTATATAATTTGAAAGCCGTTCTCCAATCACCCAACTCATAGAATATATTTGCAAGGTTTCCGGTTGCTCCTGCTTTTCTATAACCTTCTGTAGTCTTTATAGATTGATGCAGCAAGTCCATTGTCAACTCTATGTGACCCAATTGTACAAGATACTCACAATTACTCTCCACTATATAATCCGCAATTTCCCACTCCTCAGCCTGATAATAATACTCCCTCGCCTTAAGAAGATCCCATAAGTTCTTTGTCGCCTTAGTAAGATTCTCATAATACTGTGCCGCTCTTATAAGTAGCTTCTTCCTGTCCAGCTTCTCTCTCTCAGATTCATGCTCTGCAAATTCCCTCACCAGCGTATGCATTGCATAAAAGGTCTCTTTCTCCGCCTCCTGTTTCGCAATCAGTCCCCAGTTTATAAGCCTCGCAAGCGCCTCACTTACAGGTGGGCTCGGCTGGCTCTCATCTCCAATTATCCAGGACAGCGCCTCAACAGGTACAGCCTCCTGGTAAATCGATGCGCAAAGCAGCAGTTTCTTAGCTTTCTCATCGAGTTTTGAGTATGATTTATCCAGCAATGTAAAATCTATCAGCTCCTTTCTCAATGGAGCAAGTTCCAGCAGTACGCCATCAACAGTCTCTATAGCCGCATGTCTTGCAAACTGCCCTATTGTCCAGGGATGCCCTCCGATCTTTTTATAAATCTCCTGCTTTTTCTTTGTTTCAAGATTTGCAAGTTCTTTATAAGTGTTCATGAGCCATACGGTCTGCGGGAAAGGCATTTCAGGCAATGAGATATGTTCTACTGCACCCGTTAGCCTGCCATCGAGAGGATCGAAGTTGTAGCGCGTGGTAATAATGAATTTCGTATTGCTGATGGTATTGTTGAGAAGGTGCTGGATGAACTCCTTAAGCTCCGGGCTTGCTATATTGCTCCTTGCTTCGTCAAGGCAATCCTCAAAATTATCAAAAATTATAAGAAAGCGCCGCTGGTTTAATATGCCTACCAGCGATGCGGTTTTGACTTTAAGCGGAACAGGCTTGTACAATATCTCATTGAGCGCTGATATTCCAGCCATGTTCAAAAAGGCATTTAACTCGTTCAGGATATCCTCCGGTCTTGTAGTAGCTTTGCACCTCATCCCAAAAACGCCGTCAAAATAATGGTTCATCTTCAGCGCAAGGCGCGTCGCAAGAACGGTCTTGCCAATGCCTCCGAAGCCATAGATTATCGCGGCGCGCTTCACATCTGACATGAAATCCTTCTGCAAAAGGCGAAGCTCCTTTCTTCTACCCACGAAGCCTTTTTTCATAATCTGCACATCAGCAAGCATCATGGGTTTGTTAGAAAGCTCAGAAGCTTCAGGTTTTATTTTGCCGGGAGTTATACATTCAGGATCAGAGAGATACAGTACAGGCGTTGCAAAATCCAAGCCGTTGCTTTTTTCTGCATTTTTCATCACAATTCTTGCTTCAGTGAGCGCAAGATCAACCGACCTGCCGCTGGCTATTGTTCGATAAAACGTTTCAGCGAACTTTATGGCAGAGATGTCAAGTATTGAGTACTGCATAGCCACTATAGCAGGTATGTTCTTTCGCGCCAGATGACTTGCTAAATCAGCATACGCCTCTTTATTCGAGGTCTTGCCAGATTGACAGGCACTCAGCACTACAAGCCTTACATTTCTGCCAGCAAGCAGATCTGAGATGGCGTTGTTATCTACTTCTCTTGCTCCTTCGTTCTCGGTCTCAAGAATGAGGTAGCCCCTATGTTTCTCTTTATCGTATCTGTCGTGGCCTGTGAAATGGACGATATGTTACTCCTTCTCGTTCAAGTAGTCATCAATGGTCTCAAAAGTAGCGTCTTCGGTAAAATCTATCTCCATTTTATGTTCTCTTTGGAGCTTATCTACTGCTTCAAGAATGACCTCCTGCTCAAGCTCAGTGTTCAGGGGTGCAACTCCTGGATCATTCGGGCTTGAAACCACAACCAGCATACGCAGTATGGAATCCAGAGGATTAGACTTTACTTTCTTTACACCAAAAGGAAGCCTTGAGATTAGAATATTTCTGTCGGTGACAAGGAAACCATCACCATTATGGAGAAATTCCCACGGCAGCACTGAAATCTCCTGGGCGTTTTCATCACATCGCAGGCAAATTCGCAGTCCTCCACCGTTCTTCTGCGCCTCTTCTAAACAATTTATGAAATACTCACCAAGCTTGCCTGAAAAGACTTTATTGTACAATTCTTTGCCGAACTCTATATGGAATATTTCTTTTTCCACTTTTTCCGAAGCGCTGATAGCTTTTTCTTCCAGGCGCCGAAGCCCTTCAAGCACTTTTAGCTCGCCCGTTCGCAATTCAAAGGTCTGCTCTGCTGCGATATTGCCGTTATCCAGAGCGCGGGCGCGGTAGAGGTTGGGCGATTCTTTTGAAAGCTGAAGTTCGAAGTCCCTGTAGCTCAATGATAGCACCACCCAAGGAATTATCCCTGTTTGTTTTTTGGAATGTGTTTATGAATGGAATAGCAAGCAATAAACCTATCTGTTCCCAATAAGTGAGAGGAGAAACAACGATTTAAGAAATCTGCGTTCATCTGCATTTATCTGCGGCTCTGCATATTTTTATCTCTCTAACTGTATGAGTTGATTAGACACCGCAAAGAGCGCAAAGCACGCAAAGATTACGGCTGAGCTTTTCGTTTCTTTGCGCTCTTTGCGTCCTTTGCGGTGAGTATATTACATGCTATGGCAAACCAAGAAATACTAATGCTAAACTTTTGGGTTAATTACGATAACACATCGAACGAAAAACGCAAATATTATAAAAGAAATTAAAACACCATGGAACAAACCCTCAGGGGCACAATAATCTCCGGCGACGACTTCGAACCCATAGACGGCATCCTCACCATGGAGGACGGCATAATAAAAGACATCGAAGAAAAAAAGATCGCCGCAGACACGATAATCGCCCCCTGCTTCGTGAACGCGCACACCCATATAGGCGATTCGGTGATAAAAGACCCGCCCTACCTCCCCCTCGAAGAACTCGTGCAGCCTCCGCACGGATTAAAGCACCGCGCTCTGGCAGAGGCCACATATAACGACCTCGTTATCTCGATGAGAGCAACAGTTCAGGATATGATAAGAACAGGAACATGCGCCTTTGCAGATTTCCGCGAGGGCGGGCTTGCCGGCGCCCGGGCGCTCCGGGATGCGCTCGGCCCGGATAACAGGGTCGAAGCAAAAATTTTCGGAAGACCCTCGGATGGGGACATGGGCTACCTGGATTCCTGCGACGGGACTGGATTGAGCAGTACTAATGATTTAGATATCGATACCATAAAGGATATTGCAAAGCGCACAAAAGAAAAAGGGAAAAAATTCGCCATTCATGCGGGAGAGAGGGACGCCTCCGACATATCCCCGGCACTTGAGCTTGAGCCCGATCTACTCATCCACCTCACCAACGCCGGGGACGGGGATATCAGGTCAGTCTCTGAGGCAAATATCCCGGTCGTTATCTGCCTGCGCTCGAATTTTATCACAGGGGCAGGGTTACCGCCCATCAGGAAAATGCTGGATGAAGACGTGCTTGTTGCGGCAGGGACGGATAACGTGATGCTCAACTCTGTAAATATGTTCTCGGAGATGGAGTTCCTTTCCAAAACAAATATTTATAATGATAGACAAGTATTTATGCTCTGCACGCTAAATGGGGCAAAGGTGTTAGGAATCGATACAGAACTGGGCTCCATTGAAAAGGGGAAGAAAGCTAGACTGATGATACTGACAAAAAAATCAAATAATATGCAGGGCATAAAAAATACACTGAGCGGTCTGGTAAGGCGGGCAAGACCGGATGACGTCATCAAGGTGATCTAAGGTATTAAAGGAGAGAATATGGCAAGCAAATTGTTCAGGAAAATATTAATAGCAACGGACGGTTCGGACTACACGAAGAGCGCGATAGAGTACGCAGTAGAACTGGCGAAGAACACGGAAGCAAAACTGTATGCTATCTATGTGATCGACACAGCAGCATTTGCCTCAATACCTATGGATGCCGCATGGGAGAGCATGTACGAGCTTTTAAAACAGGAAGGTGACGAAGCCACAGCGTACGTAGCAGATAAGGCTCAGGCAGAGGGTCTGGAGGTTGAGAGATATACGGTCGAAGGACATCCTGCCGAGGAGATAAGGAAATTCGCAGAGGAAAACTCGGTGGATCTCATAGCGATGGGGACGCTGGGAAAAAGCGGGCTTGACAGGTTCCTGCTGGGAAGCGTGGCTGAGAAAGTGGTCAGGACTTCAAAGATACCTGTGCTCGTAGTTCGTGGAAAAGGCAAGCAGAAGTAGGAAAAGGTGAGACACAATGGCTGATACGCCGGAGAGCATTACTGTCGAAGAAGTGATGATCAGGGAAGTTGCATCCGCAGAACTGCCGGGCTCAAGGGATGAAGTCCTTGAGATATTAAAAACAAAGCACATCTCAGGAGTCCCAATCGTGAAAGGCGGCGAGCTTGTCGGCATAGTTACGAGGACTGACCTGCTTAAGCACCCCGAAGAGGAACAGATAGCGATGTTAATGACCCGCAATCCTGTAACGATCTCACCCGACAAATCCATAGGCGAGGCTGCACGCGTGATCCGGGAGAAAAACATAAGGCGCCTGCCTGTAGTCGATGACCATTCCCTTGTCGGTATTGTTACGATAGCCGATATAGTTGGTGCGATAGCGAAGTTGAATATCACCAGCCAGATCAGCGAATACATAGGGAATAACGTTGTCTCGGTCTGGAGCGAAACGCCGATTGTCATTGTCGGCACTATCATGGAACTCGCTGATGTGAAAGCCGTCCCGATACTGGATTCAAACCTGGCGCTGGTGGGCGTGGCTTCCGACAAGGACCTCATCAGTGCGAGCGCGATAGAAGACAGGACTGAGATGTCAAGTATGTCCGCTGGGTCGGATGACGATGCATGGACCTGGGAATCCCTGCGCGATACTATGAGCCTGTACTACAGCGTATCCAAGATCAAGCTGCCAAGCTCACCTGTAAAAGAGATCGTAAAACTCAAAGGCGAGCCTGAGACCGCGGTATTAAGCTCACAGGTGAGCGACTGCGCAAGGAAGATGAGGCGCAACAGGATAGATCAGCTGCCTGTGATATCGAGCGAGAGGAAGCTTCTGGGTCTGCTGAGAGATAAGGACCTGCTAAAGTCCATAGCTTGATATTTTTTCTTGGTATTTTTTTTATTGTAAAAGCTCTACAGCAGTTCGCTCATCCTGACGAGCGGCACAAGTTCTACGCCAGCACCTTCAAGAGCCCTGGATGCGCCTTCTTCCCTGTCGACGACCACTATAACATGCCTGACCGCCAGCCCTTCGCCTCTTAATATCTCTATGGCTCTTATCACGGAGCCGCCTGTCGTGGTCACATCCTCGACCAGTACTACAGATTTTCCGGGTTTGAACTCGCCCACTATCTGACCTTTCATGCCGTATTCTTTTGTCTCTTTCCTGATCATCAGCAGAGGCAGACCCGTTTCCAGCGACACAGCCACAGCCACAGGTACTCCGCCGAGCGCCACGCCGCCTACATAATCGGCTGATATGGAGTGGAGCCTGAGTACATCAAAAATGCCGCTGGCTATAAGTTTTAATACACGCGGATTTGTGCTCGCTTTTTTGATGTCAACGTAGTACCTGCTCTTCTTTCCTGAAGCGAGGGTAAAATCCCCGAACTTTATGGCTTCGCACTCTCTCAGCGCATCTGTCAATTTTTCCATTTACCATGGCTCCTTTTTTAACTTTATACGATATCCGAAGATATTAGTCAATCGATGAAATATGGGAGTGAGAACGAGCACAGTGACCATTACCCAGGGGGACGACAGGAAATTCGCGGAAAACCACTGAGGATCCAGAGCGTATGTAAGGACCCATGCGCCTGCCACAAAATCAAGCTGATCGACGAGAGGGAGTTTCGCACCGCGCCCGTATCCCAGCCGCCTTTTAAAAAAGCTTTTTACAATATCGCCGAGCAGGGCGCCGAAAGAGAGGGCGACTACCGCAGTGAGCGTGAAATTACTGAGAGATAATAAAGGAGAGAGCCGCATCTGGATGAGCCCGGCTGCAATCCCGCAGGCTGTGCCTCCTATAAGTCCACGGAAGGTCTTGCCGTCGCCGAGGACCCTCCTGCCGTCTTTCCAGTTTCTTCCGAAATCTATCGGAGTCCCGCCGCCGAAAACGACCGCGGTCGGATTGGAAATGTAAGCTGGCAGCATCAGCCACACTGCTGTTACGATCACTTCAAGCATAATCTCCTATTGTTCAGGGGCAGCTCTTAAAGTCAACTGCTCGACCCCTACCCCTGCATTATCGAAAAATTTCAAAGCTTCAGTATCAGGATATGTAGTCCCGAAAACCACTTTTTTTATGTTCGCATTGATAAGCATTTTCGCGCACAGGATGCACGGCTGGTGGGTACAGTAAACGGTTGCGCCCTCTATGCTGACCCCGTGAAGCGCAGCCTGTATGATGGCGTTCTGCTCCGCATGTACGGCGCGGCACAGTTCGTGCCTTGTCCCTGAAGCAATGTTATTCTGCTGCCGTATGCAGCCTACCTCAAGGCAGTGCGGAAGGTTCCGGGGCGCGCCGTTGTATCCTGTGGAGAGGATCCTTTTATCCTTCACTATCACTGCACCCACCTGGTTGCGCAGGCAGGTGGAGCGCTTGGCTACTACGGTTGCAAGCTCCATGAAATACTCGTCTATTGTGGGTCGCATCAACGATGAATAAACATCAAGAGATAAATATTTAATGCATATCCACCCGCCACTATCTACTCGCCACTATCCTCTCGCCACAAATACCAAAAGGTTAATATGTTGTACTATAATTTAAGTGAAATCCTTTGTGTGTCGAAGGGAGAATACAGATGAACCTGATTAGTGAAAAAGCAATAGAAGCCTACGTTAAAAATACCACTTTAAAGCAGATGCTGATAGTCCCTGCAATACTGCTTTTATTATCTCTTTCTATTCTGGCATATACAACGTACAGGACAGGCGCACCTCTTGAGCTTGGTCTGGAGTTCAAGGGCGGAATGGCTGTATACCTGGATAGTCCTAAAACCCCTGACCAATTGAAGGAGGATTTCACGGCATTCCACGTAGCCCAGGCGAGAGAATATGGCACCGGAGGAGAACGTAAAATACTACAGTTCGGTCCTATGGATGCCTCTACAAAAGATGAATTGATCAAAAAAGTGAAATCTGAATATACCAATGTTGAGATCAGGGATATGGGAGAGCAGTTCAGCCAATCCCTTCAGTCGCAGGCGGTTCGCGCGATAGTGATATCCTTTATCCTGATGGCAATAGTGGTCTTCGTAGCTTTCAGGACTTTCGTTCCATCGGGCGCAGTTTTGATTTCAGCATTCGCGGATATCGCATTCGCAGCAGCTATGATGGATGTTTTTGGTATTCTGCTCACCCTTGGTACTGTGGCTGCACTTTTGATGCTTATCGGTTACTCTGTGGACACGGATATACTTCTGACCACGCGGCTGCTTAAGAGAAAAGGGGAATTGAGCGACAAGATAAGGGATGCGATGAAGACAGGATTGACGATGACAACGACAACTCTGGCAGCCCTTATTGCTTTATTCGTCGTATCATCGGGTCTTATTTCATCGTTCTTGCTTATCGATATTATAAGAGATATCTCCATAGTGCTTATTTTCGGTCTGGTCGCGGACATAGTAAATACCTGGATGACCAACGTGGGAATCCTCAAGTGGTACATCGAGAGGGGAACGAAAAGGACAGAAAAAAGAATTGAAAAACCAAAAAGGAAGGGGCAGAGAGCATGAACGACGAAAGACCATTTTATCAGAACTGGCGCGTACTGTTGCTCGTATTTGTCATCCTGGGCTCTATTGCAGCCATGACGGTATCTTATTCAAATGGTGGATTCCATATAGGCAGCAACTTGAAGTACGGTCTTGATCTGGACGGCGGCTCATGGCTCCAGGTGCAGCTCCAGGGAGCTATCGCCCAGATAGATGCTGATCCGGGAAAGATAGTCCAGGCGGAATTCTCAAAACTGCTCAACGATCCGAATCTTAAGCTAGACAATGCATCTGCCGGTTCTATCAGTTTTATAACGTCCAAAGCGACAACGCAAAAGACCATTGATTCATTCGGGTTCGGCACATCAACCGTATCGAGCACACCTGATGGCGGTACAAGAGTAACGCTGCAAGCCAGCAAGGACTTTTTGATCCAGAAATACCTGAGGGACAGCCTTAATGCAGATGTCAAACTGATCCCGGGCAGCCCGGGCAGGCTCCCGACGTACGAAATAAGAAAGGCCGTAACCGAGGATTCACTAAACGCCATCTTACAACCCGTGGGTGGAAAAATCGTCCCGCCTTTCAGGGAAGGGGTGACCAAAGAGACCAGGGATGAGACCAAGAAAAGACTGGAAGACAAACTTAACCCCATCTCCCTTAAACAGATAACCATCACGCCGATCGGCGATAATTACCTGCTCATCGACCTTCCTGGAGTATCGATAGAGGAAGCAAGGAAGCTGGCCCTCACCCCGGGAAAATTCGAGATCCGCATACAGGTGCAGGGTAATGAAACCGCACATGTTCTCTACGGTGACCAGATCATCGGAGTAGGGGTGCCGCAGAAAGAAAAAGGCGACCTATGGGGCGTATCTTTTGAGCTCAACGATGATGGTGCCAGAGCACTCCGGGATGCGGCGATACAGTACGGAGCCGTGACCAATCCGGGTGCGCATTACCTGAGCATGTATCTTGATGATAAGCTTGTGTTCGATGCACCTCTTGCTCCTGAGCTTGCAAAGAACATACAGAGCGTGCCTGTGAGGAACATGGTCGCAACTACGGGTGCAGGTGACGCCGGACAGGAAAAAGCAAAAGAACTCCAGCTTCACCTGAGAGCCGGGGCACTGCCTGTTCAAGTGCAGGAGGCTGGCTCAGGAGAAGTACCTGCACCTCTGGGACAAAAATTCAAAGAACAGATCGCGATCGCAGGATTGATTGCCCTTGTACTGGTAGCTCTTGTCGTGGGGCTCAGGTACAAGCAGCCCAATATCATCGTCCCGATGCTATCAACGTCCTTCAGCGAGGTAATCATGATACTTGGTTTCGCTGTCCTCTTCGGACTGCAGCTTGACCTGGCGACCATCGCAGGCATAATAGCAGTTATAGGCACTGGCGTTGATCACCTTATAATCATAACGGATGAAGCACTGGCAGGCGGCGCCCTGCCGCCTGATAAGGTATATAAATCCCGCATCTCAAAAGCGTTTGCCATTATTTTTGCCGCGGCAGCGACCGTGCTTGTAGCAATGCTGCCCCTCATATTGTTCATGGATTCAAGCGCACTCCGGGGCTTTGCCGAGATCACGATTGCGGGTGTGTTCATCGGTGTGTTCATAGCAAGACCTGCCTATGCTGTGATAATACAGGGTATACTTGTTCCTGAAACAGGCAAGAAATATGCTGACGAGGATTGATTACCGAAGCTTTTAAGTGCAACCCGAACCTTAAAAGCGAGAGCTTTTACTTCAAGCCTCGGTGGCTCAGCCTGGCAGAGCGAGAGATTTGTAATCTCTAGGTCGAGGGTTCAAATCCCTCCCGGGGCTTTCTTTAGATATTTTAGATAGATATCTGCTCTATTGTTCTCCATCTCCTGTACATCCATTTTAGTGAAAGTGTACGCTTGTTCGTTCATAGGCTCAGCCATCCTTCCTGTGTAGAGTTTCATGATCAAATGTACATGTCCTGGAAAGTGGAGGGCTGTGTAGCTGCCTTTGATTGTTCCCTCAAACTCCTGATCCTTGCCTCTATTCTCTCAGCCTCGCGGTGGAGCGGCTCGATGTCGATATTGATGTGAATTATCTTGCTTATCCTCTCTATTAGCATAGCTGCTGCCCTGGCATCAGGCATCTCAGGCCTTGCCTGTGCTATCAGGGTGATCTCACATCGAAATCTCGCTTTCTGCCTTCGTTCAGCATTACGCCTGGGATACCTGTTATGACCCCGTACGATATGGGTTTAATTCCCAGCTCACTGATTTTTGCTCTCGCACTGTCCGTACTGCCGACGCCAAATACTTCCAGGGTCTCTCCCCGTGCAGGCATAGCCTCAGGGGCTATTATATTTGAACACTGGTTTTTATCTACAAAGTCAAACACCGTATCAGCGAGAGGCCTGATCAGATTTATGAGAGGAGTGAACTCGGACAGGAATATAACTAACTTTGCTTTCTCATCCCCGTATATCCTTGCAGGGAATTTTGGTTTGTTATCATATATCATAGATACCGGAGGAAACTCCAGAGAGTCCAGGAAAGCTATCTGATCAAGTTTTAATGTTCCTATCAGGTAGTTTGCAGTGATTGCACTCACAAGCCCTGCGGTCGGAAAACCGTTAATTACCGTCGCTCCCTTAAGATCCATATCTTTGAGTATGTATACTGTTATTTCTTCCATGATTCTCACCCACGCCCGGTTATTTTTAATATATGAACAAGTATGCAGTTTCTCTATTATAGGCTTTCGCATTTAAATATTTAAAAAAATTTCCAATCTACCGCAACCTATTTACTCTATTAAACCATTAGTAAAAAGCTCTAATATCGGAGGTGGATGTACAAGCTATCTACTTTGTGTATTAGCTTGCTAAAGCGATGGGTGATTTGATAGTGGGGGTTATGTGTCTACATCAACCTTGAGGATTTCAACAGAGCTGTTGAATATGCGAAAAAGATTAATGAACCCTCAGGGCTCTACGTTCTGTACAGAGGATGGGTTGCCCGCTCTAGGTCAGTCTCGGAGGGAGCAAGGGTTAAAGCAACAAAAAACATATCCCACCCGTACTTGCCTATATCCTCGCAGTCCAGGCATGAGACTGTAAAAACCGGGCACATCGAGGGTTTATCAGTGTAGATGCATGGTTTTCCCTCGCCGGATGCAAAATAGCCGTTAAAGCCCTGTAGTCACACCTTCTGATGCCAGAAGCCTGCGGACACTCTCTTGGGTATGGTATGTGTTTTATCCCGTTTATGATCACGCAGATGCCCAGGATTTCATCGCACCTCATCCTGATATCCTCAGGATAAACTTATCTTAAACATTACAGGCAACTTTTACCTTCTTCCCCGGCGAACAAAAGCATCAGATTAATATAATCCATGGTTATCTGGTTTAGATAACAACCACAAGGGAGATATATCAATGGTATTGAGTTCGAAAGAGCATGGAATAGAGCAGACAGGACTGTCATCTCTCCAGGGGGCGGCTGAGTGAGAGATGAGGATAAGACAAAAGAGCAGTTGGTAGATGAATTAATCGAATTGCGCCGCAGTGTTGCTGAACTGGAGAAAGATAAGAGGCATTATGAGAGAACACTTGATGTCTCACGGGCAAGCGAGAATAAATACAGAGTGCTGCTTGAGAACCTGCCGCAGAAAATATTTCACAAAGATAAAAACTCAGTCTATGTATCCTGCAACAATAACTATGCACGAGACCTGAAGATCAAGCCGGATGAAATTACAGGGAAGACCGACTACGATTTTTATAATAAGGAACTGGCTGAAAAATACAGGGTGGACGATAGAAGGATCATGGAGTCCGGAAAGACAGAGGATATAGAGGAGAAATATATCCTGGGTGGGGTAGAGGTAATAGTCCATACTGTCAAAACGCCTGTAAGGGATGAGAATGGCAATACGACCGGTATACTTGGCATTTTCTGGGATGTCACCGAAGAAAAACGGGCTAAGAAGGCTCTGGAAGCAGTCGTCACAAATGCTGAGCATGAGAAAAACAAATCAGAGGCGATTATTGCAGCCATAGGCGATGGTATTATCATCCAGGATACCGATTATAAGATCCTGTATCAAAACCAGATACAGAAGGGCATTTACGGAGACCGTTCTGGCGAGTATTGCTATAGGGCGTATGAGGGCAGGGATACTATCTGTGAGGATTGCCCTGTTGAACTGTCGTTCAGGGACGGGAAAATCCATAAATCGGAGAGGAGAGTGGCAACCGACAATGGGGCTCTGAATGTCGAACTTACGGCGTCTCCCCTCAAAGACCCGGATGGGGAAATCATAGCAGGAATTAAGGTTATCAGAAACATCACCGAGAGCAAGCGGTTGGAAGAAGAGTTGCGGAAAAGCGAACGCCTTCTGGAAAGCATCTTCACAAGCATACAGGACGGCATTGGCATCATGGATATGGACATGAACATCCTTCTCACTAACCCTGTAGCCGAGAAATGGTATCCGCATGCAATGCCGCTTGTTGGCAAGAAATGCTACGAAGCCTACCACGGCAGGAGCGAGCGGTGCGAGATATGTCCTGTCTGGAGAACGCTCCGGACGGGCGAATCAGCGCGCGAGGTAATCCCCAAAAGCGGATCTGGAGGAAAGGATGTTGGATGGCTTGAGATCTATAGCTTCCCCATGATCGATACGGTTACAGGGCAGATGAGAGGTACGATCGAATATGTGCGTGATATTACAAGGCAGAAGCAAGCGGAAGAGGCGCTGCGCAGGGCGCACGACGAACTTGAGCTGCGGGTACAGGAGCGGACAGCGGAACTGATCAGAACAAACGAAGCCCTGAAGAATGAGATAGCAGAGCGCAAGCAGGCAGAGGAGAAGCTGCAACAGTCAGAGGAAAAATACCGTATACTTATCGATAACAGCCAGGATGGCGTCTTCATTATCCAGAATGCTAAAATCCAATTTGCAAATGAGGCGTTTGCCAGAATAGCAGGTTACACGGTAGAAGAGATGACAGGAAACGAGTTCCAAAGGTTTGTTGCGCCCGAAGATCTGGAGATGGTTGCAGACCGGTATTACCGGAGGCAGGCTGGAGAAGACGTTCCCAAAGAATACGAATTCCGCATGCTGCATAAGAGCGGAACGAGAGTGCTTATCAATATGAATGTGGGACTTATAACATACCATGACAGGGTGGCAAGCATGGGGACGGCGAAGGATATCACGGAGAAGAAAAAACTTGAAGCACAGCTGATACGTGCGCAGAGGATGGAGAGCATAGGTACACTTGCAGGCGGCATCGCGCACGATATCAACAATATACTGACGCCGATCATGTTATCGCTCCAGTTGTTGCGGAACAAGCACACAGACGAAGCAAGCCAGAATTTGATTAATATACTTGAGAGAAGTGCAAACCGCGGGGCTAATATGATGAAGCAGATCGTATCGTTCGCCAGGGGTATCGAGGGTGAGCGCACGGAACTTCAGGTAACGCACCTTATCTCCGAGATAAAGAAGATAGCGAAAGAGACATTCCCGAGATCTATCGAGATCCGAACCGACGTACCGAAAGACCTGTGGACGATATCAGGGGATGCCACGCAGTTACACCAGGTCCTGATGAACCTGTGCGTGAATGCACGCGACGCGATGCCGGATGGCGGCATTCTCACCATCTCTGCAGAGAACCTCTCTATCGATGAGAGCTACGCAAGGACAAATATCGAGGCTAAAACAGGTTTTTACATCGCCATCACGGTCTCTGATTCAGGGGCAGGTATTCCTCCCGGGATAATGGACAGGATATTTGAACCGTTTTTCACGACAAAAGCGCCTGGTAAAGGCACAGGTCTTGGTCTTTCGACAGCCCTCGCGATCGTGAAGAGCCACGGCGGGTTCATAAACGTGCACAGCGAAGCCGGGAAAGGAGCGGTGTTCAAGGTACATTTTCCCGCTATCAGAGCAATCGGCGGAGTGCAAAAAGCGAAGGAACAGCAGCATGAACTACCTGCAGGAGATGGTGAAATAATCCTGGTTGTTGACGACGAGGCACAGATCCGTGAAGTTACCAGAGCGACGCTGGAATCAAACGGGTACAGGGTGATCACAGCCAGTAATGGGAAAGAGGCTGTCGCACTGTACTCGAAACATAAAGAGATGATCAGGGCTGTCCTTATGGATATGATGATGCCGGTCATGGACGGCAGGGCGAGCATCAGGGCGCTGCGTAAGATCGATCCGGGTATCAGGATCATAGCAGTAAGCGGACTGGAGAGGAAAGATAAGTTTACGAAAGCTGCTATCGCCAATGTGCATGCTTTCCTGCCAAAACCTTACGCTGCCGAGGGGCTGCTAAGGACCTTACGTGATGTTTTAGACGTGAAGTAGGCATGCTGTCGGATTATTTAAGGTATTTGATCTATTTTGCAGAGGGGAACACAACCCAGCCATCTGGCGCATCTCGCCCCATCCTGCCGGGATAAGGATGGTTAATATTTAAGAGCAATGAGAGATAAAAATAAAATCTATGAGAAATGACCTGTATCCTTATCCGGTTGAGACCCTTAAGCACTGGTATGTAACTATAGTCGGCGGTCAATCCGCAGAGCTGAAACCGAACCAGATCGGAGTGAACAGGGAAGCGCTCGCTGAGAATACAGATATAGTGCCATACGAGGATAACGTGCTTGTATCGAAATTGGAGAACAATACACCGCAGCCTCTGTTTACAAAGGAGTATTTCACGGTCGTTCCCCTGGATGAAACCTCACCCGATGCCTCATCCAAATCGCCCAAAGGCGAGGTGGTCCTGCCCGTGCTGGGGGAAAAACAGAGGGACTGGCTCCTGGAGCCGCTCAGGATAGGCGAGCCAGTTATACTTAACAATGTATTAAGCCAGAGATTCCTGAGGGGATTTGCCCGAAGCCTGGACAGGATATTGAAGAATAGCTCAGGGCAGCCCTCAATAGAGTACAGGGATAATTAGGATATCAGTCCTGGCAGCCAGGGATTGCCGCAGTTAGTCCATAAGCTGGATATATATTCCTTCATGCCAATACCGGTTAAGAATATCTGTAAGATTAAGTTCGGCAGCGCGGAGTGAAGATAGCCGGGAGATGACCTGTATGATCGCCAGCCAGAAGGTAAGGGAAGGTAAGCTTGTAAAAGTAGAAGTAGAGTGCGGTGAATCCATAAGGAAGATCAAGATCACGGGAGATTTTTTCCTGTATCCTGAGGATGTTCTTGAGGAGATAGAGAGAAGCATGCTCGGCTTGAGGAAGGATGCCGACGCTGAGACCATCACATCGAAGATCCAGAGCATAGCTGAGGCCCGTGGGGCGCAGATGATAGGCATCGGCGCAGAGTCGCTGGCTTCTGTGATAAAGGAGGCTCTAAAATGAAGTGGAGGGTCGTGAAGCCTGAGGTATATGATGCTTACCTGAACATGGCGCTGGATGAGGCTGTGAGCGAGGGCGTAAGGAACGGCTCATCCCCGCCCACAATCAGGTTCTATAGCTGGAAGCCGAGCGCGGTCTCGATCGGGTATTTCCAGGGCATCAGGGACGAGGTGAACCTTGAGGTGTGCAGGGAACTTGGCGTTGACTATATTCGGCGGTGGACGGGCGGCGGGGCGGTGTACCATGATTACGGGGGCGAGGTCACTTACAGTGTGATAGCGCCAGCCAGTGTGTTCCCGAAGAACATCATAGAATCGTACATGCTGGTCTGCGGGTGGATAGTAAAAGCCCTCGGAAGCCTTGGCATTGAAGCAGAGTTCAGGCCGATAAACGACATCCTGGTTGGCAGCAAGAAGATATCAGGCAGCGCGCAGACGCGGCGCGGGGGTGTGCTGCTGCAGCACGGGACCCTTCTGTACGACCTTGACCTTGCGACCATGTTCAGCGTGCTGAATGTCAGCAGGCAGAAGATATCGGATAAGATGATACAGAGCGCGCAAGAGCGGGTCACATGCGTTTTGAGGCACAGTAGCGTGGGGAAAGAGGAGGTTTATGAAGCTCTTATCAGGGCGTTCACGGAGGGCAAGGAGTACGAGTTCGGCACGTGGAGCCGGGATGAGATGGAGCGGGCGTGGGAGCTTGCGGAGGGGAAATACAGGAGCGAGGGGTGGATGTTTTTGAGGTAGAGTCAGCTCCTGAATACTGCGGTACTTTACAGTCATAGCAGACTGGATATTTTTGTTTCAAAACTGGAATACTTTCGCCCCGCTCTTACTGAAATACTTTAAGTATAGGCGTCAGTGTATCGGTTATATGGATGGATATGGTAAAAAGAAAGAGATTCGCCACGACAGGCATACGGTATCACTGCTTACTGACCACCTGGTGATTACACCAAAGTACCGCGGGAAAATCCTTACCGGCGAGGTTGGCTTTATCGCAGAGGGGATTATACGAGGAACCTGTGCGGAAATGGGTATTAGGATTATAGACATGGCGGTGAATGTGGACCATGTCCATATATTTTTCCAGTACCCGCCGAAATATTCCTTGAGCTATATCGCCAAAAAGATCAAAGGAAGGTCAAGCAGGATATTGAGGCAGGAGTTTCCGCATCTTCGGGACTGGTGTGAAGGTCATCTCTGGTCTTCTGGCTGCTACCATGGGTCTGTCGGGCAGGGGTGGGAAGTGGTGGAGAAGTACATTTCCTCACAGAACAATTCTGTGAATGAGAAAGGTTTATAGGCAAAAAACGCTATCAAGCCCGGTACTTCTTAAGTACGGGGTATAGTGACTCTGCGATGAAACGATAATTTTATTACACGGTTTAAGAATACCATCTACTGAGGTAGAAATATGGCTGAAGTAACTATGACTGAATTCAGGAAAACTATTGCAACATCTTTAGGAACAGCATTTGGAATTGTTATTGGTATGATCTGGACCCAGGTTGTGCTCTCAGCTTTTGCCACTGGTGGAATACCTTTAACTGCTACAGGCGGAACATGGACTCAATGGAGCTATTTTGTGATTACGGCTATCGTTGTAACACTAATATGCGTTGTTGCGATTGTAATGATAGGGAGATGGGGAGGAAAACAATAAAAGAATCAATTATTCACTTTATTTTGATATGATTTTTCACTTCCTTAAGCTCAAGTAAACCTATACTTTCCAGAAAAGTGAGACCATTATACACATTTAATTCCTTGCGCTTCAGCATCCTTGCCAGTTCGCTGATTGATTTCGGGCTCTTCTCCCTGATAATCTGAAGCAGGGGCTGGCGGATCAATATCTTATTATCTCGTGACCATCAATGCTGGTAAAAGCCAGAGCAACAAGGCGTAAAACAGAGGCAAGGAAAGATAAAGCAAAAAAATCAGAAATTTTTAATCATAAGCATCGCCTCTAAAATCAACCCTGTGAATCAAAATAAGCTTCTGCTCCCACATAACTTCATAAACAATTCTGAACTTTCCTTTGCGTATGCGATACTTATTCTTTTCACCTTTTAGTTTGGCAATATCAAGGGATTTTATTGGAATGGGGTCTTCTTTTAAAATAAGGATAGCTTCTTTGAGACGTTCCCTATCATGTTTTTGCAGGGAAGAAATAAATATCAAAGCTTTGTCTTTAATATTTATCTCAAAAGTCATGCATTTAATACCTTTAGAAGTTCGGACTCTGAGGCTATTTTATCCTTGCTTCGTATTGCTTTAAGGTCTTCAGCCTCAGGCTCTTCTTCTGGAATTAACCTATCAATGAGTTTTGCATAAAGATTCGTAAGCATATCAAGATCAGCTCGAATCTTTTTTAATTCAGCTACAGTTTCAGTTTCCATATACTATTTCTTTAATACATTCAAACTTATAAGATTTTCCAGAGCATTATATATCTATTTATAATACAATATTAGAAAAAGTGATTCTTAAACAAAGCATCAGTATCAAACCAGTATATTGTGCCCCTTCCTATTGACAAAAACCTAACCGATAAGTAAACGATAGAAACCCCCATACAACCATGCCGAGATGCCTTCGGAATATAAGTTGTTCCATCTAGCGCTATTTTGAATATCCCCCTATTCCAGCCCCAGCTCCCCCAGCTTCTCCTCAGTCGGCACCCCGTTCCCATCCCATCCCCTGAAGCTGTAGTACTCATCCAGCGCCCTCTCGAACTCCTCCCTGTTTATCCCGCCGCTCCCGAAGAACCTCTCAGGCAGGATATCGTCCTTTCTTGAAAATCCAGCCCCGATATTGAACAGTCTCTCAATGTTCCATATCCTCTCGCCGCACTTTAAGAACTCTTCCGTAGAATAATCCACGCCCGTAGCCGCGCTCAGCAGGCTTGCGAACTCTCCCTCCGACATATCAAAAGAGGCGAACTTGCACAGCACCAGCGAATCCAGTGCAGCCAGCGCATCCTGAAATACCCGCACAAGCCCCGCCTTCCCTGAAAAAGTACGTGGATCGACTTTTTTGGGTTTACCGAGTATTTCAGGCGCTATCATGTAGGCGCGGAGGTGGCAGCCCCCGCGGTTCGAGGTAGCGTATGCGAGCGCCATCCCCAGCACTCCGCGCGGGTCGTATGCCGGCATCTCAAGCCCCTTGACGTGCATCGCAACATCCCTGCCGCGCGATCGTGCAAGTGCCTTTGAGCCTCTGCCGAGTTCCTTCCCGATGCCCTCACCCTCGCCTATCCTTTTGACAAGCACGGATAGTTCCTCTACGTCCTCGCCCATTATTTCAGCGTAAGCTGCAATCGTGGAGCCGGATGAGATAGTATCTATGCCGTAATCATTGCAGAGGCGGTTGATCCTGATGATCGCATCCAAATCCGCTCTGTTGTTATCAGGACCGAAAGCCCACAAAGTCTCATACTCCGGGACCTCATGACCCTCAAGTGCCCCGCTTTTTATGATATGCTTGCACGCGATCATGCAGTTATAGCAGGTGCTGCCCTTAATATCGTAATTCTCCTTGATGAACTCACCCGATACCTTGTCCGCACCGCCAAACTCGGTTTCCCGAAAGTTCCTCGCAGGCAGGAGCTTCATATAGCTCATCAGGCTCACAAGCGCCGACGTACCGTAGGTATGCAGCCCTTTTGACGCCATCGGTCCTGCTTCTATAAGGCGAATAGCATCCTGGCGCGCTTTACGGAACCCTTCTTCATCAGCTATTGCGGGTCTTTTATCGCCTTTTACGACTACAGCCTTGAGTTTTTTTGAACCCATGACAGCCCCAAGCCCCCCGCGCCCGCAGGCATGGAAGTAGTCGTTCATGACGCTGGCAATGGGAACAAGCCTCTCGCCTGCGCGCCCGATGCATGCCACTCGCCCCCTGGATGAGAGTTTGTCCGTGCAAGCCCTGGTATTCGTTCCCCACAGCTCCCCTGCCGGGTGTATCTCAATATCATCATTCTGGATAGAGACGTAGACCGGCTCCTCTGCTGCGCCTTTAATTACGAGCGCATCTATACATGCGAATTTTAGCTCCTTCCCGAAGAAACCGCCGCTGCTTGAATCAAATATAGTGCCTGTAAGAGGGGATTTAGAGACCATTGCGTGCCTGCCAGACATGGGAGCGGCTGTTCCCGTGAGAGGTCCTGTCGCGAAGATGAGCAGATTCTCAGGCACAAGAGGATCAATACCAGGGTCGACGGCATCGTAATACGTCTTTACGCCCAGCCCTCTTCCCCCGATAAAAGCTTTGAGCAGGTTTGCATCGCTCTCTACTTGGGTTATCCTGCTATCCGACAGATCAATTGTTACAGTTCTCCCTGTCCAGCCGTACATGGGTTTTACATTAGGGGATTAGTGTATTAAAGGTATGGATTGTAATTGCACCTGCTAATGATTTATATCAGCCTAATTATTTTATTAGGATATCCGAAAGCTATATAGGATAACAAAACCTTAGAGTTAGGTATACCTAATAACTACGTCTAAATAATGGAGTGACAAAAATGTTAGCAAGCTTTTTAATAACCTTCAGGGAAGCGCTTGAAGCAGCCCTGATAGTAGGGATAATCGCTGCCTATCTTGCAAAGATAGGACGCAAGGACCTGTACCGCTACCTCTACGCAGGGATCATAGGCGCAGTGGTCGCAAGCGCTGGAGTGGCTCTTGCATTTAAATTCATATACGGCGAGCTTCAAGGAACGGCAGAGCAACTGTTCGAAGCTGCCGCAGCCCTCACAGCTTCCGCTGTCCTCACGTACATGATCTTCTGGATGGCAGGGAACTCAAAGAAGATAAAAGGAGAGCTTCAGGAAAAGATCGATGTCTCAATATCGGAAGGACAGATGCTGGGAGTCGCTGCCCTCTCGTTCATTTCGGTCTTCAGGGAGGGCGTTGAGACAGTCCTTTTCCTTGGGACTCTTGCGATAATCTCTCCGCTTGACACGCTCATCGGTTTCATACTGGGAGTTGCTGCTGTGACCGGCATGTCGCTCATCATGTTCAAAGGGATATACAGCCTTGACGTGGGCAGGTTCTTCAAATATACCAGTATACTGTTGATACTGTTCTCAGCAGGTTTGATAGCGACCGGAGTACATGAGCTCAACGAGGCTGGCATCATACCCCCGGTGGTCGAGCATGTATGGGACATAAACCCGCCTGTAAATCCGGACGGCACATATCCCCCTCTCCATGAGAACGGCATTATCGGGAGCAGCCTGAAATCACTGGTCGGCTACAGCGCCAGCCCCTCGCTTACCGAGGTGCTGGCATACATCGGCTACTGGCTGGTCACGGGATTTTTCGTTTACCGGACTTACAGGGTACCCGGAGCGGCGAAAGCTGAGGAGGTGAGAACATATGGAAGCTGATACGCCAAGAATTGAGGAGTACCTCGAGTCCATATATAAGCTCCAGCAGGAGCAGCGTCCTGTGAGTACCTCCCGTCTGGCTGAGCACCTGAAGCTCTCTCCCCCTTCAGTCTCCGAGATGGTAAAAAAACTCGCAGGCAAAGGTCTTTTGTCACACACTGAAAAGGGGGTATGCCTTACAGAAGAAGGAAGATTGATCGCTAAAAAGGTCATACGGAGGCACCGCCTCTCAGAGCGCTTGCTTACCGATATCCTGGGATTCAAATGGGATGAAGTGCACGATGAAGCCTGCAGGCTTGAGCATGCGATAAGCCCTGAGATGGAGGACCGCATCGCAAAAAGCCTCGGTAACCCGAAGACGTGCCCGCACGGGCATCCGATACCGGATAAGGACGGAGTCCTGGTAAAAGAGAAGGTAAAGCCGCTGTCGGAATTAAAAGCTTCTGCCAGGGGGGTCATCGTGAGCGTGTTCGAAGAGGACCCCAATATGCTCAAGTATCTTGCCTCCCTCGGGCTAATCCCGGGCGTGTGCGTGAGGGTAGATGAGGTTGCGCCTTTCGGAGGACCGCTTATCGTACGCGTCTCAGGCTCGCGGTACGCGCTCGGAAGGGAAGTGGCTTCAAAGATCAAGGTGAAGTAATGCTTTCGTGCCACGGGGCTCTTAAGGAAATAAAGGGAAGTACGGATCTCATTTTCGTGCTTGCAGGCAATCCCAACGTGGGGAAATCCAGCATATTCAACAGTCTGACCGGCATGGGTGTCGTGACAGCCAACTACCCCGGCAAAACGGTCGAATTGAACATGGCTGCCACCACTTTTAAAGACCTGAGGCTCGGTATAATCGACCTTCCCGGAAGCTACGCTCTCGGTGCGGTTTCCGAGGACCAGTGGGTGGCGCGAAGGGCAGTTCTTGACAGCAGTCCAGATGCCGCCATAATGATCCTGGATGCCACCAACCTCGCAAGGAACCTGTACATGACCCTCCAGTTCATCGATCTCGGCATACCCCTTGTCGTGGCTCTGAACCTGATAGACGAGGCTGAGAAAAGGAACATCATAATCGACGCCCCGGAACTATCCAGGCTCCTCGGAGTCCCTGTGGTGCCGACCGTAGCTACGACAGGTCATGGTCTTGATGAATTGATACAGAAGGCTGTTGATGCTGCCAGGAACAGGGCTGAGGTAAAATCCCGCCCGAGGTACGGCACAGATATTGAGACTAATATAAAGAGACTGGAAGACCTGCTTTCGCCTTATGGTTTCGGGATAAACCCCAGGGCGCTTGCTATCCTGCTCCTTGAGGAGGATTCCGAATTCATAGAACTTGTAAATAATCATCCGAACGGGAGAGCCATCCTTGAGGAAGTAAAAAAGATAAGCAGGGATATAGAGAAAAAACACGGTGAGAAGACGCCGATGCGGCTCGCCCGCGAGAGGCACGGGGTCGCAGGGACTATCGCCTCGCAGGTGCAGGGCGATGCAGCACCCGTTGTATCAGATAAGCTCTGGGACTACACCACTTCTCCGCTCACAGGGATTCCGCTGCTCTTAGGCGTCCTGGGGGTGATATTCGCCTTCCTGTTCTACGGCGGGAACCTGCTCTCAACAACATTCAGCAATCTCTGGCAAACGTACATATCGCCTGTAATTGATGGTGCTGTACTCTATATCTTCGGTGAAGGGCATATCGGCAAAACCCTGATCTGGGGTTTTGATGCCGGCATACTGGCAGCGCTTGCTGTGGGCATACCCTACGTGCTCACCTTCTACTTCATGCTCGCCTTTCTTGAGGATACTGGTTACCTGAACTCTGTGGCGTTCCTGACAGACAGGCTGATGCACAAGTTCGGTCTCCACGGGCGCGCCATCATCCCGCTTGTTGCAGGCGCAGGATGCAATGTGCCCGCGATCATAGGTACGCGCGTCCTTACGACAATGCGGGAGCGCACGATCGCAAGTACCCTGATAACACTCATCCCGTGCAGTGCGCGGACTGCTGTCATCCTGGGTGCGGTCTCACTGTTCGTCGGCTGGAAGCCTGCTGTCGCTATCTATATCATTGTGCTGGCTCTCGTATTCCTCGTGGGAATAGGTCTCAACAGGGTCATGCCAGGCAGCTCCTCAGGGCTTGTGATGGAGATGTTCCCGTTCAGGGCTCCATTGATTTCGAATATCCTGAAGAAGACATGGTACAGGTTCAAGGACTTCGTATTCGTGGCATTCCCGATCGTGCTTGTTGGCTCCCTGGTGCTGGGCGCACTGTACGAGACAGGTTATCTCTGGAAGCTCGCCTCACCCCTGTCGCCCGTTGTCGAGGGATGGCTCGGGCTTCCCGCAGTGGCAGGGCTGACGCTGATCTTTGCAGTTCTCAGAAAAGAACTGGCTCTCCAGTTGCTTGTCACTCTGTCTATAGTCGCCTACGGCGGCGGAGCGAAGAATCTGCTGCAGTTCATGACGCCTGCACAGCTCTTCGTTTATGCGCTTGTGAACACGATATACATCCCGTGCGTGGCTACCATCGCAGTCCTGGGGCGTGAACTCGGCTGGAGGCGGGCTGGAGGCATCATGGCGTTCACCATAACACTTGCAATAATCACGGGCGGACTTGCCTACAGGGTCATACTACATTTCGGGCTGCTATGAGAACGCAGTGTCCGCTCTGCGGAGCAAGGTTCGATACAGAAGATAACGAAGGATGCAGGGCATGCCCCCGCTTCACGAAATGCGGTATGCTCCTGTGCCCGAACTGCGGTCACGAATTCCCCCGCTAAGAGCCGTAAAGTTTATATCGTCAGTTGACGTACGCATGTTTAGGCAAAAGCCGATGTATAGTTTCCTCCTATATCCCGTCAACGATACTTTTCTTCAGGCTTTTGCCACTCTTTCAAAGAGTCCACTCACTACTTCATCTTCTTCCTTATGATCGCCACATCTCCAAGAGTTGTCCCGCGAATGAACCCGCCTCCGCGCTGGTCCTGCGAGGAGACCTTCTCTGTGAGCTTGATATTCAGTTCGGTTTCCAGTTTTCTCCTCACCGTATCCTCAGGCACAAGCTCCTCGCGCTCGATCTTACGCAGGAGTGCTGATTTCTCCATCATTTTTGAGGCAAGCTCTTCAATGGTCAGCCCCTTTGATTCCCTGGCTTTTTTAATTATCTGTGCATAATCCGGGACTATCTCGCCCTCGAGTTTATCAAATGCATCTCTCCGCGGCTTGCGGGTAACAAGCAGCTTTTCTATGGGTGAGACCTTTCTTGAGACCGGGGTCCACTTATCGGATGGCTTTCCGTACCTTGCGCATTTCCCGCACACGTCCAGAACTGTACCCTCCACGGTTACTCGTATCGGATTTCCTTTTATATCACTGCCGCATATTTCGCATTGCATTTTCGACGAAAACTCTATATACCGTCTACGCTTAAATATCATTCGATATACATGTCTGAAACTCAGGAGAACAGGGAAATCCCCCCGGTAGGGATAGGAAGCGATGACTTCTCTCGCTACCTGATGGACAGGATAAAGATGCTTGAGGAAAGGAACAGCATCCTGAGGGAGCAGGCTAATAAGATAGAACTGGAGAAGCGTTTTACCGAGAACCAGAAACTTAAATACGAGAGGGAACTGAGGCAGTTAAAGAGCGAACTTGAGCGCCTCAAGACCCCACCTATGGTCGTCGGCACTGTTGTGGATGTGCTGGAGAACAGCAAGGTGATAATCAGGAGCAGTACAGGTCCCCAGTTCGTGGTAGGAGCATCCCAGTTCATAGACGGTTCTGAGCTTGTACCGGGAGCGAGAGTATCCTTGAATTACCAGACGCTTGCAGTAACAGGTCTCCTTCCCTCATCGCGCGATCCTTTCGTGAGCGGTATGGAGGTTATTGAGGCTCCTGACGTAACATACTCTGAAGTCGGCGGTCTTAACGATCAGATCCGCGAAGTGCGGGAGACCGTGGAGATGCCGCTTATCAAGCCTGAGGTCTTTGAGCGCATAGGTATAGAACCGCCAAAAGGTGTGCTGCTGTACGGCGCCCCCGGCACCGGGAAGACGCTTCTGGCTAAAGCCGTGGCAAGCCAGACGAAAGCCACGTTCATAAGGATAGTGGGCTCAGAGATGGTGCAGAAATATATCGGCGAGGGTGCAAGGATTGTCAGGGACCTCTTCAAGATGGCAAGGGAAAAAGCACCGAGCATAGTATTCATCGATGAGCTTGATTCCATCGGCGCAAAACGCCTTGATACCGCAACATCGGGCGACCGTGAAGTCCAGCGAACGCTGATGCAGCTCCTCTCTGAGATGGACGGTTTCAATACGCGGGGGAACGTCAGGATAATCGCAGCCACAAATAGACCTGATATACTTGACCCTGCGCTCCTGAGACCCGGAAGGTTTGATCGCCTGATAGCGATCCCGATGCCGGATAAGGATGCCCGCGCTATGATCCTGAAGATACACTGCAGGAAGATGAAACTCTCAGGCGAAGTTAATTTTGAAGAGCTCGCGTCCCTTACGGATGATATGAACGGTTCTGACCTCAGGGCAATTGCCATGGAAGCCGGCATGTTCGCCGTAAGGGAGGAGCGCTATAGCATTGGAAGAGACGATTTCCTTAACGCAATAAAAAAATTAAAAATCCCCACCGCAAAACAGAACCTCTCTGAAGGTATGTTTGTCTGACCTAATAAGATGAATCTACTCTACGCGTTTAATCTGATAGATTTTATCCTTCGACTGGCTATCGTAGGGCTGATATTTCTTATCTTCTTAAACATCCGGAGAACGGATATAAACCTGCTCAAATCGCTAACTTATTTAAAATTCAATATCATCAGGAAAGCCTCAAAATATGTATTATTTTCTTCTCCTTTCTTTTTAGCAGCTTCTCTTCTTGAATACCCGGAGTTTCGCTTTGTCTACGGGGAGGATTCCATCCACCTGGCACAGGATATATTTCTGTTTATTTTTCAAATATCCGTAATCTATTTCTTAGCGATTGTTCATAAAGCGTTAAAACTCCCGGAGCACTGATGGAAACTATTGCAAGATCCCTTGAGAAGATACTTGACGACCTGCAGGCTGTAGGCGGCGTCGAACTCTCTGCAATAGTTTCGAGGCAGGGATTGCTTATGGTCTCAAAGGAAACCGGCGGAGGGCTTAACAGTGAAGCTTTTGCAGCGCTGACAGCCACTTTATACATTTCGGCTGAATCTACGACCATTCGCCTGTCCGAACAGAAACCTAAATCCATCATAGTCGAAACAGAAGATAAGCACCTTATAACGTACTCTGCATGTCAGGATGCTCTGATTGTTGTCCTGGTAGGGAAGGAAGGCTATATAGGTCTTGTCCTGAACGAGTTAAAAAAGGCTGCTGAGAAGGTCCGGCAGTTCATTTAGCTGGAGCTTACAGAAACTTTTGCGTTAAGTATATATATTGAGATTGCTGTGTAAGTGTGTTACAGACTAACACAGCAAACTGAGGTGATTTTATTGTCAGAACTTGGTAAAAAGATACGGCTTGAGAGGATAATGGACAGGGAAAGCAGGAATATGGTAATTATCCCTATGGACCACGGGATTTCCATGGGACCCATCAGGGGCATTGAGAACCTGACAGATATGGTGAACAGGATAGCAGATGGCGGAGCCAACGCAGTACTTCTGCAAAAAGGTATGGCAAAGCACGGTCACCGCGGGTACGGGCGCGATATCGGGCTTATAATTCACATGAGCGCATCGACATCGCTTGGACCCGACCCCAATGACAAAGTGCAGGTTTGCACGGTCGAAGAAGCCATAAAGATGGGTGCTGATGCTGTGAGCGTGCATATCAATATCGGCTCTGAGACCGAGGCTGACCAGTTGAAAATACTGGGCAAAGTTGCCGAGGATTGCGATGAATGGGGCATGCCCCTGATCGCGATGATGTACCCGCGTGGGAAGGATATCAAGAACTCAAACGACCCTGTGGCTGTGGCGCACGTGGCGCGCGTGGGCGCGGAGCTGGGCGCTGATATCATAAAAACTAATTTCACGGGCGATATCGATTCGTTCAGGACTGTCGTGGAAGGGTGCCCAGTGCCTGTGGTGATGGCAGGCGGTCCGAAGGCGAATACGGATGAGGAATTCCTTACAATGGTGCGCGCAGCAGTAGATGCCGGAGGAAGGGGTGTGGCGATAGGAAGGAACGTGTTCCAGCATGAGAACCCGACAGCCATGACGCGCGCCCTTACGCTAATCGTGCATAAAGGCGCAAGCGTCGAAGAGGCTATGGAGGCGCTTCGGTGAAAAAGGATAAGACCGTCTGGATAAAAGCGGATGCCGGGACATGGGAAGAGAACAAGCCCAGGGTTACGGCAGGGCTTGAATCTGGTGCTGACTGCATACTCCTGAACCCTGAGGATGTCCCCAAGGCTAAAGAACTGGGGAACATCAGGACAGCAGCATCTGGCGGTGAGGCTGACATCATAATCGTCGGGAAAGGGAGCGAGGGCGATGGGACAAGAAAGCTGCCTTCCGATTTCGGAAGTTCGCATGATATATCCGAAGCCCAGCGCCTGGCGAGGGAAGGTAAGACCGTTGCAGGATACGTTGTCATAAAGAACAAGAGGTACGAGCAGTTCGCGGTTGAACTTGGAAAATCGTGCGATTACCTTATCGCGATAGGCACTGACTGGAAGGTCATCCCTCTTGAGAACCTGATCGCTGAGCTTCAGAAACTTGATGTGGAGATCATTGCGGGCGTCCAGAACGCAGAGGAAACCAGGCTTGCGCTCCAGACGCTGGAGCACGGCTCAGACGGCGTGCTCGTAGATACCGGCGACATCTCTGAAATAAAGAAGATAGTGGCAGTCAGGGATAGGTCTGGAATGGAGAAAGTCCCTCTCGTGAAAGCCAAAGTTACAAAGGTGAAACCAGTGGGTATGGGCGACAGGGTATGCGTGGATACCGCGTCCCTGATGGTGCCGGGCGAAGGGATGCTGATAGGCTCCCAGAGCAACGGCATGTTCCTCGTACACTCAGAGTCGGAGGAGAGCCCATACGTCGCCGCGCGCCCGTTCAGGGTGAATGCAGGAGCTGTGCATGCCTACATCAGGGTAGGAGAAAAAACGCGCTACCTCTCTGAGCTTGCATCGGGCGACGAAGTGCTGATAGTCGATTCTGAGGGTGAGACCAGACCCGCTGTCGTGGGCAGGGTGAAGATAGAGCGCCGCCCGCTTATGCTGGTTGAGGCTGAGGTGGACGGGACAAGGATAAAGACACTGCTCCAGAACGCGGAGACCATAAAGCTTGTCGGGAACGACGGGAAGCCTGTGCCTGTGACCGCGCTCAAGGAAGGCGACGAGGTACTGGTGTACTTTGAGAGGGCGGCGAGGCATTTCGGGATCAAGATAGAGGAGACGATAATCGAGAAGTGATTATAGTTTTTTGCCGGGAGTTTTAGCCAAAACTTGGAAAATAGAACACCGATGACACGGATCGGACCCTTAGGTTTTCTAATTTAACTACCGTAGCAATCCTCCTCATCCCCCATCCCTTCGTCTTATTCTCCGATTCCTCCTTAAGTAATATACAATCCCCACCACCCCCAGCACAAGCACGAACGCCGTCGGCAGCTCCACTATCCCTCCGAGCTGTTTAACCTTCGAGAGGTTCGCATCAGCCATCATCTGACTGCTGTTCTCTTTCGTCATATTAAGAGGCGCGGAAACATTGATCGCAGGAGGCGCAAGCTTCGGCTTCTTGACCGCAGCTATGGCAAAGCTGCTGAAGTTCCCCACAAGGCTTGCGTAATAGGTGCTATTGGGCTTCCTCTCGGCAATCTCCGTCTCTTTTTTAACCCAGCCTTCCTGCCACTTGTACAGGCTTACATCCTCAGGGTCAAGACTATTCTCTTCAAGCCAGCTATTGTTGATCCTGAAAGCCACAACCCCGTTGCTGACCTTCCTGCTGAACCCGCTCGTTCCTACAAAAACGTTGAAGTACCTGTAAGGTCTGCCCGGAGCCTCGTCTTTTATGCCTTTTGATCTGCTCTTCAGCACCTCGACCGCTACAGGAACCTCGTTCTCGCTCACGCTGCTCTCGAACGCGACAACCATGACAGGGTCTGAGGCTTTGAGTATGTATACAGATGACACCCTGGACAATATATCCATTTCCCTTACCTCCCTCCGCTCTATGTTTTTGGCGTCTTCACTGGGCGGCATACCACCGCCTCCTCCCCCGCCTCCCCCGCTGTTTCCTCCGCTCCTCCCCGGACTATCTGCTTGCCTGCTGACGCCTGCAAGGCAGTCCTTATCTGTATCCCTGCATAACTTCAGCCTCACGTAATCGGTATCTCTTATTACTTCGCCGCTTTCGGTTTTAGCTGTGAGCGTCGCAAGGTTCAGAATGCATGAGCCGTATGCCTCCTCGCATTTGTATTTAGATATATCTGCGGTAGTAGCAGGGTAATTAAAGCTTATTCTCTGCGGATTGTTTGCTTCAAGGCTGGTAATATTGAAAAACCCACCGGGAGAGAGGGGGTCATAGATCGAGACATCTGTCAGGTTGACAGAACTGTTCGCTTCCAGAGTATAGGTGATGGTAGTACTCCTCCCTTCGCTGACCACTATCATGGCTCCATTGGCTCTTTTTATTCTATACACAGGTACCACTGGAAGGGAAATTGAGGTTAGATTGGTGTAGTTATAAATAAAATCCGAACCGCGATAGCCCCGCACGTTCATCTGAAGGGTGAAGCTGAAAAACCCGTCCACGACTTCGGCAGGATCGACCTCAAAGGCTAACCTGCACCTTGCGATATTATCCTGACAAATCTTAGATTCATTTCCCGCAAGCGTTACACTGAAAGAGCCGTTATCATGGGATTTATTATTGTAGAGTTCAGTTACAGTAATAACCATCGAATCGTTCCCTTTGTTCCTGAAGGTACTGCTGTAACCGATCAATTTTCCTGCATGCGCTCCATCTGCATCCCTCCAGGTCTCTACCCAGGTTCCATTACTATTGATAACATCTGGCTCAATAAATCTCAGGTCAAGATCCAGCGGGTTCTTAACCGTCACTTTTATGGTCTCACTGGCTGCTCCACCGTAGCCGTCGCTGCTGCTGAATTCCCATGTATATACGCCTGCATCGCTGTCTCCCGGCGTCCACGTGTATATCCCGGTGCTGCTGTCCAGACTGCCTTTATTTGCGTTGGTCCCGTAGTTCACGGGATCTGAATCAGCATCTGCTGCATTTATGCTGAAGGTCAGAAGCTGACCTTTGTATATCTCCCTATCCCCTATCTTAGGCTGGACAGGGGGATTATTAGGTATCTGGGCGCTCTGGGAGATGCCAGGACCTGAAGCTTTCAATGTGTTGTTCCAGCCATAGACCGTAACATCCCCATGCCCGTGCGGACCAACTGTCCTGTTAATGAATGTATCTGAGCTTCCGTTAATCCAGGTGCCATTGAAATTCACGTTGAATGAGTCCGTGTTCGCACCTTTTTCCCATGTGAAATTTATCCAGAAATTGCCTGTTTTAGCTGTCAGACCGGAAGGAGCCCCCGGAGTTGAATCGCTTACCATGACAATGAAGTTTTTTGCTGCTACAGAGCCATAACCGTCTGATACATTAATATACCAGTTATAAGTACCGGCATCCCCGCCGCGGGTACTCCACAGGACTGCACCCGATGAAGGGTTTATATCCCATTTCTCGCTGTCGTCTGAGAATACGCCTTTATCGCCATCAGCATCAGAGTAGCTGGCATTGATATACAGCGTCTGACCTTCAGATATCTGGTAGCTATCATTAATACCGGATATTGAGACCGGGTTATTGGGTACCTGTACGCTCTGTGATGCGGGGGTAAGGCTCAGGCTGCCACCGCCCGAACTGTTATATGCCCATACGGATATGGCGCTTCCACCGTGGGGTCTGACAGAAATATTGTAATAAGTGCTGGCAGTTCCGTTCTTCCATACTCCATCTATGTTAACATTGTAGCTATCAGTCACAGCGTCTGCTCCTGCTTTCCAGGTGTGGTTTATCCAGAAGTTCCCCTGTGTGCTGGTAAGGTCTGCCGGGGCAGGCGGTATGTATGCAGGCGGAGGAGTGGGTGTGGGCTGCGGCGTTGGCTGTGGGGTTGGTGAGGGAGCAGGCGCTGGTGTTTGAGTAGATGTCACCTGCGGTGTAGGCTGTAATGTTGGCTGCGGTGTAGATGTTGGTAGCGGTGTATTAGCTGGTGGTGGATCAGGTGTTTGGGCAGGCGTGGGCTGCGGTGTTGGCGATGAAGTTGGTTGAAGTGTAGGCGTTACCTGTGGTGTAGGCTGTAATGTAGGCTTGGGTGTAGACGTTGGTTGAGGCACAGGTGTCGGTGATGGAGTAATCGTCGGTGTTTGGGCAGGCGTTGGTTGCGGAGTTGATATTGGTACCGGAGTCGGTGAAGTCGTAGGTGTTGGTGAAGGCTGTAACGTAGGTTTCGGTGTTGGTGTGGGTGTTGGAGTTGATACTGGCGTGGGCTGAGACGCAGGCGTCGGTGATGGAGTAGAAGTTGATGATGGGGTTGATGTTGGCGTAGGCTGTAAAGTAGGCTCCGGCGCAGGTGTTAGTTGAGGAGTAGAAGTTGGTTCAGGTGCTGCTGTTGGTGATGAAGTAATTGCCGGTGATTGGGCAGGCGCTGGTTGCAATGTTACCGTTGGTAAAGGCTGCGATGCTGGTGAGGGTGTAGATGTGGGCGCAGGCTGCGGTTCAGGTGTTTTATTGTCGGCAGCATTATTAGTGATTTCTGCGCCTGAGAACGGGATAAATAAAATTAAAATTAGGATTATAAGTACGGTTGCGATTTTTTTAAGAGTCATCTTAACCCCATTATTGGCTGCGCAATCCGGTCTCCACTCCGTCACGCAGGGCTGTTTGGATATCTATCCGCTTATCATCTTCATTTCAAGGTTCTTTACGTTCGTGCCGTTCAGTGACACTGTCACTTCTTTATCTATATCCTTCATGCTCGGAACTGCATAACGTCCAATTACAACGCTCCGCTTCTCGAGCGTCTTGATCTCCCAGTTCAGCTTTTCATCGACCTTCGGTTCGCTCTTCCCGTCAAGGCTGACGATACTTATCTTCGGGATAAGGTCCATTATAAGGGTAGCATTGTACATCTTCCTCCCGAAGTTATGCGCTTTGAACTTCACGGTCAGGTTCTCACCGCTCCTCGTTATGTTCCATTTTGTAAGTATCACGTGCAGCGTCAGGTTCTCAGGAGGGAAAACGTAGTACTGCTCCTCCAGTATTTGCAGCATATAGTAGTCCCTGGGGGTAGCTTTCCCGTTGAAGATATTCTTTGCCATCTTTTCAGCGCAAAGAGGCATTCCTCCGGTGCTGTTCACGTTCTTTCCGCAGAACCACCAGTCGCTCATAGCTGGCTCGGTTTCAGGGTCAGGGAAGAGGATTTTCCTCAACCCTCCGATTATCTGGTTCATCTGCAGGTTCTGGGAGTTTGTCACATTTATCGTCTGGTTAACATCGCCCTTGCTCCACTGCCATGTAAAGCCTGAATCTCCTACCTGGTCAAGGAACATGTTCCTTTCAGTGCGCGGCATGTCTCCCGA
>JAPMTX010000090.1 GCA_026552855.1 Candidatus Methanoperedens sp. | reverse complement strand
AAGAAGGGTGAGTGATAGGGATATCTTAAAATTGATTGAGCAAAAACATAAAGCTCGATATTCGGCTAAATTATCTCACCATAAAAGAGGGAGGTAATCTGACAATGTCAAGTTAAATAAGGGAGAATATAATTAACATTTATACTTATACCTGATCTGCGAGGGAAAAATTACGAATAAATTGTATAAAAAAATCTTAGTAGCAACGGATGGATCAGATTACACTAAAAAGGCGACAAACCATGCAATAGAGCTTGCAAAACTTTCTGGGGCAGAGCTTCATGCGATTTATGTGATAGATACAAGATACGGTTGCGGTCCAGAATCATGTATTCTTACCGATACATCCTCTGAAAGGTTGAAGAGTATTTTGGGATGCCAGGGGGATACAGCCATAAAATATATCGAGAAATTGGCAAATAAAGAAGGTATCCATACTGAAAGATGGATAGTTGAGGGGAACCCGGCTGAGGAGATAGTTAGGCTTGCAGAGGAACTGTCAGTTGATCTGATAGTAATGGGCACACTGGGCAGCAGCGGCATTCCGCGGTTTTTACTCGGAAGCGTTGCAGATAAAGTGATAAGGACATCAAGGATTCCTGTTTTGACTGTAAGAAAATAATTTAATATAGAAATGTTAACATAAGAAATTATATTTATGAACGGTGATGAAATAAATGAACATATTAGATAGATTGTTTGGTAAGAAGAATAAAAGAGATACAAAGGAGAATAGAAATAGAACTATAAAGGTTAGACTCTCAAGTATGGTAGGGGATACAAATAGATTAATGACTATTCAAGAACTGAAAGAAGATTATAAAGACTATTTATTAATAGATACTAAATCTAGAGAAAGTATAGATATAGAAAAATTGGAGAATTTAGATACAGAAGAAGTAGTAGTCAAAAAACGTGACGAAGAATGTTGTTAGAATCTGAATACATATTAAAACTTAAGACTATAGAAATATGTACAAGACGAAAAATAAAGACGTAATAAGATTAATATGTCATATACCGGATTAACATGATTTATTTATATATTGCTTTCGGTATCGTATGGACTGTACTTATAGCATATCTTTTAAACCTGTTTCGATTGCGAAGGGCATTACATAATGAATTTGATGTCTTAAAAAGATTAAAATTAGAATAATCATAATAAATATACTAAAGGATATAAAATATGCCTAAAGACCCTGTATGCGGAATGTATGTGGATGAAAAGACAGCCATAAAAAAGGAAATCGGAGGCAGAACCTACTATTTTTGCATGGAGAGCTGCCTCAGGACATTTGAGAATCCGGAAAGAGAACTGAAAAGCATGAAGCGCAGGGTTACAATAGCCCTCTCAGGAGTGATATTGCTGGCAGCCCTGCGGGTTATAGCTATGTTAACCCTAGCTGCGGGAGTTACGCTGGTCACATGGGCACCCATTCCTTCACTTCCGTGGTTTACCTGGGGCTACTGGTTGTTTATACTGACTACACCAGTCCAGTTCATAGGGGGCTGGAGCTTTTATAGAGGCGCTTATACAGCCCTCAAAGCAAAAAGGGCAAACATGGACCTCTTGATTTCAATTGGAACCCTGACTGCGTATTTATTCAGTGTGTTTGTGCTGTTTTTCCCGGATGTTCTGCCTGTAAAAGAAAAGGATGTTTATTTTGAGGTATCCGCGGTCATAATCGCCTTTGTACTGCTCGGAAAATTCATGGAAGATTATATGAAGACCAGCACCTCGGCTGCGGTAAGAAAGCTCATGGACCTGCGCCCCAGCATGGCAAAGGTTATCAGGAACGGCGAAGAGGTCGAGATTCCTGCAGAGAGCGTCATGGTAGGTGAGACTGTTGTGGTGCGCCCTGGCGAGAAGATCCCTACAGACGGCGTGGTCGTGGAAGGACAATCCGCGGTGGATGAAAAAATGATCACGGGCGAGAGCATACCAGTTGAAAAGAAAGCTGGAGACGCAGTGATAGGTGCAACCATAAACAAGATGGGCATGCTGAAGTTCAGAGCCACTCAGGTCGGGGCTGATACAACGCTGATGCAAATCGTAAAGATGGTGGAGGAGGCGCAGGCATCAAGCGCGCCAATACAGAGGATGGCAGACAGAATAAGTGCCTATTTTGTGCCAGCGGTGATTGGTGTGGCGATCCTCACATTTGGAGTCTGGTATTTTATCTTCGGGAATTTCACGCTGGGACTCCTTGCATTTGTGGCGGTTTTAATCATTTCATGCCCATGCGCGCTCGGTATAGCTACCCCCACTGCTTTGATGGTTGGGGTGGGGAAGGGAGCTGAAGCTGGTATATTGATACGCGGCGGAGAATACCTTGAGCGAGCGCAGAAACTTCAGACTGTAGTGTTTGACAAGACAGGTACGCTCACAAAAGGAGAGCCCTCTGTCACAGACATCCTTGCAGAGGATGGTAGCGAGGTTTTGAGGCTGGCTGCAATCGCTGAAAAGGGCTCAGAGCATCCGCTTGGCGAGGCTATAGTCAGGGCTGCAAGGGAAAAAGGTATCGAGGTAAAAGACGCTGAATACTTTGAAGCTGTGCCGGGACACGGTATCAAGGTGACTGTAGAAGGAAAACAAGTGTTAGTGGGCAACCGCAGGCTGATGCAGGGCAATGGTATAGATACAGGTGTTCTTGAGCAGAATATCCAGAATCTTGAGGCACAGGGAAAGACCGCGATGCTCGTTGCAGCAAACAACAAAGTCATTGGGATAATAGCAGTTGCTGATACCCTGAAAGAGAACTCAGCCGAGGCTGTGGCAGAACTCAAAAAGATCGGAGTTGAGGCAATCATGCTCACAGGAGATAACGAAAGAACTGCAAATGCAATTGCAAAGCAGGTGGGGATAGAGCGGGTTATTGCGAATGTCCTTCCCGGGGAAAAAGCCAATGAGATAAAGAAATTGCAGGCAGAGGGAAAAGTGGTCGCAATGGTAGGCGACGGCATAAACGATGCTCCGGCTCTTGCGCAATCAGACATCGGGATAGCAGTAGGCAGCGGCTCTGATGTTGCAAAGGAGACTGGCGGGATAGTCCTGATTAAAGACGACCTGAGGGACGTGGTGGCAGGGATCAAGTTGAGCAAGGCTACGATGAAAAAAATAAAGCAGAACATGTTCTGGGCGCTTGGATATAATACAGCAGCAATACCTATAGCGGCTGTCGGGCTATTGAATCCGATAATTGCTGCTGCTGCGATGGCAATAAGTTCGCTCTCGGTTGTGGCAAACTCCGCGCTACTCAGGAGATTCAAGTTCGAAAGAATGGTCTGATTATTGACGTGGTTAAGGGCTCATGTATGTCATAAAAGCAAACGGTAAAAAAGAGGAGTTCAACCCCGAAAAAATCAGAGGTTCGCTTTCGAGGGCGAGAGTTGATAGAGCAATTTCTAACGAGATCGTAAAACAAGTAGAAAAAGAAGTGTTCGATGGTATAAGCACAGGCGCGATTTTCAAGAAAGTCATGAAGATGTTGAAAGAGTATTCACCTGCAAGGGCGTCGTGCTATGACCTCAAAGAGGCTATAATGCGCCTTGGGCCTGCCGGATTCCCTTTTGAGACCTTCATAGCTGAGGTTCTAAAAGAACATGGGTTTCAAACGGTGCTGCGTACAAGACTCAGGGGCAAATGCGCAGAGCATGAAATTGATGTAATAGCCACTGATAACATGGGCAAAAGATTTATCATCGAGTGCAAATTCCACAATTCTCCGGGTACTTATATTGATTTGAAAGAGGCGCTTTATACATATGCACGGCTGTTGGATTTGAATAACGGGAACAATTCTTTTGACGGCGCATGGCTTTCATGCAATACGAAAGCATCGAACGAGGCGCAGAGATATACGGAGTGCATGAATATCAGGCTGCTTTGCTGGAGACACCCCAAAGATGGTAGCCTTGAGAAAATGATAACTGAAAAAAATCTGTACCCCATAACGATTTTACAGTCTGCGGGGCCTGATATCATTAAAAGATTTTCAAGGGCAGGATACATGCTGGTAAAAGACCTGCTTCAAGAGGATTTCGGGAATATAAGAAGGAAAACTGGACTAAAAGATCGAAAAATCAGAAAATTGGTGGATGAAGCTCGGGGAATTTGTTGTTAAGAGCGTGTCTGAATATTCCTTCATGTGCTGGAAAGTTTACGTTTGCTCTTTTCAACCATAATAAGAGAATCAATCCATAGAAGTATATCTAATTTTCTGATAAGCTCTTACAGATTAGTAAGTTTTCAGAATTTAAACCAAAAACCGCATTAATTCCAACAAATAAATAGGCTAGCGATGATTTAACATGCAAAATAAAGATAAAGAGATGATGCTATTGATTTTTTTCATGCTAATATTTGCTGCAGTACTGGGACTGGCAACTCTATGGTTTAGGTTATAATTAAAAAGCTGAGGACTACGTCAGCCGTCATCGTACTTCCCTATCCAGCCACACATAATATACCTTTGGTCTTGTTCCTAGATCGGGTTTAAGGACATTGATTCTCTCTTTATCCTGCATTAGTTGAATATTAAGAATTGAAGTTGGAGTGCAGCGCCGCTTGGCACTTCGTAAACTCCTCGAAAGTAATGAGGAATTGATTCAGGTTTATTTTCCTAAAAACGATACTGATAGATTATAAAAATTTAAAGGGAAAACCACTTAAATAAAAAAATGAGATAATAATTGATTTGAAAGGAGTAAAAGTATGCCAGAAAAACTAACAGAAGCAAAACTTGCGGAACTGGCTTCGACGTTTGGGGCAGGTGTTCTTGGCTTTGGTCTGGGTGCACTTCTTGTAGATTTTGTCCAGCAGTATGCGCTCTTGATAATTTTGATTGGATTAATGATGCACGGATGGGGAATGTATAAGACTCATCTTCAAAATAAAAAAGAAGGAGATCATAAAGATTCTACTTTACAAATTAAACCGGGTGAATTTTCATGGATAAATTTACTGTACTGGTTATGCTGGATAATAATTATCGGTTTAGCCATCTACGTATTAGTCAAATTACTATGAAAAGAAATTACAACATATTTACGGTACGTTTCGTTCACCTGGATGATTCAACAGCAAAAGCCCTCGTCCGACTCCAAGGACTGAACCATTTCAACAATCTGGGTGCGTAAACCTATACGTTCGATGAGATCGCTGGCTGGCTCACGAAAGCAGGTTTCACTAAACCAAGACGAATTGACATGCATAAAACGCCGGGTTTCAGCTTCGTGCTGGGGATAAAGACTGGTTGTGAGGCATGGATTAAAATTAAAATAAAAAGAAAACGTATGATGCCATAAAACGCTCTAACTTGAAAAAGGGTGGTTAAATACGAAGAACAAAAACCAATATTGGACAGGAGTGCTTCTTGGTGCGATCATTGTCTCACTTGCTCCTTTCTTCCAGTTATTGTTAAACTATATCTTTGCAATTATCTCTGATGGGTGTAACTGTAGTGTCCACAGACATGTTGCCGGGTTCTGTTAAGTCTTTGAATGGTCGGAATTGCTGTTAAGTCTCGAGTGGTGGCTTACGTTCTGGGTTCTGTAAGTTAGTGTGGGATGAAATGAGGTGTTAACTATCGTGGGATACATCAGAAAAAGAACCAATCATTATATATACACATTTGATTTGAATAAGATAATATTTTTTATCTATTACAAACCATAATCTTGAAATGAAGGGTGTGCGAAAATGATTGAAACAACAGAATATAAAAAAATTCCTGCTGCGATTTTGCATCGAGTTACCGGTAAGACAGACATCAATGAAGTAAAGAGCGGTATAGCCGAAGCCGAAGAAATTATTGATAAAGTAATACACGAATACGGCAGGTTTAATCTGATTCTTGATCCAAGAGGTCATGATTTTGCAGATTTAGCTGCACATAAGATGTGGAAGATGTGGTTAATACAAGACGTACCAAGCAAAGGAAAAACTAATTATACAGCAATTATTGTTCCGGATTCACTGATTGGAAGGGGGGAAAAGGAACTAATGGATACAGAAAAAACAAAATTCTTTTTTGATTTTGATGAAGGTAGCAATTGGCTGCAAAAGATGGTAGATATCGAAGAAAATAGCAATGGTTTGATGAGAAAAGGACCCAGCAAAACGGCTGAGTATATTGCGGCTGGCAGGGCCATAGAATCGATCAAGCCCCAGGGTGAACGCATCTGTTATGATCCGTATGCCATTCATTTTATTGGCCAGGAGTTTTTGAAATATTTTGAACTTTTGTCGCGTAGCCCAGAAATGGCAAAGATAATAATGGAGCATTTTGAGCGTCTCTATCCCGGTGTATACAATTCGTCCGTAGCAAGGGTAAGGTATTTTGATGATTTTGTTCGGACATCGGCGGATAAAGGACTTGAACAGCTGGTCATCCTGGGTGCAGGTTATGATACCCGTGCATATCGGATCGAAAAGCTGAAAGAGAATGTGAAGGTGTATGAAGTGGATCATCCGGACACTCAAAGTGTGAAAATAGAAAAGATCAAAGAGATCTTCAGCTCACTCCCAGACCATGTAGTGTATGTTCCTGTTGATCTTGCGACCGAAAATCTTGGCCAAAGGTTGATTCAACAGGGATATAACAGGTCACAAAAGACCCTTTTCGTTATGGAAGGACTTACCTGTTATATTCCTCCGAAGGCAGTGGACGATATCCTGTCATTTATCGTGAAGAATTCTGCCAAAGGTAGTGCGGTCATTTTCGATTACTTCCCTGAATCTTTAGTTAATGGAATATGTGCACTGGAAGTTGGTAAGAATTTACGGAACTTTGTAGAACAATATAATGAATCTTTTCAATTCGGCATCAAAGAAGGGACAATTGAAACGTTCCTTGCCCAGCGAGGATTTTCTCAGATCAAGAATGTTACCGGTGAAGATTTTAAAAGAGCATATTTTCACGGGAAAAATGAAAATATGGAAGTATGCGGCCTGCTTTCGGTTGCCCACGCAATGATTGAATAACTAAAAAAGGCTCTCTATCCTGAAATCCTCAACATCCATTTGCGTCAGGGAGCAGATTAACCACGTCTTAGTATGTCACCACTTGATACTTAACAGACCTTTTTCCATTTATAGACTTAATAGAACCATGTTGCCGGCAAATTATAAATAGGAGCCGCAGATTTACTACATCATCGCACTTCCCTGTCCAATCCCACATAATATACCTTTGGTCTCGTTCCCAATTTAGGTTTAAGAACGTTTATCCTCTCTTTATCCAGTATTTTATTAACTGCGCTGTCAGGGTCTTTCAAGTCCCCGAATACCCTTGCTCCGACAGGGCATGCCTGAACACAAGCAGGCAAAAGACCCTTGGTAATCCTGTGGTAGCACCAGGTACATTTATCAGCAACGCCGCCACCAAAATTGGGATGTGGTTTGTGGTGCGGGCTCTCTTTCGAGTTAAAGTATCTTGCGCCATAGGGACAAGCCATGATGCAATATCTGCATCCTATACAGTAATCATAATCCACAAGAACAACACCATCCTTTGTTAAATATGTAGCCCCTACTGGACAAACCTGAACACATGGTGGGTTATCGCAGTGATTACATAATTTTGGGGTATAAAATGCCTTTTTGATATCCTCTGCAGGAATATCATCCTCAAATCCATTAATACCCCCATCTGGCGAATCTATTTTTGTTTCTTTGTCCTTTTTAATCCTATACCTTTCAACCCAGGTTCTATACCAGGGCTCGTCGATAGGGACATGATTCTCAAGCTTGCATGCTTTTACACACCTGCCGCATCCTATGCATTTTTTTGTATCAACTACAAATCCCCAATAATGTGCATTCCAATCATATTCTCCATGCGGCCAGTTCTTAGCAGCAACGCTGTTTTTAACAAGGGATTCAATGATTACAGTTCCAGTAGTTCCCCCTATAATTACCTTGCATCCGATTTTAGTAAAATCTCGCCTGGATATGTTCATTTTTCACATTCGTTCATAAATATTATATTAGTAAACTAAGCAGTTTTTGCTTTAAAGTTTGTAAAAATTTTATGGTTTTTCTTATTAACTTATTATTAATTTTGCTATTATGATATCGTTTATCCCTAATTACATATGAAAAGGATTCTGTGGAGTTGTGGAGGTATCAATTCGGTGATTAATTATATTTTTGGTTTTAACTTGATTCATTTTTATAAGCGTAAAATACCTGCAGATTATCTGGATTCTGAATAAATATTTCATTTGGTAGATATTTTTCTATTACGTAAATTATACGGTTATTCCATCGTGTTCCTGAGTCTTTGATGATATCATTGCCTCGATCGATGAGTGGGCATTGTTTATATGCAGTATATGTCTGATTATTGTATTGCATCCGCTGTGGAAGATGCTCTTTCTCAATATGCTGATCTAAACTCATACCTTCAGGTACTGTGAGAGAACTGGCTGCCAGGAAAATACTCATACCTACCAAGAAGAGCGTGAAAAGTAAAATCTGTATAATCTGTATTCTTTTCCGCACTATACTCATAAAATCTTATCATTCAAATCATACAATCTTCTCACGCTGCTCCCGCGTAGAATGATATGGATCTAACGTAATCCGGGTCTTTCCACTTGAGGGCGTACACTGCGCCCTCTTTTGCGACAATATCTATAGCTGGTAGAGGGGACGGCGGCGGTCCCGAGAGAACTGCCCCTGTATTGGGATCAAATTTACCTATGTGGCAGGGGCAGAAAATAATATTCTCATCAGGCTTCCAATAAGCGATGCATCCAAGGTGCGTACATACAGCTCCGAACGCTCTGAAACCAGCGGGCATGTTTAAAAGGACTGCCGCTTTGCCGTTGAACATAAACTTTTTAGCGCTTCCTTTTGGGACCTCATCTACCGAAGCTATCTTTAGTTCTTCATTCGCAGTGCCTTTTACAGTTGATGGCCATAAATATTTCAAAATTGTAGCTATAACTCCTGAAGCGAAAAACAATGAGACCAGACCAATTAATATTTCGGTGAGCTTTCTTCGTGTGATAGTTAGAGTAATTTTCATAGGTGTTCGGTTAAGCAATCCATTTATCCATCAATCTCTCCCTATTAATGTTCGGATCACGTCCCTGACCAATCCAGATATCATATAAGGTAATCATATCCAATTTTAGACCC
>JAPMTX010000089.1 GCA_026552855.1 Candidatus Methanoperedens sp. | reverse complement strand
GCCCAATATTTATACTCTTACCTGGTTACATCTCTATCCGTGTGATAACCCCGTGTATCTTATGCGACGGGAGTTTATAGAACTGGACGAACGCAGGCGTAAGTTTTTTGATCGTGGAATATATCTTCCAGATAATATTTTCGGTCACTATATCCTCTATACCATAAAAGATGGTCTTTTCATTTATCTCTGAAGCCTTCAGTATCTTTTCCACATCAACCACTTCCATGTATCCCATATATATCTCAAAAATCCTTAACCCGTCAGCAAGGTTGTTCTTAAAAGAGCCGCTAACACCGAAAGGATTGTCCATTTTTATCAGGGAAACAATGATGTTATCCTCGTAAATTATGTTGTTATTGAACATCGTATTAACAATATAAGGCGGGATCTTCTTAACATCTCTTGCAAAGAAGAGCGCGGTCCCTTTGATCTTGCTCGCGTTCTTATACATATGATTATATTTTTCAAGGAAAACATCCAGGTCCATGGGCTTCAATGCGCCTGAGAGCCGTTTCTGACCTGAGGTATAAATCATAATTATGCTGAAAGGAATGAACGCCAGAACGATAGACCAGTACCCGCCATAAGGTATCTTGTGCAGGCTTGATAGAAGGAATGCCATATCAATCAATGTCACAAACAATGAAGCAAGAGTTTTGAGCCTGTTGTTCCTCAGGTAAAATATCCATGTCATCATTATGCCTGTAAGGGTCATTGTCCCTGTGACAGCCAGACCGTATGCTTCGGCAAGATAATGGGACTGCTTGAACAAAAACATAACAAATAAAACTGAAATAAGCAGGAACCAGTTCGTTACGCCTATGTATATCTGCGACATCAATTCGCTGGACATGTAATCCACTTTAAGCATTGGCAATACGCGGGTGGTGATCCCCTGGTATACTATGGAGAACATACCGCTTATCATCGCCTGCGAGGCTATGACCGTTGCAAAGATACTGAGTATCAGGAATGGTATATAAAGGACCTGCGCCTGCTGGAATATCATCTCAAAGAGCACATTTTTTGCTTCCGGGTGCTGGATAATAAAAGCGCCCTGCCCGAGATAATTTAATACAAGGGCAAAAAATACAAGATACCAAGCCCTGATGATAGGGAGTTTCCCCAGATGCCCCATATCTGCGTACAAAGCCTCTCCTCCTGTGGCGCAGAGAATGACCTGGGAAAGCAAAAAGAATCCTGCGACACCGTTCTCCAGTAAAAACTTAACTGCATAATAGGGGTTTACAGCCTGCAATACAGATGGAACATGAAGGATCGAGACAAGACCGGAAGCTGCGATCGATATAAACCACAGAACCATCAGGGGTCCGAACGTCCATGCAACTTTTTCCGTTCCTTTTCTCTGAAAAGTAAAGAGCAATATTGCAATTATAGCCGCAATAATAACAAGAGTCTCAGTTGCAGTCCCTTCAAGTCCGGGAACAAGTGTTAGCCCCTCAACAGCGCTCAGTATACTGATAGCCGGGGTAATTACTCCGTCCCCAAAAAGGAGAGATATACCAATAAAGGAGAGCAAGGTGATAAACACTACCTGTCTTCCTGATTTTAACATGGGGACGAGCAACTCACGCAGAACAATGGTACCACCTTCACCTTTTTGACCAAGGCTCATGGCAAGCCATGCATACTCCACGGTCACAACCGTGATAAGAGTCCAGATAATCAGGGAAAGGATACCCATTACATGGGCTTCTGTAGGTTTTGTTAGAAGAAAAATAACTGCGAGGGTATATATCGGGCTTGTTCCGATGTCTCCAAAAACAAGCCCAAAGGATTTTATTACTCCACAAATGGTTTCTCTATCAAACATATCTCTTTTTTTTCTCCGACAGGCATTATTCTCAGTCTTTTTCTTAAAATTCCCTTAATGGTTTTAATAGTTTCTAATCAATTACGGTGCAACTTTGGGTTTCCATGCTTTTATCCGCGTTGGTAGGTGCCGGAGACGATATATCTTCTCCTCTTCCCTTAAAGAGGAGGAAGATAAGCGGGGAGTGGGAGTGGGGTGGTATTGGTGGAAAAAAGTACCCGCTTATCTTGTTCGTTGTAGAACGAACGTGTTTATATACGTTTTGTCTGTTTAAGTAGTTTTCGTTTGACCATCCCCGCAGTTCCCACACAGTATTAAAAAGAGAGGGGGCTCAAATCAATGAGCCCAGGTCAACGCTCTCATCCTGGCTTGTCTGTACATCCTCTATCGGCAGGTCATTTTCACCCGGCACTGTGATATTGCCTTCAAGCGTGGGTCCCTGTGAGGCTTGTTTATCCTCTTTAGGCTGTTTGCCCACGCAGCCTGACAGCACCACAGCCAGCAGAAGAAGGCAGACCAGAACTAAGTGTAGCTTTCTCATTTCGCTTTCCTCCTTGAGATTACATCGTTCCTCAGATCTTTGAATTTCTCCTGAGCCTGTTTCAGGTCTTCTTTGGCGCCAGCAAGGTCATTGCCCTTATACTTTGCATCAGCCGAATCAACGAGAGCTTTGATCTCATTGAGCTTCGCTTCCTCGCCCGATACATCGACGTTGCGCTGCTTAGCAGAAGCGAGCAGTCTCTCACCGTTCGATATAACCTCTCCGGCTTTTGTTATTGCCGCCTGTACCCTCTGGCTCTGTCCTGTGTTCTTAGCCAGTTCCGCAAGCTCTCTATACTTGTTCTTTATCTCATCCCGGAGCGTCTTGTATGCAGCAGCCTCTGTGGTATTGCATTTTCCAAGACCTTCGCCCTTGCACGATGCAACGCCTGCGTTCATGGCATCTATAAGCCCGCTCCTGAGTTCCTTTATCTCATCAAGCTTAGCCTGCAGTGCACTTACGTCGATCCCTTTCTCTTTAGCCTTGTCCAGCCTTCCCTGTGTGCGTGCAGCCGCCAGGTCAAAGAACTCAAGGTTCCTGTCCCTTCTAGCCTCACGCGCTTCAGTCACAAGGGAGTCGAAGTAATCGCTGTTCTGTAGAAGCGCCGCGTTCAGAGCCTCTTTTGCCGCGGTCTCATTGCCCGCAGCGAGCAGTTTCACTTCAGCCCTGAAGATGGTTACGGTTTCCTTCATCTGTGCTATTATGCTCTTGCCTTTCTGGTAATCATTCGCCTCCGCCGCAGCTTTGAGCTGGTCGCTGAGGGTGATGAACCTGTCCTTCAGTTCCGTGAGCTTTGATGCGCCTTTTCCCTGCGACTCCACATAGCCTATCAGCGCTTCCATACCGATCCTGTGCTTCTCGACGGGCAGAAGGGCATATTTGTACAGCAGCGCAGCCTGTTTTGTCTTTATGACGGATTCAGCTGGTGCTGTGCTCTTTGATTCATCGAAGGTATTCACTGTTTCAGCATCTGCCGCTGTCTCTGCGTTGGGCTCTGTTATCGTCTCAATGCTCGGAACGTCAGCAGGTTCTGCCTCGACCTTTACACCAGTCACGTCCTGTTCGCTGATATCGGATTTTGATAGCTCCTTATCTTTATACGCCTCGTTCAGCACCCAGAGCACATCCGCTTTGCGCAGTTCGCCCAGTTTGTACGCCTCAGCCAGGATCCACTTAACATCATCCTTTGTAAGCTCGCCAGCCTTGTAGGCTTCCATCAAGAGCCACTTGACATCTGCCCTGGTGAGTTCGCCGTGGTTATAGGCTGAGGTAAGAAGGATGCGGATATCCTCGCGTGTAAATTCGTTGTTCTTATAAGCCTGCATGAGCAGCCATTTTACGTCCTCGCGCTTGAGTTCGCCCTGGTTATAGGCTGCTATCACTATCTCGCGCACGTCATCTCGTGTGAGTTCGCCTGCTTTATAAGCCTGCGTAACGAGCCATCTCACATCCTCGCGCGTAAGCTCTCCGTTCTTATAGGAATGGATTATCAGCCACCTGACATCATCGCGCTTAAGCTCTCCGGCTTTATATGCTTCTGTCACCAGGAACTTCACGTCAGCCCTCGTAAGCTGCCCGTTCTTGTACGCCTGCGCTATCACAAAGCGCACATCATCCCTTGTCAGCTCGCCGTTCTTATAGGCATCCGTGAGAATCCACCGCAGGTCTGCCCGCGTGAGCTTTCCCTCTTTATACATCTGTCCGAGCAGCCACCGCATATCCTCTCTACTCAGGATGTTGTGATTATAGGCTGCGGTCACTGCTTTCTTCAGGTCGTCTTTTGTAAGCGTGCCTGCCGCATATTTGTTGCCAAGCTCGGTCTTGACCGCATCACGGGTTATTTTCTTCGTAGAATAGTCGGTAATAACCTTAGTGGCTGCAGAATCATTAGCCTCTGCTAACGCGACTGCAGTCATTGCAGCCAGTACCATTGCCAGTACAACAATGGTCTTAACTCTATTCATACCTTCATCTCCTTTGACCTTCATAATATTATCACTTCAAATATTTAAATACTATAGTTCCTGCCTTATAAAAGCAGCAGTTGCAGGATATAGATTCAATAGCAAGAGTGAGGATTAACCTTAATATAAGCCGCAGTTAAACATAAATGAAGTTACTGACACCAGGGGATAAGCCAAGTGGAAGATGAAAATAAAACTAAAGAGCAGCTCATCAATGAATTGAAGGAGTTGCGTAATAGTGAAGAGCGGTACCGGGCTTTGTACGAGGAAAGTCCCTCCATGTATTTTACCGTAGATACGGGCGGGAGAGTTCTTTCCATCAACAACTTCGGTGCAAAGCAGCTTGGGTATTCTGTGGAAGAACTGGTCGGACAACCGATATTCAAGGTTATTTACGAAGATGATAAAAAGGTTATCCATCAGGAAATAACAGTATGCCTGCAGAGCGCCGGATGCATTGCTGTCGAGGAGCTTCGCAAGGTCCGAAAAGATGGGACCATACTGTGGGTGAAAGAGGTCGCCAGATCCATACCTGTTGCCGGCGGAAGTATGATTATTCTCATTGTCTGCGAGGATATCACAGACAGAAAGCGGATGGAGGAGGAGCTTCGCAGAGCGCACGACGAGCTGGAGGCACGTATCCAGGAACGAACCGCGGAGCTGATAAAATCCAACAGGGACCTGCAGGCTGAAATTGAGGAACACAGAAGGGCTGAGGAGGCACTGCGCGAAAGTGAAAAGCGCTACCGATATCTGGTCGAAACTACCTTCGAGGGCATCTGGACAATCGATCCGGACGGGAAAACAAGCTACGCCAATCAACGCGCTGCTGAAATGCTGGGTTACGCTGTCCATGAAATGCTTGGCATGCAGCCTCTTGATTTTGTTTTCCCGGATGATATCCCCCTGGCAAAGCAGGGTCTGGAGTTGCAGAAAGAAAGACCCAGGGAAGAATTCGATTTCCGCCTGCGTCACAGGAACGGCTCGGAGGTATGGGTTCATGCCATAAACGTCCCGATATTTGATGAACAAGGGGAATACCTTGGTGCCCTGGCTATGTTCACGGACATCACGGAGCGCAAGAGGGCTGAAGAGCAGCTCAGGGAATCTGAAAAGAGGTACAGGAACCTGATAGAGCTAACTACCGATATCATATATCTCTCTGACAGGGAGGGCAGGCAGGTATTCGTGAACGATGCAGGTTACAGTCTTCTTGAAGCCACACCAGAAGAGGTGATCGGATACACATGGGAGAAATGGATTTACCCGGATGACAGGGAAAAAACATATAAGAAATTCAGGGAGATGATAGAACACGGCACAGACCTCTTTGGTTTTGAGAACAGGTTCGTATCAAAAAGCGGCAGGATCATATATCTCCTTCATAATGCAAGATTACTCAGGGATGAGAAGGGAAATATCAGCGGAACACAGGGAATCGCACGGGATATCAGTGAGCGCAAAAGGACTGAGGAAGAGCGCGAACGTTGGGTGGCTGAGCTGGCGCGTTCGAATGCTGAACTTGAGCAGTTCGCCTACATAGCCTCCCACGACCTCCAGGAACCACTGCGCATGGTATCAGGCTTTATCCAGCTGCTGGCAAAGCGCTACAGGGACAGGCTCGATAAGAATGCTAACGAATTTATTGATTTCATCGTGGATGGAACGACGAGGATGCAGCGGATGATAGAGGACCTGCTGGCATATTCTCGTGTCGGCACTCGCGGCAAACCATTTGAACCGACAGATTGCGAAGCAGTATTTAATCAGGCAGTGACCAACCTCAAGGTGACTATCGAGCAGAACAATGCCACAGTAACCCACGACCCCCTGCCCGCAGTAATGGCTGATAGTACGCAAATGGTCCAGCTGTTCCAGAACCTGATAAGTAACGGCATTAAATACAGAAGGGAAGAACCGCCGCGCATCCACGTCTTTGCACAGAGAAAGGAGAATGAGTGGATTTTCTCAGTCCGGGATAATGGAATAGGTATAGCCCCTGAGTTCTTCAAGCACCTTTTCCAGATATTCCAGCGCGAGCATCCTGCAAAAGAATATCCGGGTACGGGCATAGGTCTTGCGGTTTGCAAGAGAATAGTTGAACGCCACGGCGGCAGGATATGGGCTGAGTCCGAAGCAGGCAAAGGATCGACATTCTACTTTACAATACCTTTAAGATGAGATGAATGGAAAAATAGATTGTGAATATTAATAATGCTCACAGTTTGGGTGAACAAGGGGGATTGCAGGGATGGAGAGAACTTCCTCACACTTGTGTAAATACATTGCCGCAATACCGATTCTTGCTCTCGTAGTCATCATCGCTATCCTGGCACTATTAGATATAAAAGTAGTCTTTGAACCGCCTCTATTGCTCCCCATCCTGAACACGGTATTCATTTCCGCCATATCTTTCGCAGTTTCATACATCTCTATGAGAAGCTATCTGGCAAGTGGATCTCTTGGCATCCTCATGCTGGGCTGCGGTACGCTGGCGTTTGGCTCCGGAAGTCTATTTGCTGGCTGGTTGATAGGCGCTCCAGACGGGGCAAATATTAGTGTGACTATATTTAATATTGGGGCTTTAGCCGGATCAATCTTCCATCTTATGAGTGCTGTACTCACTTCAACAAAAGCAAACCCGGAGTTAGCATCAAAGCCCAGAAAGCGAAAAGTAATACTTGCTTACCTGGGAGTATTGATTTTCATAATATTAATCACGACAGCAAGCCTGAAGGGTATTATCCCACCGTTTTTCATACAGTGGGTGGGTCCCACTTATTTGAGGCAGGTGGTACTGGGAACAGCAGTTGCACTATTCGCCACTTCTGCTCTTCTCTTCATAAGACTTTATTCCCGGTTGAAGGAAGATTTTCTATACTGGTATGCTCTGGGTCTGATATTGATTGCCACAGGCTTATTAGCCGTGTTCATTCCGAGTAATGTTGGAAGTCCAATCGGATGGGCTGGCAGATCGGCACAATACCTCGGCGGTATCTACTTCCTTATCGCCATCCTGACTACAATCAGAAGAGCTCGCACCAGGGGAATACCACTGGAAAGAGCCATAGCAAACTTTTTCCGCGAACCAGAGGCGAACTTCAGGGTTCTCATTGAAACTGTTAATGACGCTATTGTTTCCTTTGATAATGAGGGCAGGATATTATTGTGGAACCCGGCGGCAGAGAGAATATTCGGCTACAGTCGGGATGAGGCTGTTGGCATGTCTTTTATTGACCTGATAATTCCTGACAGGTATGCCGATAGCCTGAGAAAAGAGATTGAGACTTTTACAATAACTGGAAAGAGCACGCTGATCGGGAGAACAACTGAAATCGAAGCCAAGAGAAAAGACGGCAAAGAATTCCCGGTGGAATTCTCAACCTCAGCGAGAAAGATAGCTGATGGATGGATATACACAAGCATTATAAGGGACATCACTGAGCGCAAGCAAGCTGAGGAAGCATTGCGAAAAGAGAGGGACAGGGCACAGATGTATCTTGATATTGCAGGGGTTATGATTGTAGTTATAAATGCCGATAAGAAGGTCGCCCTTGTAAATAAAAAATGCTGTGAGATTTTAGGTTATGAGGAGAGGGAAATTGTTGGTAAAAACTGGTTCGATAACTTTATTCCAGAGAGAATAAAGGCTGAAGTAGAGGCTACTTTTGAAAAGCTAATGGCAGGAATGAATGGATCAGTTAAATTGGTTGAAAACACAGTTCTGACCAGAAGTGGCGAAGAGAGAATGATAGCATGGCATAATACTGTAATAAGAGATAAGGCAGGAAATATCACAGGAACTCTCAGTTCGGGGGAAGATATCACCGAGCGCAAACTGGCAGAAAAGGAACTGGCACGGCATGCAAAGGAGTTAGCCCGCTCGAATGCCGAACTGGAGCAGTTCATCTATATTGCCTCCCATGATCTCCAGGAGCCGCTGCGCATGATATCCATCTTCACCCAGCTTCTTGAGCGGCGCTATAAAGGCAGGCTGGATAAGGATGCTGATGAATTCCTTGATTACATCGTGGACGGAGCCAAACATATGCAGCAGATGATCGAAGACCTGCTGGCATATTCGCGCATCGGCACGCGCGGTAAACCACTTGAGCCTACAGATTTTGAGGCTGTACTTAACCAGGCAGTTGCTAACCTTAAGGAAGATATTGAAGAGAACGAAGCTGTAGTTACCCGTGACCCTCTGCCAACTGTAATGGCTGATGCCTCGCAGATTGTTGAGTTGCTCCAACACCTGATCAGCAACGCCATCAAATTCAGAAAAGAGGAGCCGCCGCGCATCCTCGTCTCAGCACAGAGAAAGGGAGGTGAATGGGTGTTCTCGGTGCGAGACAATGGTATAGGCATATCCCCTGAATTCATGAGGCGGCTTTTCAAGATATTCCAGAGAGAGTATGTGGCTAAATACCCAGGCACAGGCGTCGGTCTTGCTATATGCAGGAGGATTGTAGAACGCCACGGAGGTAGGATATGGGCTGAATCTGAACTTGGGAAAGGTTCGACATTCTACTTCACAATACCAGAAAGAAGTGAACAACCATGAAGATGAAGATGAAGAAACCCGGTGTCTTTGATATCTTGCTGGTTGAGGACAACCCGGGCTATGTATATTTGATTAAGGAAGCCATCAAGGAAGAGAAGATTCCCACTGATCTCTCAGTGGTTATGGACGGCACGGAAGCACTGGCTTTCCTGCACCGGGAAGGTAAGTATGCCGGTGCACCCCGACCTGATCTTATTCTGCTCGACCTGAAACTGCCAAAGAAGAACGGTCAGGATGTACTTGCAGAAATTAAAACGACCCTGACCTGAAGCGCATCC
>JAPMTX010000122.1 GCA_026552855.1 Candidatus Methanoperedens sp. | reverse complement strand
TTTAAAGATGATCGCCTCCTGGTTGAGCGCGACCTTTTCCACATCAGCGATGACCTCCGAAGCTGGTGGATTGAGGAAAGGGATAAAAAGTTAGAAATGGTCTACGAGGAGAAAGACCCAGGAATGGCTGAATGCGAGAGAAGGTGCATGCATGAGGCGGTGTGCAGGACGTAAAGAATACGCAAATTTTTAATAGCATGTGATGAATTAGGCATGCAGTGATGTCGATGGGGCGCAAAAAATATATAGATAAGATCGTGACCTGCAGCATTTGCGGAAAAGAGTACACTGAAATTCTGTGTGAAAAAGACCTTCCCGATATCGTGGCGTTCCATTGCGAGGAATGCGCCGACAAATTAAAGAAGGAATTTGAAAAATGACGGGACTGACAGAAGATGAAATAAGGGAAATATTCGGTGATAAAACTTTTTTCAAGGGGCAGGACTACTATGACGGCGGTCATGTCCAGAGACCTGTAAAAATAGAGAACACGCTTTACGCTCAGGTGCTGGGAAGTGCCGCAACGCCATATGAGGTGAGGGCTTACATCGATGATAAAAATATGAGCACCGAGTGTTCCTGTCCTGTGGGGAATATGTGCAAGCACGGGGTTGCTCTTCTGCTGCAGTGGGTCAATGATACCTCATCGTTCATTGATGCTGATAAATTCATTCAAACCCTTGAAAACATGAATAAAGATGAAATTATTAATATTCTGAAAAATATTATTAGACAGAATCCATCTATTGTCGCTGAATTTTCCACGGAGACTGGAGAAAAGCCAGAGGTCAATATTAAGGCTATATCAGATAAGATACGCTGGATAGTGAGCGGGGAACTTGATTATGACCATATATGGGATGCTGTCAAAAAGCTTGAAGAAGTAAAAAGGTCAGCCGACGGGCTCATGGAAAAAGAATCTTATAAAGGGGCGGCTGAGATATATCTGGCGCTGGTAATAGGAGCAGTGGAAGCTTTCAATAATTGCGTCGATGACTCGGACGGCGGTCTGGGCGACTTTGCATCGGGGTGCATTGATGATTTCAATGAATGCGTAAAAAAGATAGCTGAAACTTCTTATAAAGATGAACTTCTGGAAAAAATAGTTGGCGTTATTGATAATGAGGATTATGGCTTAGACACGGAGAAATTGCTCAAGGGGGTTATATCCGTGGAAAATATAGCACGAGTGGAAGGACATTTTCTTGAAAAATTAGTGCAAATGAGAAAAAACAGTGGCGGCTTCAGTTATACCTATAAAAAAGATAAGATAATAGGATTATTGGTCGAGCTGTATGACCTGCTTGGAAAGCCTGATGAAAAACTGCGTCTTGCTGAATATGAACTTGTTAACAGGGAGGATTATATCAGGCTGGCTGAGGTGCTGGCGCAGGAAGAAAGGTTCGAAGAGGCACTGGATGCTGTCAAAAAGGGCTTGTTGCTGCCAGAAGAGAGAACAACGCATTTAAGCGAACTGTATTTTGATATTGCTAAAGTACTGGTGAAAGATAAACCCGATATTATAGACTCCAAGAGTTCTCTTGCCGCTGCGCTTGAGATGATGTCGCGTCATTTTGACGCCAAAAAATACGAGAAAGCAAGGGAGGTCTTCTTCTGTACAGGTAAGCTTGATGAGTTAAAATCAGCACTGCGCGCCGGTCATGTGAACAGGGACAACGCGGTCAGGGCCTTTCTGCATGACGGTGAATTGAATGCTGTGATCGAAATGATCCACGCAGACCCAGTGTCTCCAAGCGTTATTATTGAAGCTTCCAGCGCCGCCGCAGATAAAGGGTTGAGGAACGAATCCGCCATGCTGACGAGACTGGCGCTTGAGCGGGGATTGTTCGATGCGCGCCCGCCCATTAGAACG
>JAPMTX010000119.1 GCA_026552855.1 Candidatus Methanoperedens sp. | reverse complement strand
GTGTATGCCGCAGCAGTTCCGCCGTCCGGTAAATAATCTTTCACAGCCGACGCGCTGGTTAAGGTAAGATGATAATTTCCACTTGCGTTTCCAATAACTAAACCGCTCGAAAATACAGTGCTGAAATATTGATCTCTAATTTTTCCCGGTGCGCTGTTAGAAGGACTTCCCCAACCGCCTTGTGTAAAAGTTGTGTATCCGTTAAGATCACAGCCGCTTGGTTTTGTATACCAAGTAACAGTCGCGTTGACTTCTTTCAAATCTGAAGCCGGTGTTGCAAGCACTAATTTCTGTTTGTCGTTTGGAGCCGCAACATTATAATACTTTGTTCCCTGCGGTATAATCACATTTGCTTGTGCATTAATAGTTGCAGTTCCTGTGCCGGAATAAGTTAGTGTAATCGGGCCAAGCTTTCCGTTTGCATCCGTTGTACCGCTTGTCATGCTCAAAGCGCCAAGCGTTGTTGTCAAAGTAATGTTCAAGTTCGGTATTGCATTGCCGTTAAGGTCGAGAGCGTAAACATCAAACGTAGCAGGAGTTCCCTGTACGAAGGACTGTGACGTAGGAATTATAATTAGCGTTTCAAGAGGAATAACATTTCCGCTGTTGGCAATTGCATCTGCAATTATTTCATTTGCTCTGTTCTTAACTGCATCATTGCTCTGAATCGTACTTGGATCTGCATTATCGCTAAAATGCCAAATCGCAAATTGAATTGCCGCCGCTTCTTTGTTAATGTCGGAAAGCTTTCCCGGGTAGTTTGAAGTATTGTAAGGGAAATAATTGTTCAGTATGTAAGTGATTTCCGCCGGCGTATTCCCTTCATCCCAATAATTGTCGTTGAAGATCAGATGATGACCAATATCGATGCAGTAAAATTTCTTTTCCTGGGAATTTAGCGTTCCTAACAATGTTCCAGAAAAATAAGTGTCGGGCTGGCCCGTTGTTGGAATTGTAAATTTAATGCCCAGCCCATCGCCGCGTGCTGTAATCTGCGCTATGCTGGTATGATCGGTTACCTTTTTAGGTCCTTTGGTTTGTGAAAAAGATAACGAAGAACTAATGATTATAAATGATAAAACCATAATCATTCGGCTAAGTACTTTGTAATTATGAACCACTTTACTCCTCCTTTGGATTTCAATCATGGGGAGATAAAGGCAACCATAATGCCATCAATTACTGCGATTTCAGCTTGAAAACAAAGCAATTTGGCGTGTTACTTGGTTAAATTTGTGTCAGAATGAGATTGAGATTTGATTTGAGATTAAACAAGAGGTCGGATCGATTAAAGATTTTCGCATGAAAAACTGATCTTCGAGCGAAAAAATATCATCGACAAATTATTGGCTGTTCAACAAATTAAAAGTCGTCTGGCAAAATAAACTCGTTTGTGACGACCGGGAAATATATCAGTAATAGATATTTATTCCGCCGAAGCCGAACATTTTATTTTGCTCGGTCATTCTGATGAAATATGAAAGTCGTTTTTCAAATTCAGCCGGTCGCTTCCGCGCACCATCAATAAAAGCAATGCGAATTCGTTTATAAGGTTCCGAAAACTTTTGGTAGTTTTTCCATGCAACCGGATTCGATTTGATAGCATTCAAAATATCTTTTGGGAAGATAAATCTTTTGGAAATTATTTTTTCAACAATGGAATTAACTTCCGGCAAAAGCTTCCCTTCTTCGGATAGTTTTCTCAGTCGTTCAATATTTGCTTGTGAGTATTTGCTTTTTGGTTTGCGCGGTGTAAAACGTTGCGCGTGTGAGAGCTCATCAATTTTTTTCACATTGCTGTCAATCCAACCGAAACAAAGCGCTTCTTCAACTGCGTCATTATATTCAATTCGTCTTTTCTTAGAACTCTTGTTGGGATA
>JAPMTX010000162.1 GCA_026552855.1 Candidatus Methanoperedens sp. | reverse complement strand
CCCGCCATTTCATCACCTTCCCTAATCTCTACTTATACCTGAATGGATATATCATGATGCTCCGTTAATTTTAAGTATTCAGATTCAGCTATGTGATTGTGCCAATCAAGGGATTTGTAGAGTACAAGAGACGGGAATACTGTAACGATATCGAATGCCCTGTACAGGTGATGATGAACAAGAAAGAACAGGGCTCAGCAGATTACAATGACCTGAGGGAGGTATGCGTTAAAGATTGTCTGCATACTACTTATGAATTCCACCATTGGCTGATGGAAAAAGGCTATTTGCTGGTCAGACCTGAGAAATAGGTTCAAGGAGGAATTTAAAATGAACTGGGGAATGAAGAACAGGATTTCACGGATAATCAAGCCCGGAACAGGGCGCTGCGTCATGCTGGCGGTCGATCACGGTTATTTCCAGGGTCCAACCACAGGGCTGGCTAACTTGGGCAAAACGGTTGCGCCGCTGCTGCCGTACGCGGATGCGTTGATGATAACAAGAGGAGCTATCAGGAACTGGATAGACCCTGCTGCTGAAATTCCGATCATCCTGCGCGTCTCAGGAGGTCAGAGCATCTTGAAGGAACTATCCAACGAGATCATAACGACCAATATAGAAGACGCGATAAGGATTAACGCGTCAGCGATCACATGCTCTGTTTATGTCGGTGGGGAATACGAGAGGGAAACCATAGATAACCTGTCAAAGCTCGTGGACGAAGGGGAAAAATACGGAATCCCTGTCCTGGCTGTGACCGCGGTCGGGAAAGAAATGGCTCGCGATGCAAGGTACCTGGGTCTTGCGTCAAGGATATGCGTGGAGATCGGGGCGCACATGGTCAAGACCTACTATACCGAGGATTTCGAGCAGGTAGTTGAAGCATGCGGAAAAGTCCCTGTTGTCATCGCAGGCGGAAAAAAGCTGCCTGAGATTGAGGCTCTGCATATGACCTACCATGCTATCTCGGATGGAGCCACCGGTGTGGATATGGGCAGGAACATCTTTCAGAGCGACAATCCGGTCGGCATGATACAGGCTGTAAGGGCTATCGTTCATGAGGGTAAGTCTGTGGATGAGGCTTACGGGATATACCAGAGATCGAAAAGATAGAGCCTATCCATGAAGACCGCCGTATACTACAATAATAACGACATCAGGATAGAGAATAGACCAAAGCCAGAGATAAAAGATGGCGAACTCCTGGTAAAGGTCAAAGCCTCGGGCATCTGCGGGACCGACCTGATGGAATGGTACAGGATAAAAAAAGCGCCTCGCGTCCTGGGTCATGAGATGACTGGGGAGATAATCGAGTCAAGATCAGATAGATTTGATGCGGGGCAGAGGGTCTTCGTAAGCCATCACGTTCCATGCAACGAATGCAAATACTGCCTTGCAGGGAATCATACCGCATGTGAAACGTTACATAGAGGCAACTACGACCCGGGCGGGTTCAGCGAGTTCGTCAGGGTACCGAAGATAAATGTGGAGTACGGGACATACGTCCTGCCTGAGGACGTCTCTTACGAAGAAGGGACGATGATCGAGCCTTTAGCCTGCGTCGTGAGGGCGCAGAGGATTATCGGGGTTGGGGAAGGGCAGACTGTTCTGGTGATGGGTTCAGGGATATCAGGTCTTTTGAACATAAAGGTGGCTAAATTAAAAGGGGCGAAGGTCATCGCTACCGATCTCGTGGATTATAGACTTGATAAGGCAAAAGAATACGGGGCGGACGAAGTATTCAATGCGAACGAGAAGCTGGATGTTAAAGCCGACAGGATAATCATGTGCACCGGGGCGATGCCTGCTTTTGAGGCGGCGTTCAGGTACATAGATAAAAAAGGGGTGATAATACTGTTCGCTATCCCGAATAAAAATATTCCAGTCCCGGTTGAAGATTTCTGGAGGAATGAATTGAGCATTGTCTCAAGCTACGGGGCGGCGCCCGTCGATCTGGAGGAGGCGCTGGAGTTGATCAAAGACGGGAAGATAGATGTAAAAGGGATGATAACGCACAGGGTAAAACTGGATGATATCCAGAGGGGTTTTAAGATTGCGGGGGAAGCGAAGGACTCATTGAAAGTCGTGGTTGTCCCGGATTAGGTGTCGATAGGTGTCGTCTTTCAGTTAAAATACCGTGCTCTTCCTCAGCCAGTCTATATCGCTCTGGTAAAGCTCCCTCAAATCCTTTAATCCCAGCCGCAGCATCGCCACTCTGCTCACGCCGAGCCCCCATGCAAGCACAGGATGCTTTATTCCGAGGGGTTCTGTCACCTCTTTCCGAAATACTCCTGCGCCGCCAAGCTCGACCCACTTGCCCCTGCTCTCGACATAGACCTCTGGCTCAACGCTTGGCTCTGTATATGGGAAATATCCAGGTCTGAACCGCACTTCCTCGAATCCCATCCTGTGGTAGAACTCTGTCAGGCAGCCGAGCAGGTTCTTGAAGCTCACGCCTTTATCCATAACCACACCCTCCAGTTGTTCGAACTCGGGCGTGTGCGTCGGGTCTATCGCCTCGCGACGGTATGCGCGGTCGATGCAGAAGGCTTTCACTGGAGGGTCGGGGTGCTCTGCCAAGTACTTTATCGTGACCGCGGTTGTGTGGGTTCGGAGCACCTGTTTGCGCGCGACCTCCACGCTCCATTTTCCTCCCCAGCCCCTGGATATGCCTGCGCCCCGCTCGTGCATTTCTTTTACAGGAGCGATATATTCCTCAGGAAGATCGCATTCGGTAGCAAGGTGGAAGGTGTCCTGCATTTCCCTGGCAGGGTGGTCCTGCGGCTGGAAAAGCGCATCGAAGTTCCAGAAAGAACTCTGCACTATGTCGCCCTTTATCTCAGTGAATCCCATCTCAAGAAAGATCAAGCGCATCTCGTTGATGAGGCGCTGGTACGGGTGTATTTTCGCGCCGTAGAGCGGTTTTACAGGCGTATGAATGTTGTAAGGGCGGATCTTTGCAGTCTTCCATGCGCCGCTTTTTATAATTGTGGGGGTTAGCTGGGCGATCTCTTCTTCAATGGTCAAGCCTGACGCTGCGAGAGCTCTCCCTGCCTCTGTGATTGTTATGAGCCGTTCCTTTTTCTCTGTTTTTTCAACAAGGTTCCTTTTCATTAAGTCCCTGACAGCATCGCCAATCTCTGAAAGAGGACCTTTTTTGAGTTTTGCAAGTATACTCTCATCTTCCCCGACTTCTGCTTTTCCTGATGGGATTATCTTATCGCCTTCTATCCTTGCCCAGCTTTTCTTGCGAAGCCAGCCAAGGGCTATCCCTACCATCTGGGGCGGGAATTTCTTCTTTAGCTCGGAGAGCGAGAGCGGCGCGGTGAGTGAATTGATTATCTGACGCTCAGGCAGGGAGACCTGTGCATACAGTTCGCCCTCTTTTGTGAGCGTGTAAATGGTTATGAGCTTTTCTTTGACCTCACAGAGACCTTTTTCTGCGAGAAGGAAAGCGGATTGCACGGCGGCTTCTATGCTCAGTCCTGATGCTGATGCAAGCCCTTCAGGAGAGACGTTGTCTTTTTTATCAAGCGCCAGCAGAACGCGCTTTTCATTGCTGGTGAGGTTGTATTCTTTCGGGGGCATTATAATCTGGTATCACAATGGAAAGCGGGATATTTAATGATTTGCGAAAGTTTTTGGATAATTTATTAACCGCTACTTTCATTCAAGGAAACCGTGGTGTAAAAATGTACTTCTCGAAGCCTGAAAAGTTACCCCCGCTTGAAAAAGACCCTGCAATGAAAACGCCTATCGATTGGGGGGTTAAAACCGATGCCAGCAAAGTGGACGAGTATATCTACACCGAGGATTTGAAAATGTCTGTGTTCACTGGCTGATTGGAATGAAAACAAAAACTCACAGATTCAAACCCTCTGCACATAAATATTGAAAATCTTCCCGTCCTGCTTCACCGCAAGAAGTTTGTTCCCCGACTTCTTAGACCACGAGTCGATATTCTGCGGCGCCACAGGGTCATCTGCTATTATATGCAGAATCTCGCCGCTTTTTAGCGCTTCGATCTTTTTCTTGGTCAGGATAAGAGGGTACGGGCAGCATTCGCCGCGCACGTCCAAGGTCTCGTCGGGGATTATCTCGCTCATCAGAACACCAGGTTTACATCAGCCTCAAGTATCATGTCGGTCAGTTCATCAAGCGATATCTTCTTTATCCCGCCGATGATCTCGCTGTCGGCTATGCCGCGCTTTGCAATATCCCTGTCAAGCGCGAAGAAATTCACAAGCTCGATGTTCTTTGTTATCTCAGCCTCAACAGGCGGCACGTCCTTTACCCATACCGCAAGGTCTCCGTACCCGGTTTTCTGTCCTTTGACTATTGAGTGCACGCCGCCGCTTGCGAAGACGAGTGAGGCTTCATTCCCTGCTGCGACCTGGGATGCAGCCATGGGAATTGCTGAGAACGCATCCTCTTTTCCGTAGGGCGGCTGGGTTACGATTATGTTCACTTTCTTTGCCATTTTTGATCACCCTATGAGGATGGTCTTATCCGATTCAGCAGTCCATTCCCCCAGGTCGTAGAGCCCGCCTATGATAATGCCCTCTGTCTGCTGCTTCGTCACGCCGCGGGCATCTGTGCATTTTATGCACGCAATGGCGTCAGCTTTGGGTTTCTTTTGACCTTTTTTCACGATTGTCCCGAAGATGTTCTCAATGGGTGGGAATTCTTTCGGCGCCTGGTCCCTGTGCCCAATCACCGTGGCATCAAGGTAGTTAAAGAAATTGATCGCAATGCCTTTTTCCTTGGCTGCATGCGCCAGTCTCATCATAGTGAATACAGCCTCGTCCCTGTAAGGACCGTTTATAGATACGATCGTAAGATGTTTTTCTGTCATGCTATCACCTAAAACCACGCGACCCTGTCGTGATCCATTATTGAATCAAGAAGAGCGCCTATCTCTTTGACTTCCACGCCGTTAATCAATTTATTTGTAAGCGACCTTGAAAGAACTGCTTTATCATCCGCGTATATCTTTATGCCTTTTTTTTGCGCGGCTGCAAGTTTATTTCCGAATTCGGACTTCCTCGCTGCGGTAACGCCGTCCTCGACAAGATATAACGCAACATCGTTCCCTTTTCCTTTTGCATTAAGCCCGATATCAAGCACGAGATCGGGTGTTTCTGTGGTGTACGGGTCTTTTGATAAGACAAGTAGCAAACTTGACATTTTTACCTCGAAGTATTTATGGTAAGACCCATCAATAATTATTATCTGTTTTAAAGGTTTTGATGTAGGCAATATTAATAAACCATGCCGACCATTGGGGAGCAAATCATTTTGCCGAGGTAGCCAAGCGGCCTAAGGCGCTGGTCTTGAAAACCAGTTGTGCTACGCACAGCAGGAGTTCAAATCTCCTCCTCGGCGCTATTCTTTGTTTTCACTTAGAAGATACTCCATTGTCTTGCTTATACTCTAAACTTCTATGCTTTTATTTGATATTTTTCTTCTTCGTCCCCGGCTTTATCTCTTCCCCGTATGCAGTCTCAATGGCACGCCTGCTGACCTCTTCATAGTAACCGCCCATTTTCTTGTTGAAATCCTCTTTGCTGTCCCAGAACTGCGGCACACCCAGCCGTTTTATGACAGCCGCAGACACGTCAGGTGGGGAAATGCTAACTGAAAATGATTCAAGCTCCCCTCCTGACCAGAAATCATTGACTGGCAGAGATTCTACTTTTTGTTCGCCCGCGTCGTCTGCCGCAGGTGTCTCAGGCTCAGCGGCATTCTGCGCACCTGATGCGCGCATCTTGCGAAGCGATGCAGTGATCTCATCCTTTGTCCTGCCACGAAGCTTGAAAAGCATGAACGGATCGCGGTCAAATTCCTCTGCCAAAATGTAATATACCGCTGCTATGTGTTTACAGGGATTGGCACTGTCGGGGCATGAGCAGTCGGTCTTTATGTCTTTTGAGGATTCGGGAAACAGCGGCATGCCTGCAGCATCAAAAGCCTCCTCTATGTTCTGAGGCATCTCGCCTGCAAGTAGTTTTGCCACAAATATTGCCTTCTCGGACATCTCTTCTGTTACCCGGTTCCATGCACTATCCGTGAGCGGTTTTATCTCTATGCTTACTGAATACGGTTTTGGGACCGAGCCCTGTACTTTTGCAGTGACTTTGCCTGTTGTGAGCTTAAAATCAAGGACCTGTCCGCCCCTGGCGTATCTTCTTCCCCGCTCAAGCCTGTTGCTCCAGCCAAAAGACTCAAGCACTTTTACCCAGCGCTTAGACCACCAGGTGTCTCCGATAGCTCCCCTCTTACTTTTTGCTTTGATCCCTCCCTCGACCTTTATTGGTTTTGAGGGTGCGTAGCCGCCCCAGAAGTCATCACGTCGGCCCATTTATCTACCCCGCAAAAATCTGCGTTCATCTGCGTTCATCTGCGGTTCTTTGAACATACTTACTCTATCACTCATCAGCCACCGCCTCCCGTCTCAGCGCGAATAATTCCTTTAACTGCTCTGTCGTCATCTCAGTCAGCCAGCCCTCGCCCGTACCTATGATGTTCTCTGCAAGTGCCTTTTTATTCTCAATCATCTCGTCTATTCTCTCCTCAAGCGTCCCTTCGCAGATGAACTTGTGCACCTGCACGTTCTTTGTCTGCCCTATACGAAAAGCCCTGTCCGTAGCCTGATTCTCAACAGCAGGGTTCCACCAGCGGTCAAAATGGAACACATGGCTTGCGCGGGTGAGATTCAAACCGACCCCGCCAGCTTTGAGCGAAAGAATGAATATCCTGGGACCGTTCCCCTCCGAGAACCGGGCGATCATCTTTTCCCTTTGTTTCTGGGATACTCCACCGTGCAGGAAGAGCACCTCCTGGCTGAAAACCTGCTGGAAATGTGACCTGAGCATCCCGCCCATCTCAGCGAACTGGGTAAATATGAGAGCAAAATCACCCTCTGCAAGCACTTCCTCCAGCAGCTCTGTGATGCGGTTCAATTTGCCTGAGCGCCCTGGCAGCGCCGAACCGTCGCCTAGGAACTGCGCCGGATGGTTGCAGACCTGCTTCAACCTCACCAGAGCTGACAGCACCAGACCTTTTCTTTCTATCCCTTCCGACGACTCGATCTTCCGCAGCATATCCTTGACAACAGCCTCATACAGCGTCGCCTGCTCTTTTGAGAGGTTGCAGCGGACTTTCATCTCGATCTTATCGGGAAGGTCTTTTATGACCGCAGGGTCTGTCTTCAGGCGGCGCAGTAAAAAAGGCGAGATTATGCTCCGAAGCCTTGTGCCTGTCTCCCTGTCGTTATACCTCTCGATCGGCAGCGCGAATGTCCTCCTGAAGCCCTCAGCCGAGCCCAGGTAGCCGGGGTTCAGGAAATCCATGATAGACCAGAGCTCCGACAGGCGGTTCTCAACAGGCGTACCCGTTAGTGCAACGCGAAAGCCTGCTTTGAGCCTCCGCACAGCCTGGGACTGCTTTGTGAACTGGTTCTTAATGTTCTGCGCCTCATCGAGCGCAACTCCGTTCCATTCCACCTGCGATAGCATCTCCCCGTCCCTGTGCGCCAGTGCGTAGGTGCTTATCACAAGATCGTACTTTACAGCCTCGCCGGAGAATTCCTTCTCTTTCTTGCGGTTGATGCCATGGTGAACAAGAACCGAAAGTGCAGGCGCGAACCGCTTCGCTTCTCTCTGCCAGTTCCCGACCACTGAAGTAGGACATATCAGAAGGGTCGGCTTATCAATGCCTTCCCTCTTATCTTTCAATAGCAGGGCAAGCAACTGTATGGTCTTTCCAAGCCCCATGTCGTCTGCAAGGCATGCGCCAAGCCCGTACTGGCGCATGAACGTAAGCCATGAGAAACCCTTTACCTGATAAGGGCGAAGCTCCCCCACAAAATTATCAGGCTGCGGTAACTCGGCTATCCCTGTCCTTCCTGATAAACGCTCAAACAGCCCAGATAACCATCCTGAAGCTGCATATCCGCTTACCTGAAGACCCGTGTCCTGCCCGCCCAGCCCCATGCTCAGCCCCAGTGCTTCTCCCAGCCTCATCTCGCCCTGTTTCCTGGATTTGAAGAATTTTATTGCTGCTGCGATATCTTCTTTTTTCACCTCAACCCACTGCCCGCGTACGCGCACGAGAGGCTCTTTCAGGTTTACGAGATTTTCGAATTCTTCCTCACTTATCGGCTCACCGCCAACAGCAAGCTGCCAGTCGTACTGTATGATCGAGTTAAAACCGAACAATCCGCTGCCGGTCTTCGGATTGCTTTTCGGTTTCATGTTTAATCTTACACCGAGCTTTGGCGTGGTCTTATTCCACCATGGAGGGACAAGTATACCGAACCCGCTCTCCGTAAGCAGAGGTACTGCCTCTTTTAAAAAAGCATATGCCTGCTGCGTTGTAAGCGATGCAGTATCGGGTCTTGCTGAATGCAGACTATCTTCGATTGGAGGATACAGGCGGGAGGCTTTTCCGAGATCGGTAAGCAGCTTTTCCTGCGGATGGTCGAATTTGCGGTTCAGGAACTGGAGAGTATCCTTTGATTCTCTCCAGACTTTTTCGGCAGGTACAAGCAGGCTCGGATCGTCAGAAGCCTGGAGGAAATACCGCAGTTCCCAGGTACCTGATTTGATATCCTGAGGCGATTCCAGGCGGAAGCATGTACGGAAATTTGATCTCTCTATTTCGTGTATCTGGGCTTTCCAGGAAGTAATTCCATCACGAAGTTTTTTGAGATTTGATACGCTTGCTCTTATCGGTTCTCCGGTTGCAAGAGATTGTAACCATGCTTCTGAGAGACCTGGTTTTTTTGATCTTATCTCTGAGATAGGTATCCATCTCCGGATGCACCCGTCGATAGCGCTGTTTAAAAAACCAGCCATTACCTCCTGAGCGTTCGGATTCCTGTTCTGGATAAGTGCCCTGCAAACTGGGGGCATTGAGCGTGCAAGTGCTGACATGAGCATCCTGTCGTTCTCATCGTTCAGCACGTACTGCCACCGGGCAAAAGCTGTACCATTATCTGAATAAACAACCCCGGGCACGAAGTGCTGTTTTGACAGAAGTTCCATTGCGAATTTTGAGACCTTGCTCCAGAATCGAAGATCTGTCCCGATGACGGCGCTGCCATTTTCTGTCCACGCCCCCGAGAGCGAGCTAAGCAATAAAACCGCATCTTCCGGCTGGATGCTTAAACCATCCACTTTCCACTGGGATAGACCCGTTTTTTCCCCGTTATTCTCATCGCTGCCGTCCCTGAGTAGATCCGGCGATGCCTGTGGAGATTTGGAAGATGACGGGAGTGAAAGGATGACACTATCGTGATGCGCGTTTTTGCTGATAACGCTGCCTGAACCCAGGGGTTCCATCACGCTAACCAGGTCTTTCTCAGCAGCCTGGAAAGGGTGGGCACACTGTGCCTCTGCCTTAGGGGGTCGCCCCCTGCGTCTGGCAGGTGAAATTGAGGAGGATTCGCCCCACAAGAAGAAGTTCCCCCGGTCTTTTAATGTTTCTGGTTGTATCCAGATTCCATGTAGAACAATCATATGTCTTTAAAGGTGAACTTATTTCACCGCTTTGGGATATAAAGGTATCTTTTCGTTTCTTATGAAACTTATGAATCATATTATTTATATCCGAACAGCCAGTCTCATATACGATGAATCCAGTCCACCTTGAGCTGAGGAACGTATCCAAATCAGTCCAGCGTAAGGTAAACAAAAACAGGATAAAAACGCAAATCCTGTCCGGCATTGACCTGGAAGTGCAGCGCGGTGAGCTCATTACAGTTATGGGTCCCTCAGGCTCAGGCAAGACCACGCTTCTCCGGCTGATAAACAGGCTCTCAGAGGCAGATTCCGGGGCTATCCTGTTAAACGGCAGGGACATAAAAGATTATGACCCGCTGGAGTTAAGGAGAAGAGCAGGCATGGTGTTCCAGGTGCCTTTAGTATTCCGCGGAAGCGTTCGGGATAGCCTTACTCTTGGTATGAGGCTGTGGGGAAATTACGTCGACATCGGTGCTCTTGCAAGGGATACAGGCATACCAGAGAACCTGCTGGATGCTGATGCCGAACAGCTCTCTGTAGGAGAGAAGCAGAGGGTATGCATAGCAAGGGCGCTCGCGAACCAGCCTGAGATTCTGCTGCTGGATGAGCCGACATCCTCACTTGATGCTGCAACGGCTGAAAAAATCGAAGGGCTGCTGCTGAATATGAGGAAAGAGCGGAAACTTACGATGATCTGGGTCACGCACGACATTGACCAGGCTGGACGAATCGATGGCAGGAGATTTATGCTCAGCGGGGGCAGGCTGGTGGAGAACCATGTCTGAGATCCTTGCGCTGGCACTGACCGTAATTCTTATCATACTGACAGCACTGTACGCGAGAAGATTCGGTATAGGAAAGGAAATATCCATATCAGGAGCAAGAGCAATAGTTCAGGTACTGATTCTTGCCTCGGTCATCCTCCTGTTGTTCAGGCTTCCTCTGTACTGGAGCCTCCTGGTTCTCATGGCTATGGCTGCGGTAGCAGGGCATACTACCTATTCAAGATCAGGTAAGCTTGAGAGAGGTCTGCCAGCAGCCATAGCATCGATAGCCGCATCCTCTTTTTTACTGCTCATCCCCTTCTTCTTTCTCGGTATTTTCCCTTTAGAAGCCAGATACCTGGTACCAACAGGGAGCATACTCATTGGCAATGCCATGAATGTGAGTTCGCTGGCTATAGACAGGTACAGGGGCGAGATAAGGAACAGAAGGGCGGAGATAGAGGCGTACCTGGCGCTGGGCGCGCCGCCTGAGCTTGCGGCAGACTCATGCCTCAGGCAGGGCATACTCTCAGCCCTTATCCCTTCGATAGATAACATGAAGAACCTCGGTCTTGTATGGATACCCGGCGTCATGACAGGACTGCTGCTCGGAGGCGCAGACCCGGTAGAAGCAGCTTCCATACAGGTGGTTATCTTTATCGCGATCTTTGCCGCGGATATAATAGCTGCAAACCTGCTGCTACGTTATCTGACAGGCAGCTTTTTTACAAGGGCTGCGCAATTGAGAGAGGACCTGGATTAGGGGCAGGCTCAATGTGCTAAAAAATCTCCTTTTCCAACTATAGTATTTTACATAAGCAATTAGATAACGTAGGTTCACAACTGGTGAGGAGAGAGGCGATAGAACACGGATTGCACGGATGCGCACGGATCAACATTATCCGTGAAAATCCGTCCGATCCGTGTCATCCGTGTTCCAGTCTTCCAGTCTTTTAAGATTTTCAGCAAAATACTATATAAGCCAGGGTCCGGACTCGAACCGGAATGGAATCGCTCTGCAGGCGATTGCGTAGCCGTTCCGCCACCCTGGCATCGTTATTGTGCTATGAAGATAGGAGGTGGTTATTATCCATTTATCACCTCGCGGACATTGCCGCTAAGCCCGTACAGGCTCTGGCGCGCATCAGGGAAATAGAAGCGCTCTTCCAGTACGTTCTCTTCTCTCAATCTGTTCAGGGCATATCTGACCGTTCTTGCCGGAAGATAGGTTCTCCTCACGATATCTTTCTGCGTTAAAAGCCCGCTGGTTTCCAGCACCTTAAAAACAAGCTTTGCTGAAGGAGGTAAATGCTCTATCTTTGCCTGCTCAAATTCCTGCCCGTCGGTTGCAAAGACGATTCCTCATTGGTTCATCACCAAATCTAAACTCTGGCTAATCAGTAATAAACCTATTTATTCCAGCAATTACCTCTTCTAATTAGAGAATACGGGGAAATCAAAGAAAATTTATGAATAGACAAAAGCAGGAGCTGATGGATGAAATAGCTGCAGAGGTAAGGGTGTGCAGAAAATGCCGCCTCTGGCAGTATGCCAGGAACCCGGTTCCGGGTGAGGGGAACATCGATGCATCGCTCATGCTAATAGGCGAGGCGCCGGGGAACAGGGAAGATATCCAGGGAAGACCGTTCGTGGGAAGCGCAGGCAAGCTACTGGATAATCTCCTATTGGGCATAGGGCTTCGGAGAGAAGATGTTTTCATAAGCAATATCGTCAAACACAGACCTCCTGACAACAGGGAGCCGAAAACTGATGAGATCGAGGCGTGCACTCCTTATCTTGACAGGCAGATACGGATAATAGAACCTGCGGTTATAGCGCTGCTTGGGAACCACTCAACGAAGTATATCCTCTCGAAGTTGAACATTGAATTCGATGGGATAACCAGGGTTAGAGGACAGGTATACAGGGAAACTCTCCTTGGCGTCCAGGTCAGGATAATACCCACGTATCATCCTGCGGCTGTGCTCTATAACCCCGCTTACAGGGCAAGCCTGGAAGAGGATTTCCAGAAAATAAAGAAAGAACTTGAGCGATCATGATGCAAAAGAAATCGTGCGGAGCCGTAGTTTTTAAGAAAAACCAGGAAGTAAAGTATCTTCTGCTGCATTACGAAGCGGGTCACTGGGATTACGTAAAAGGCGAGATGGAGAAAGGCGAGAGCGAGAGAGATACGGTCCTGAGGGAACTTGAGGAGGAAACGGGTATCACCGATGCCAGGTTTATCGGGGATTTCAGGGAAGAGATAAGCTATTTTTACAAAATGAGAGGAAAGACAGTGCATAAAGTAGTCGTATTTTTCCTGATCGAAACCATGACGGGCAAAGTTAGATTATCTTATGAGCATATTGGATACGAATGGCTGGATTACCAGAAGGCTCTGGAGAGGCTCACCTACAGGAGTGCTAAGGAGGTACTGGAAAAAGCGCATAACTACCTGAAGAAACAGGGGATAGTGAAGGATTAATGGATACAGAGAAGGTAAGGCAAATAATAGGTTTTACAAACGCCGAGAGGAAATTGATCTCCAGTTTTGATATACCTCCGGACGCGTTTACCCCGCTTTTGCTCTCGTTAAGGGACGGCGGCGACTGGAGCTATTCATCTGAAGGCATAAGGACAGTATCTGTAATGGATAAGACCACTATCTACGATGACGAGAAGAGGCTCGGATATTCACTTGAGGAGATATACCTGTTCGTGAACCCGGTTCTTAAAGACGAAGAGGGAACTGTCCACAGGCTTGAGAAATGCGGGGATGAGGAGATGAGGCTGCTTGTCAAGCGGCCGTATAAAGTAAGAGTAGTGAGCGACCGGATCATAAAAGCTACTGTGAATCCTCTTGAAAAGGAGATTAAGACAGAGGAGCTTGCTGAAAAAGAGCTTGTTTTTGAGGGCTCGACTGCATACGATATAGCCCATGAAATTGAGCACCTGGAGCGAAAAGAGATTAGTGGCGGGAGCTTGTGGGAGTTTAAGTTTATTGGCAGGTTTAATCCGAGATTTTAATATCGGAATGGCGTCAGGTTAATATAATATACGGTTAAAAATTAGTATAAGCTATTATGAAGGAATGTATATGCAGACAGCAAAGCAGGAAGTTAGCAGACTTCTAACCCGACTACCGGATGATTGTTCTCTGGAGGATGTCCAGTACCATCTTTATGTCCTACAAAAGATAAAGCGTGGCTTGAAAGATGCTGAGGAAGGACGGATTTATAGTCAGGAAGAAGTTGAGAAGTTAATGGCAAAATGGCTCGAAAAGTAATCTGGTCGCATGAAGCTGTTGCTGACCTCAACGCGCTTGCCGAATATATCAAGAGGGATTCAGCTTTTTATGCGGCTGCTTTTGTGCAGGAGATTCTAGATGCGAGCCGTTCGCTTAATGAATTTTCTTCGAGGGGACGGATAGTTCCTGAGCTTGGCAATGCTAATATTCGAGAACTTTTTGTGAGAGAGTATCGGCTTATTTACAGCATTGAGGAATCCCGCGTTATAATATTAGGTCTTATTCATGGTAAAAGAGACCTGAAAAAGTTATTGGAAAAAGAAAAACGGGAGAGTAGAATGTGAATGCTATCAGGTACAATCAATATAATTTATTAGGAGGTTAAAACGTAAAAATCCAAACCCATAAGTTATTTTGATTACTAAATGTTTTGGGAATTCACAGCCTCTCCAACCGTCGTGAAAAACGTTCCTCCAAGGTGCAGCACAGGTTTTATCCTGGAGATATCCAGCACCCCCTCTTTAACAGCCTCAAGCTCGCATGCCGCCGCCACTACTTTTCCTATGAATATCGTATGGTCGCCTGCTTCTTTCACGTCAACGACTTTGCATTCTAAATGAGCCGCACACTCTTCTACGCGCGGCGCTTTTACTGCTATGGCCTCTACAGGTGTCAAGCCGGTTTTCTCAAATTTATCCCCATCCCTCCCTGATAGCGAGCCGGCAAGCTGCACCTCCCTCAATATGTTCATGGTAGGAAGGTTCAAGACAAATTCTTTACTCCCGCTTATGCACCCATGCGTATACCGCGTTCTGCCTACCGCGATTGAGATAAGCGGCGGGTCTGCGGATACTGTCGTTATCCATGCCAGCGTAGCCACATTGGGTCTTCCGTTCTTATCTACCGAGGATACAAGCCCCACAAGCTGGGGAGCGAACAGCCTGTTGGGTTTTACGCTTGCTTCTACTTTCATATTCAATCCACCGATTCCCCTATCCATTTAAGGTATTCGGGTGAACTCTCACTGATGCTGAGTGAAATCACGCACGGTAACTCATAGCTGTGGAGCTGCTTTACCCTCTCTTCTATCTCTTTTATTTTATCCGTCTTTGTCTTTACTATCATCCCGAACTCGTTTGATTCCTCGATATTATCCTTCCATCTGTAAATTGAAGTTATGGGAAAGATATTCACGCAGGCAGCAAGGCGCTCTTCGATGAGCTTACTTCCGATTCTCCGCGCCTCATCGATATTCCCAGTGGTTATATATACGATAGAAAACATAGAGTCACCAGTACATAATATGCGCGATGTGTTTAAATAAAATGCTAATGGAGACCGCCGGTTGAATTACTATAGTCTTTTGCTTGTATTTCTGGCTTACTGGTTATTTGTCATTATCCTCGATAGGCGCGGGACACTGAGCAAATATAATATCACAGCTTACGGACCGATACTGATGCTCAGGACCCAGAAAGGGCAGAAGCTCCTCGACAGGCTTGCGAGCCGCAAGGGTTTCTGGAGGGTGTTCGCAAGCATCGGTCTCCCGGCAATGCTGATAGGCATGTTCGTCATGTTCCTGCTGATAGTGTTAGTTGATATCAGCATGATAGGGTTATTCCAGTCGCAGAATGTCCCGCCCCCCAGCAAGTTCAACGAGCCCCGCAATTTTTTCCTCATACCCGGCATCAATGAGTACATACCCTTTGAATGGGGTGTCATAGCATTGATCGTAACCCTGGTAGTCCATGAGTTCTCGCATGCCATCCTGTGCAAGGTAGAGGGCATAAGAGTAAAATCAATGGGGATACTGCTTGCGCTAATCCCGATAGGAGGCTTTGCGGAGCCTGACGAGGAGCAGCTTCTCGGGAAAAAAGAGGAGAAAGAAGAGGGGGAGGAGGCTTTACCGAAAACTCCAGCCACAAGAAGCCAGCGCGTAAGGGTGCTCACAGCAGGCGTGATGGCTAACTTCGCTACTGCACTGGTGGCATTCATCCTGTTCTTCTCTCTGCTCGGTTCCATCTCCCCTGTTGGGGAAGTGATGGTCACAAATGTTCTCCCCGGATATCCTGCAGACCATGCAGGGGTTAAGCCGAACATGATAATAACCGGGATAGATGATAAGCAGGTGAACAGCGCAGAGGATTTCCTCATCTACGCCAGTACAATCGAGCCAGGGAGCAAAGTAACGCTGAGCGTAGTGGACAACAGGACAAGAAAAGTAATAGACCTTGTAACAAGCCCGGATAACCGTACGCGCCCGGGCATAAAGGTATATAACGTGGTCCAGGGCTCGCCCGCTGAGGCTGCAGGGATAAAGCCTGATATGGTCCTTATCAGGATCAATGATACGAATATCACAAGATTAGATGAGTTCATCAGTTTCATGAACTCTACCCGACCCGGACAGAAAGTGGATATCTATATGATGAGCAACAGCTCTGCCAATGCCTCAATAGAGGTCTTCAGGGGCATCGAGTTAACCAGATATCCCTATGATACGGGGGCCAAAAAAGGGTTCCTTGGCATCTCTTACTCGCCTGATACAGGTGCGGTGAGCTATTCGCTGGGCATTGGCGTAGGTGAATTCCAGGCTAAAAGGTTCCTGCATACGCTTCAGAACATACCTTCGCTATTAAACAAGCTTGACGGATGGGTATACCTGTTCAGCCTGCCAATCATCGGGATTACTGGAGAAGGTTTCCCCGGGTTCAGCGACCTGATCACTTATTTCTACGAGCCCACAGGCTGGGCTTCCTCGCTCGGTAACGGGATATTCTGGATACTGAACATACTCATGTGGGTAGGCTGGATGAACTTTTACGTGGGGCTGTTCAACTGTCTCCCGGCTGTCCCTCTTGATGGAGGGCATGTGTTCCGCGATGTTATGGCTGGAACGCTCTCAAGGATAATAGGGAATGGCGAGAGGGTCGAGAAGATTTCCAATGCGGTTGTGGTCATATTCGCGATCCTTATCCTCATGTCGCTTGTGTTCGTGACGTTCGCGCCGTACGCAGCGCATGGGTTTTAGGTATTCTAATAAGCTCAGCCGCTAAAGACATAGAAGTCGTGTTTTCAAGAGCTTTGGTGGCAAATAGCAGGCATGCTATAATATCTTCCCTGGTCAGTCCTTTATACTCTTCAAGTCTAATAGAAGCGACTGAATAACTTTAAGGCACAGTTTTAATATACAACGTCTCATCTATATTATAAATACAGAAAATATTAAATCAATTGCCACCTTATCGCAGTATATATGACAGAAATCCCAACGATCAAACAGGATATCATGAAGTATCTTGACCATTTGCCTTTTGAGCTTCAGCGCCAAGTACTCGATTTCGCTCAGGCACTAGCTAAACCTTTTCCGAAAGGTGTGCCTGGCAAGCAGCTACTTCGCTTTTCTGGAACCATGAAAGCAGAGGATATACAAGCCATGGCTCAAGCCATTGAAGCGAACTGCGAGCGGGTTGACAAGAATGAGTGGTAAATTTTTGCTGGACACGAATATCATAATTGCTCTCTTCGGGGATGATCCTGCTGTCAAGACGCGACTTGCGAATGCAGATGAAGTCTTTATATCCAGCACAGTCCTTGGAGAATTATACTACGGTGTTCATAAGTCCAGCAATGTCAGGAAGAATTTATCGCGAATAGAGGAGTTCGCATCATACTCTGCCGTATTGCCCTGTGATGTAGATACTGCACGCTATTATGGCTTAATAAAAAACCGCCTGCTGGAGAAAGGGCAGCCTATTCCTGAAAACGATATCTGGATAGCGGCTGTTGCCAGACAGCATGGTCTTGTTGTAGTGTCACGAGATAGTCATTTCAGTGAGATTGAGAATTTAAAGTGTGAAATGTGGTAATATAATGTTTTCGTTGTGAGCTGATACCAATATTTGCAATATTATTGAGAGGGTGTCCCATCAGGTATAATTCTCTATCTCCCCGTCAGCCAGAGCAGCATAAGGCTTACCTCGTATAATATTGCAAACGGCAGCATTACCATTACTTGAGTAAGCATAGTGGGATCAGGCGTAATCCATGCAGAAATGATCAAAAGAATAACATAAGCATGCTTTCTATAGTGAGCAAGGGTCGAACGCGAAGTAATACCTGAGCGAACCAGCACTGTGAGAATGAGTGGTAATTCAAAAGATAGACCAATAATTAAGATGGTCATAACAATAAAATTAATGAACTCTGAGACTGAGTAATTTATTTCTCCTATGTTCAGATTCTCCTGATTGAGATACTTCATGAAATACGGAAGAATATAATAAGCATATCCAGCCCCTATTAAAAACAGGATTAAGGATGTTATTAAAGCCGATATTATCAGGGATTTCTTCACAGGTAATAAATTTTTAAGCCTTCCTTTTAACCCTCTATGCGCATAATACAGTATCAATGGAAGCACAAAAAAGAAGCCGAATATAAGAGACATCTTGAACTTAAGCATGACACCTTCCAGAGGTGTCAGAGCTACAACCTTGGTATCCCGCAGGTTAATCTTTTGTGAAATATTTAACAATTCACCTGAGAGATTTGTCAGGTTCTGCGCTATAATAGAATTATTATTTTTCTCTAATTCACTTGATAGTAAAGAAAGGTTATTTGATATGTCTGTTAACTGTCTTGATGTACTTGAATTAGCCGGTCGTACCAGGCTGTAGAGCATATCATCTTCTATTTTATTTATTATATTCTCCATATAGGGATAAGAGACTATAGACACGATCCCAAAAATAATGACAATGTAAAACAGCTTTCTCCTTATCTCGGAGAGCATCCATGAAAAATCTTCAAGCGGCATCTTAAGTTCCTACCTGCAGGGGCTCTGTTAATTTTTTCAACGTGGCTATAGCCGAAAGTGCGGCAAGAAAACTCGTCTTCGGGTTATCGGGTGAAGGAACATTCTCAATCCTGCATGTGAATTTCCCAAAAGCCCCTTCGACCGTGACCTCGTGCGTGTTCCGCTCAGCATGCGGGTCTACGAAAACCCTCACCCGCGTCTCTTTTGTGCCTATGCCTGCAAGGCTCAACGAGACCGCGACATTGACGTTTGCAGGGAACGCGGCGATAGCTTTCTCGGCGCTACCTTCGAACAGCAGCGTTTTTTCGCGGAATGAGCCGGGGTCGATGCTGTTCTGTACAACGTAAGGCGCCCCCTTCAATCCTTCAGGGCTCTTTGTAGTGGTAAGCATTACTTTATCTATACTGGCAACAGAGGCTGATTTTAAGCCGTCTATACCCGCAATGGCGCCGGATGGTATATATATCCTGCTGTTATGGGCAGCAGCAGCTTTAACGAACTTCTTCAGCAATCCCGGATCAGTGAACGCCCCGGCGCTCAATACCATGAGGTCCTTTCCGCTCTCAAGGACAGCATACCCGTATTCCCGGACAGCAGCAGCCGAGGCGCACTCAACTACCATATCCACCCTGGATATCAAATCCCCAGGCGGGAGTACCTCAGGTTTGTTCTTAAGCTCTCCCAGCAACCGCTCGCAGTTATCCCTGCTCCTGTCATAAACCGCCACAAGCTGCGCTTCTATGAGCTTTGAATCGATCGCCCTGCATATCTCTTTTCCGATGGCTCCGCAGCCGATAACTCCGATATTAAGCATAATGTCTTCTGTTTCCTGGTAGTTCCCTATACATTAACATCAGTATTTAACATCAGTATATATGTAAATGAAGACTATTAATTGTAGTGATTGATTATGCTGCTGGCAGAACTTGAAAGGTTTATAGAGGAAGATACAGGCTACAATGATGTCTCATGCACCATAGTCCCTGACTGCAAGGTTCAGGCTGAGGTGGTAGCAAACGAAGGCGGCATCATAGCAGGACTGGCTGAAGCAACGCAGATATTCGAATATTTTGACATACTGGCTGTGACAGACCTCACCGACGGCTCGGCTGTAAAGAAGGATGATACCGTATTCAACCTTGAGGGCGGAGCCAGGTCTATACTGCGCGCTGAAAGGCTGGCGCTGAATTTCCTGGGAAGGATGAGCGGGATTGCGACTTTGACGCGCAGGTATGTTGAAAAGGCGAACGGTGTAAGGATAGCGAGCACACGGAAAACCACACCCGGGTTCAGGAAGTTCGAGAAGAGAGCCGTTATTGCAGGTGGAGGCGATCCCCACAGGTTCAACCTCTCGGACGCTGTGATGATCAAAGATAACCATATCGCGATACTTGGACTTGAGAGGGCGATAAAGGCAGCAAAAAGTACAGCCAGTTTTACCCAGAGAATAGAGGTTGAAGTAGAAGATATGAACTCCGCTGTTCGCGCAGCAGAGCTGGGAGTGGATATTATCATGTTCGATAATATGACAGCAGTCGAGATCGCAGGATGCATCAGAACCCTTGAAGAGAAGGGGCAAAGACAGGGTGTTATCCTTGAGGCGTCGGGCAGGATAGCAGTTGAGAAGGTAACTGATTATGCGAAAGCAGGTGTTGACGTCATATCCACAGGTGCGCTCACGCACTCATCAAGGTGGCTTGATATCAGCCTGAAGATCAAATAAATTTCTCCTTTTATTCATTATCATAATGTTGATACTCATAAGGTTTATATATTATCGAATGATATTTAATAGTAGTATGGGCAATACGGAGACCACTGGATGAGGTTAACCTACTTTTTGCTATTATTACCACTGGTACTCCCTGCAACCGGGAGTGCTGCAACGCAGAGCTTCAATTTTACAGTACCGAACAATACTGCGTTAAATTTTGAGAACGGAGCCTATATTATCGAGATTATTGAAATCAGCCCGCCTTATTATGCCAGGGTGAATATGACCTACGGCAATGTCTCCAGATTCAATAACCTGTACGATGGCGAAGCAGCTATCACGTTCAATGAGATACGTCTTCGGGCTTTTTCAGTCGCAGATCCTGCCAGGATTTATATCGAGTTCCCGACCGGATGGGGGTATCCCAAAATTTCCCAGATAGTAAGACCAACAACCCCGGTAGGTGTTCCGAACATCGCCCTGACAAAATCAGTGGATAAAACGAATATTAACGTAGGGGACATCGCAGAATTTAAGATCAAAGTGGAAAACATAGGAAATGCCACTGCCGATAACATGACGCTGACCGAGCAGCTTCCAAACGGTTTTTCCAATGCCCAGGGATCGAGGTTTCCTCCCACGGTAAATACAGAACTGGCACCGGGATCGAGCCAGGAACTCTATTATGCCCTGAGAGCAGTTGATTCAGGTACATTTGATTTCAAGCCGACGATAATAAAGTACGGCTCGAAGACCAGCCAGTCAAATCCAATTACAATAACAGTCTCTGCAGTTAAGCAGGAGAAATCTAATCTTGTCCCTGCCATCAGTTTAGATAAAAGCAGAATAAGTATAGACGATTCGATTAAAGCCACGGTAACTATCACGAATAACGGGAAAGCCCCTGCAAAATCGGTGCTTGTAGAGGGTTCTCCGCCGCTTGGCATGAAGGTGGTAGAGGGAGACTTAAGACAGGTATACGATCTAATAAACCCGGGTGAGAAGATAGAAAACAGGGTTACTTTAAAAGGTACCGAAGCGGGCAATTTCACGATCAACCTGAGAACAATCTATAACGATAACCCGATCGGCATATCAACAGAATCTGAACAGATATCTGTAACAGAGAACGAAAGGGAATACCTGTATGTTGTTTTACCAGTAGTTATGATAGCAATCGGAGCAGTATCGTTCGCGATAAAAAGACACAGAGAATATTCGTTTTGAGGACATATGTTGAACATATTATTAATCGGCGTAGGACAGTGCGGCAACAGGATTCTTGATGCAATAAACAAGGAAGCTTTCGGCGGCGGCGTGATATCCAAATATTACGGTAAGCAGAAGTTCGCAAGCCATGTTGAGACCGTAGCCATCAATACGGCTATTAATGACCTGAGGGAGTTAAGGTTCACTAAAGCAAAGGACAGGATACATGTGCCCTACCTTCACGGGGTAGGAGCGAACAGGCGCACAGGAAAGCAGTGCTTTGAAGATAACAAGGAACTGCTGCTGCGGGCTATCGAGGAGCGCGGGGATTTTGATGTGGCTTTCATAATAGCCTCAGCCTCAGGCGGGACAGGTTCATCGTTTCTACCCCTGATGATAGAGGCTATAAAAGGACGGTTCAAGTATAACGTGTACGGGGTGCTGGTACTTCCTTTCAGGGAGGAAGGCGCTATATACCTCCAGAATTCCATCTTTTGCCTGAAAGAGGTCATGGATGGAAGTTCTGACGGGAATATAATCGTAGATAACCAGTTCCTAAAACACCTGGGGAAAGACATAAAGAGTGCCTACGACGGGATCAATAAGACGATTGCAGAGCGGTTCCTGCTGCTCTTAAAGGCGCTTGACAGCGAAATGATGATGGTCACTGATCTTGGCGATTTTAAATCCGTCATGTCAGGTGGCTCAAGGCTTGCTACGATGGGTTTTGGCACGGGGGATAAGGACGTTTCCATCAAATCAGTTATAAAGCACAGCCTCTCGCATGCAGGTCTGCTGTTCGAGCTTGACCCGTACAAGGAAGCGAACAGAGCCATGATAATAATAGAGGGGGACCAGAAGTATCTCAATATCAACGATATAACGAGCGAGGTCGAAAAGCTATCCTGTGAGTTGGGTCAGATATTCAAAGGCATCCTTATACATAAGGGCGAAACTCCAAGAGTTCTTTCAATATTATCCATCGGTGCATCGGCAGAACTGGATAAGCTGTTCAAGGCGGGGATCGGGGCTGTGGAGAAGCAGCGCGAGAAAAAAGAGCTTCTGGCTGAGCAGAACAAGATCATAGCAGAGAGGCTTGAAGGTCTTGAGCCTGTATATTGAGTGTATATTAAACCTGCAAAATAGTATAATGGGTTAAAGCCAAAAAATAGTATAGTGGGCAAATATGGATAGGATAGGAGGGATAGGTGGAAAAAAGTATTTCTATCTGCCCACTATTAGTTCGTATAACTACGAACAAACTATTTATAGCTTTCTGAATTAAAAACCACAATGTTCATATTATCTAAAGCAGTATCAACCATTATGGCAAAGAAAGATAAAAAACTCGTCCAGTCAGGTAATTGCAACGGATGCGGAATATGTGTTACGGTCTGCCCCACGAATACAAAACTATCAAAGGCAGAGGATTTCGACATCAATACCGCAAAGCTTGCTATCCATGTGACCAGGGGTGCTGCAGCAGTGGATTACGATACCTGCATAGCCTGCGGGATATGCACCAAGAACTGTCCTGTCGGCTCCCTGGCAATAGTACAGGCGTAGTTTTTAAGTAACAGTCCTGGCATGCGGCGTATAACAGGCAGGGATATCAAAAAAGCCGCAGATATCATCAGGAGAGGGGGGATTGTAATTTATCCCACTGAGACAGTGTACGGCATAGCAGCCAGCATCTATTCCGGGGGGGCGCTGAGAAAGGTCTTTGAGATCAAAAAAAGAAGTACCCAGAGCCCGGTCTCGGTCGCAGTCTCCAGCTTCAGGATGATGGATGAGCTGGTGCATATTGGCGAGAAAGAGAGAGAATTTATAAAGAGATTTCTTCCCGGACCTGTGACCGTTATACTCAGGAAAAAAAGGACAGTTCCCGACATCCTTACATCAGGTTCGGATTCGGTGGGCATACGCTATCCGGATCATAAGCTGGCGCTTGAGCTTATCGAGCTTGCTGGGGTCCCTGTTACCTCTACCAGCGCCAATATCTCAGGAGAGCCCCCGCCTGCGAGGGTGGACGAGATAAAAATAGACGCGGATTACATACTTGACGGAGGAGAATGCAGGGGCGAGCCTTCTACTGTGGTTGACCTTGTTAACCTGAAAGTAATAAGGAAAGGGGCAAAATACGAAGAAGTACTGGCGGCGCTACGGGAGATACGGGATATTCCTAGAAATATCTAACATATTTCTAATGGTATCTGCATTGGATTTAACTATTTCTCAGGTAATTTTCCGCTTTCGACAGCGGATCGAAGAGTAAAAAAGAATTTGGGGAGGGGTAATCCTCCCCGAAAACGCATTTACTACAGATGGGGCGTAATAGATACGACATTGGACCAACTACCGACGCCCAAGAAATTAATCGGCATGACACGGTAGTAGTAGGTTGTCCTGGCTTTCGCTTGGCTATCGGTGTATGATGTTGTGGCTGCTCCAACCGTAACTGTCGTTAGTCCTGTCGTGAAGCTAGCATTCGTTGCCCTCTGGATAACGAAGCCCATTTGGTCTCCACCGGGGGAGTACGTCCAGGTGAGAACGACTGGAGACCTCAGTGCGGCAGCCTGAGTGACCGATAAGGTCGTTGTGCCAGATGGTGGACCGGCGATGTTAGAGGATGCGGAGCTGACAGTCGTCTGAGAATAGCCGGCTACTGTGCTGCCGACAGTGTTGGAGGCAAACACCCTGTAGAAGTACGGCGTCCCGCTCGGCTTGTAGGTTTTATCGGAATAGGTCACCGCAGAGCCCGTTCCCGCGGCGGCTGGTACTGCTGTTGTCAAGGTATTCCACGTTACACCATTATTGGACCTCTGGACCGTGAAGCCGGTTTCGCTGAGGGAGTTGTCAATCCATGTCAAGACCGCCGTGCCTCCCTTCAAAGTGGCAGTGAGGTTGGAAGGCGCCTCTGGTGGAACTGCTACCACCACTGGTCGCATCATGTCGTTCTCTTCATGACCCAGCAGGTGGCAGTGGTAGACGAACTCCCAGCCGAAATTAACCAACTGGTTGGTGACAGTAGTCGGGTTGCCGTTCGGGTCCACGTTAGTGAACCCTGCGGTGGAGCCCAGCGGACTAGTCACGTCCAGCGGTCGCCAGCTGTTGGGAATCTTGAAGGGGAGGTTCGTGAGCTTGATCGGCCTCAAAGCCACGATGATGTCTTCCAGCGGGTTCATCCGTACGGTATCCTTCCAGCCCAACTCGTTGGCGTCGGGCGGTTTTATCGCCCCGTCCCAGCCAACCCGGTTGACCAGCTGCACGTTAAACAAGTGGAAGTGGATGGCATGGGTGTCAACGCCATTATGCGTGATCTTCCATATCTGGGTCCCGTCTGATGCATTTCCTATGGGAGTCATCTTGTCCGTTATGTTGATGAGCTCCACAGGCGGATCGATGAATGCCTGGATGATGGACGTCTGGGTAACGACGTTGGTATGCTTTATTTCGTTCCCCAGGATGGCGTTCATCCTGCCATAGTCCATCGTGAAGTCCTCGATGATGGCCTTTGGCTCCATGTCCATCGTGATAGTGCCTGTTGGACCGATTGGGTCGAAGGTGTAGTTAGTGTCCTGGATTTTCACATACGCACTTGCATTGCCGGGGAAGTTTGCATTGTATACGCCATTGTAAGGCGCCTGGGGCACGATGATCGTATCCTGGGACGCATTGAAGGCAGCCGGCAACGCTGTGTTCAAGGCGGTCAAAATGGTCTGGTTGACATCATCGACGGGCCCCGGTGTTCCACTATCGGTTCCCGCCACCTTGATTTGCATGATGGTGCGGGTGTTGGGACCGTAGCCCGGCAGCGTCGAGGGTGCGCCACCCGTATCGGTCTGGTCCGGGTCGCCCGTGTAGTAGTCGATACGCGGGTCAGTCGCCGGGACAGGCGCAGGCGCATCATTGTAGAGAATGAGGGTCTTACCGGCGAACTTGGAGAAGTCAACGATGACGTCAGCCCGCTCAGCCGGGCCAAGGAATAGTGCCTTCTCATTGACGTTCAGGACGGTGATGTCTCTGCGGTTATAGACGTAGTTGACCGGCTGATTGAGAATCACTGCGGGCGCCGGCAGGAAGCCGCCCTCGGTGCCGATCTGGATCATCGCTGGTCCCCTCGTTGTTGGATCCGGGACACCGCCAGCGCGGTCATCAAACACAAAGTTGAGTCCGGGAGTATACCACCAGGAAGGGAAGGGAGTGATCAAGTTTTGGTTCGAGTTGAAAGGAACCATCTTGACTTCGGTGTTCTTCCGACCATCTGCAGTGGTCACATTCGGGTCGGCAACGTACATCTGCAGGTTCCAGAATCGGTCGTTTGCCGCGTTCAGGATGCGGAACCGAACGGGCCCTGCCGGCACGTTGAGGACAGGGTAGGCTTTGCCGTTGACCAGCGGGGTGTCCATGAAAGCTTCAGGCACACCGGACGGCGAAATCAACCGTGCATCCGGCGTCCCTGGTATATATTGCCCTTCGCAGTACTGCGTTGCACTGGAGACACAAGTGGGATCGTAGTAGGGGTTCAGGATCGGCCCGTATGTCAAACCTGTAAACGGCGGCCAGAACCAGGGACCGTAATCCCACCTGCCCATGGGGTTCGCTCCAGACACGTCGCCCGGGTTCTGGTTGGGCATGTATACATGGGGGAACCAGAGGCTTCCGGTGCCGCCCCACTTGGCGGTATCCCAGGTAGGATCCTGTGCGGCAAGTTGTGAGGAAAAGCTTCCCACGAGATTTGTGAATGGTCTGGTGTTGTCTGGCACAAAGGTCTTGTCCTGGATGACCAGGGGAGTCCCGACGCCAAGTCCTTCAAGGGCGCCTCCCGTACCGATCAGAGCCTGCTCTGTTGAGTCCGTCAATAAATAGCCTGCGGCCTCGCCACCGTAGACATTGAGGCGGGTGATCCCGTAGGCATGGTCGTGGTAGAACATCAGTCTGGCGCTCTGCTGGTTGCTATAGTAGAACGTCAGCGTTCCATTAGGCTCTTTTCCACCATCCATATCGGGGACATTGAACACGCTCACACCTTCGGGGTAGGAGGTGGTTTCTCCAGCAGGCGTAGTCCACTGGTGAGGTGTCCCATCGCTGATCCACGGAGTGGTGCCGCCATGGAGATGGAGGGTGGCGCGGTTCTCAGAATAACAGGTTGAAGGCTTAGGCGTCGCCGAGCAATTTGTACCCGCAAGAGCGGCAGGACCCGTCCCCGCTCCCATGTAGGTGGTGTCCACAGGGATGAAGAGGTCGCCCGGGCTACCATTGGGAAGCTGGTTGATGAACTTGACGCGCACCGGTCGGTCGCGCTGGGCTACGATTACAGGTCCCAAGTACTGGATCGGCGCGGGCGCTATCGTGTTCTGACCATTGGCGTCCGTACCCATATTGAGCTGCACGTAACCGCGCAGTGTGGTCGCAGGTAGATCCGAATGCATATTCGCCGTATACTGTTGTAACGCGATCTCGTAGTAATCGGATCCCGGATAAGTAATAGTATCCGGAACGGCAATTGGGAGACTTGGCATTGCATCGACGAATTTGCGGATGCCGCCGGATAAGTAACCACTGCCTCCGCTCGTAATCGTGACTGCAGAAACGACATCAGTTTTGATGGTTGCTGTGGCAGCAGCGCCTGATCCCCCACCACCCGTGAAGGTGACTGTGGGAGCAGAGGTATAACCAGAGCCTCCATTCGTAATCGTGACTGCAGAAACGACATCAGTTGTTACGGTTGCCGTAGCAGTAGCGCCTGAGCCTGTGCCGACACTATCCGTGATTGTGATGGCAGGAACAGAAATGTAACCTGAACCCCCGCTGCCAAGAGTGATGCCGGTAACTGCTATTGTTGCTGTAGCAGTAGCGCCTGAGCCTGTGCCACTATCCGTGATGGTGACGGTAGGCGCAGAAGTGTAACCTGAACCTCCGCTGATAAGCGTGATGCTAGCAATTGCACCAGTAGTTGGGTCTGCGGTTGCTGTGGCAGTAGCGCCTGCACCACCACCGCCCGAGAAACTGACTGCGGGAGCGGTATAACCAGTGCCCCCATTGGTAACTGTGATAACATCAACGGGACCTGTCGCTGTGGCAGTAGCGCCTGCACCACCACCGCCCGAGAAACTGACTGCGGGAGCGGTATAACCTGCGCCTGGGGTCCCAAACGTAAGGGAAGTAATAGATCCTGCTACGGTCGCTGTAGCAGTCGCGCCAGTTCCACCACCACCTGTGATGGTGACGGTGGGAGCAGAGATATAACCAGTGCCCCCATTGGTAATCGTGATAGCAGCAACGGCACCTGCCACGGTCGCTGTAGCCGTAGCACCTGTGCCACTACCACCTGTAATACTAATTGTAGGAGCAGAAGTATACCCAGAGCCTCCGTTTGTAAGAGTGATGCCAGTAACGACACCATTCACTACGGTCGCTGTAGCGGCTGCGCCTGTGCCAACACCCGTGAAGGTGACAGTGGCGTTACCTATAGAGAGCGGGCTGTTGGCATAGTTGGGGTAAATGCCGAAATAGTCGGGCGTTAAGCCGGGGCCGGGCGTGACCGACGCGGGTGCAATCGCACTGGCGGCAAGAGTAGCTTTCAAACGCTCTGCTGCAGCCTTTCTCTTAGCCGGAAGTTCATGAGCCATTTTAAGAAGCTCTGCAGCCTTTCTCTGATTATCTGTAATTAATACAGACTGAACATCGGGTGAAGCATTTGCATTCAACTTTTGGCTGTCCGACATGGTGACCGCGCCGCTGTTGTATGATGCACCGCTGCTATCACTGGCAACACTGCTGTTCAACAGGAATATTGTAAACAATATTCCTGCAGTGAGCAATATTCCGATAAATCCGATGCCAGCACCGATTGTTCTCTTTACTTTACGTTCATCTTTAGCTGGTGCATACACTAACTTATTTCGCATATCCCGTCCTCCTATGAATAATTTCTAGTTTACTTTGATAGGGAATTTTTTCCTACTGCCTATCCGCTTTTAGCTGTGCCAAGATAGAGTCTACATTGTTATTTATAGACATACATTTAACCCCATTCTTGACGCAGCTTTTACACTGGGTTTATACATATGCAAAAAACATATGTATGTGCACATATTATGCTCTTAAAGGTTATATAAACCTATTGGTCGGTTTGTTTACAATGTGTAGTCACAAAATTCTTTCATATTGAACTCTTTTCCCCCGCTTTCCACCGGCTGTAGGTGTTACACTGCTAATTTTGTTATTCAACGAACATGATGAACAGGAACCTTTATAATAGTTCACACCGTTAACTACTCCGGTGACTACCAAATGAGGGATCGTCTTTGCCACCGCGATGAGCGGCTCTAAAAAAGATAGCGTACCGATAGCGAACATAGATATCAGGATAGAGAACCTCCCTCCGTCTGCCAAGCTTGTTTTTAAGATACTTGAGAAGGGCGGGCTATTAACCCAGAAAGATATCACAAGGGAGAGCTATCTGCCTCCTAGGACTGTCAGGTATGCGCTGGACAGATTGAAGAAAAAAGATATCCTTGAGGAGCGGTTCTATTTCAAGGATGCGCGCCAGAGCCTGTACGGGATAAAGAATATACAGGGAATAGCAAAGGAGGTGGATCTGCACGTGTAATCTTCATACTAAATATTTTTCCTGCCCACTCCTTTTAAAAATCCCAGCCATCTTTTTGCATCCTCTATTTTTTGTCTCACCTCTTCTGTGGATTCCTTCAGCTTTACCCTGCCGGTTTCGCATTCCCTTATGTCCATAATAGCCCGTATAAGGGCGGCAGATTCGTGGTATAACCTCTTTGCTTCTTCGTGGCTGAGACTGGCTTTCTTCAGGACCTCCTCATCATATTTCTCTTTTGTCTCAAGCATGCGGACAAGCTCCATCATGCGCTCCTTTTCCTGCTCCGAAAGCTCCTTTTTATGTATGCAGCGCCAGATCAGCTCACTGAGCTTTATTGTTTCCCCGTTCACCTTGATCTCGTCGGGTATCTTCTCACCCACCCATACGAGGAACCTGTGCAGCTCTGAGAGCAGGTGCTCACGTTCTTCCAGTGAGATAAAATCATCAAGCCTGGTTTGCTCTTTTACTGCCATTGTTATCTAATTCGTATTCATCCGGTTATTATTATCTGAAATGTTTTTTCTACCAGGACATCCTTCTCCCATACTCTTTTATACTGTATTACTAAATCAGTCTCTCCGGTTTTAAGCGGAATAAATGTAAAGTTCTCCTTACCACCTCTTCCAACAACCTGCGGAGGATGCGGATACGGGGCAAAAGTATCATTCTTCAATTTTAAGAAACTTTCGTCTACTATAGCTATCCATGAATAGCCGGTACTTGGATTAGCCTCAAAAGACAGTGTAAATACCTGATTCAAACTCACTTTCAATTCTGTCACGTTTACCCCTGGCGATGGGGCAGGTATCAGAGAAGGTACAGGAGTAAATGCAGGAGTAGCGGTTATTCCTGCAGTCTCTGTAGCTATTGGTGTATCAGTTGGGGTCTGAGTATTGATCTGCGGCTGAGTGCAGCCAAGAGCGAGGGAGGATATAATAAGAACAATCAAAATCAATTTAAAATCAGCCATAAAGCGTCCTCAACCCATATCAGGTTATAATGGTGTTATGGGATTATACAGCGTATCGCGCTGCTGCGGCACCCGGTTAATCTCTTTTATCAGTCTCTCAAACTCCTGCGGCGGCATGTACTCGCCGTTAGCCGCGCCCGCGCTCCTGGAGATATTCTCCTCCATCAGTGTCCCTCCGAGGTCGTTCACGCCGCATTTAAGGGCAGACTGAGCCAGCTTCTCACCGAGCTTCACCCAGCTCACCTGTATGTTCCTGATGTACGGATAAAGGAGCACTCTTGCCAGCGCATGGAATTTCAGGTTCTCTATACTATGAAAGCCCTGTCTCCCTGTTCCGAGATGGTTGTTGTGCGGCATGAAAGGAAGGGGTACGAACTCTGTAAAGCCGCCCGTCCTTTTCTGCATTTCCCTGATTATGAACAAATGCTCGATCCGCTCCTCCAGGGTCTCGATATGTCCGTACATTATGGTCGCGGTCGTGGGTATCCCAGTCCTGTGGGCTGTTCTTACAACGTCTATCCATTCATGTGTTGTAAGTTTTTCAGGGCATATCTCCTCGCGCACCCTGTCGACGAGTATCTCTGCCGCAGTGCCGGGCATAGAGCCAAGACCTGATTTTTTCAGGCACTGGAGTGTTTCTTTTATGCTCATATTGCCGTTCCGCGCCGCGTGGAATACTTCCATAGGCGAGAACGCATGGATGTGGATATGCGGGAATTCCCCTTTGATGTCCTCAAGTATTTCACAGTAATTAGAAACATCCCAGTCGGGAAGAAGCCCGCCCTGGATGCATACCTCGGTGGCATTGAGCCGTACGGCTGCTCTTGTTTTCTCAAGGATATCGGATATGGACAGTATATATCCATCGGGCTTCCTGAATGCGCAGAACCTGCATGTTCCTGTGCATCTGTTCGTGAAATTTATGTTCCTGTTGATCACGTATGTGACCGTATCCCCTGCCGCTCTTTTGCGAAGCCTGTCTGCAAGGGAAAAAAGCGAAGGGGCGCTATAGAGATCAAGCGCATCCTGCAGGGTGCATTTCCCAGCCTCGATCCGATACTGCATCTCGTCCTGAAAACTCTGTAATTGCTGTATAGTACCACCTGGGGTTTGCAGTCATATGGTACTACCTATTAATATTTTTTCCGAAATCCTTCTGCATCAGAAAGTTTATGGATAAGCGGTGCGATCCCTTTGCTGTACCATTTTTTCCTGATGTACCGCGGATATATGGGCAGCCGCTCCCGCAGGGGGACATCGACCATGTCCTGAAGCTCAAGAATGCCTGGCCACGGGGACTCAGGGTTTATGTAGTCGATGGTTTCAGGCGATATTCCGCCGAGGTCGGAGGCTCCGCACTGCACCAGTTCTTTCGGATGGATAAGGTTCGGGGATACCTGTATGGCGACATCTTCAGGAAGGTTCTGTCGAGCCATCGTGACCGTTTTGATCATTTCCTCTGTTCCCGGAGGATGCCAGGATGCCATTCCCGTTCCGGGTTTGGGGATAAAATTCTGGATTATGACCTCCTGTATGTGACCGAATTCCTCCTGTGTATCCCTGATAGTATGGATTGAACTGATCCTGTCATCCCGGGTTTCGCCTATGCCCACAAGTATCCCGGTCGTAAAAGGAATGCCGAGTTCTCCTGCCGCCCGGATGGTCTCTATGCGCTTTTCCGGGTCTTTGCCTGCACAGCCTTTATGCGCATTGATTATGCCTGTGGTCTCAAGCATGAGCCCCATGCTGGCATTGCAGGGTTTAAGTCTTTCAATCTCTTTTTTCGCAAGCACACCGGGGTTGCTGTGAGGTAAAAGCCCGTGTGCTATTGCAAGCCTGCAGAGGTCTGCAAGATAATCGATTATGGAATCATATCCAAGCCCATCGAGCAGGGACATGAAGCCATCGACCTCATCAGGGCGTTCTCCGAACGTGAAAAGCGCCTCTGAGCAGCCTGAGCGTGCGCCTCTCTCAAGTATGTCTGTCACTTCTGCCGGCGAGAGGAGCTTAGCCTCAGGATGCCCGATGTCGCGCCTGAAGCCGCAGTAGCCGCACCTGTTCCTGCATATGTTCGTAAGGGGGATGAAGACGTTGCGGGAGAAAGTGACAAAGGGCGGGGGCATATACCGCAATTGTATCGATTCATACATAATCGTATCGAACAGTTAGCTTAAAGTAATCCGAGGGATATTTAACGTGACCCCAGGCGGGGGTTACCGAGCGGCCAAAGGTGCAGGACTTAAGATCCTGTTGCGCAGGCATTCGTGGGTTCAAATCCCATCCCCCGCACTTGGATTTTAATGGTTTTAATACCAATGAATTTGAAAAGTCTCTGAGGATACGCAGAGCTCTACCCTGAATGTTATCCAAGCACATGCAAAATGAAGCATTGCAGAACAATTCTTTATCATAATTATGATAGTGAAAGCCTTTTATAGTAAAAGTATTATAAACCTAATGAGGATTTTGAACCTCAAAACATAGGAACATTGGCTAAGAATAGAGAGAACTGGCATTCAATAGGTACTCAAAATTCCCGTATAAAATATGGTTAGTATATGTCTTTCGCCGATGAATTCATAAAATATTGTACTCAAACGCTGGAAGTTAGCTTTGGGCAGCGGTCTAATACAATTATCGATAAAGTATTATCAAAGAAAAATTTAAACGAAGCATCAAATGCCGCTGATTTTAAAGAATTTATTGACCTAATCGAGCATGAGATTGGTGCGCTTTTAGGGGAAGATAAAGCAATGAATATGTGCAAGAGTCTTCAGAAAAAAGCAATAGAACTCAATATCAGTAAGCAGATAACTTATATATGCAATTCTCTGAGAACTGAACCATTCGAACTCAATATCAGTGTGGCTTCAGGGACAGATAACGCCCTGAATATTAGCACTTACATTACCAAACCTTCTTTAGGACAAAAATACCGAAGCATAGCTTTTGGTTTATCAAATAAACTTTTAAAAAGATACAGAAGCATGATAAATCTCCAAAATACCCCGCCCTCAGAATCTACCAAACTATTAGAAAAACCGGAAAAACAAAAATCCCATGAGTTTTATATAAGCAGTAAGATCGATGAATTTCTAATGAAAAACACTCTTCCGGCTGAAAACGAAATTACCAGATATGCAACCTTCTTAGCATTAAAATATGGCAGTGATGCTAAAAAGGTTAAAAAAATAATCATTGAAAAAGCCAAGGTACATGTTAAGAATGAAATCAGTAGAAAAGCAATCAGAAAAGAAATACACAATTTCCTACTGAGATATCCACAACCAACACAAAGGGATATGGATGAGTTTGTTAATTACATTAATTTATTAAAACAGAATCTACATAGCAGCAGTGAAATTCAGCAACTAATCGAAAAAGAAAGACTTTGCCTTAGATTCTCTGAATCCCAGGCTATGAAAGAAACCCCTGAACTTGACCAGTTCATAAATATCATTCAAACCAATAACGATAAAAGAAAAATCATCGAAGCCATGCAGAAAAAAGAATTAAGTTCCCATTTTCCGCACCCTCTGATTTAAAATCCTGTTAACATTATTCAGTACCACAAATATTAAGAGGAAGAAAGACAAAAATCCCTAAAAAACACGTAAATGGACAATAATATAGTATATGCCTACGCAAAGTTAGTAGGAAGCCTGCCTCTATTGAGAGATTTTATCGAACAAGTGGGATTTTGCGATATAATAAATACA
>JAPMTX010000118.1 GCA_026552855.1 Candidatus Methanoperedens sp. | reverse complement strand
GGAGTGTAACATTTTTTGCTGAAACTACCCATATGAATATCCCTTCATATTTATAAATATGTATCAACCCTTTCACCGAAATAGACCCTTAGCTGGTTCACTATAATGCCCCATTCACGCATAGGCATAGTCCATTTCTCAGATGCATCAAACACTATCAGATACAGTATTTTGAATAGGGAATCATCTGTTGGGAATGAACTCTTGGTTTTTGTGATTTTCCGTATCTGCCTATTGAAATTTTCTATAGCATTGGTCGTATATATTATTCGTCTTATCTCAGGAGGATATTTGAAGAATGTCGATAAATATTGCCAATTGTCCCTCCAGCTCTTGATCGCATATGAATATTTAGTGCCCCATTTGTTCTCAAATCTATCAAGGGCAGCTAATCCTGCTTCCTCATTGGCAGCGGTGTAGATCTCTCTCATATCTGCACAGAATGCCTTTCTGTCTTTATAGCTGACAAATTTGGTGCTATTCCTGATCTGATGAACTACACATTTCTGAATCTCTGCCTTCGGAAAAGAGGCTTTAATAGCTTCCTCAAATCCCTTCAAACCATCAACAGAACAGATAAGTAGATCCTTTACGCCCCGATTTCTTAGATCAGCAAGAACACCCATCCAGAATTTGGATGATTCCGCTTCGCCTATCCATATTCCAAGAATATCCTTCTTCCCTTCAATCGTTACTGCAAATACAACATATGCAGTCTTCTTGACTATCTGCCCATCTTTATTCACGTTGAAAACAATACCATCTAGATAGATGATAGGATACAGTTCGTTCAACGGCCTATTTTGCCATTCTTTCGCAATCGGCAGGATCTTATCAGTTATCCTGGTAACCATTTCAGCCGATACTTCAAGGCCATATATTTTCCTCATATGAGATTCTATGTCCCTGTTACTCAATCCTTGAGAGAATAATGATACGATCATTCCCTCAAGGTCACTTGATATTGTTCTTTGGTGTTTCTTAACAATGATTGGTTCATGTTCACCATCGGTATCACGTGGAATATCAAGTTCTATCTTGCCAAATTGACTCTTTACCGTCTTTTTTGTATGACCATTTCTTGGTTTGCCCGAAGCCATGCCCTTGCTTGTTCTGGTGTAAATAATTCTGCCATTTTCTTTCAACTCCTATAATATTTCTACTACATCATAGAAGTTTCATCAAAATTCGTTACACTCCCGGCTTCTTGCATCAGGTTCTGTGCAAATTCTTTTATTTTCAAAGCGCATGCTATTGCCTCTTTTGCGATTTTTTCGGTATAATTTCATCCAGTTTAATCAGAAATTCAATGATAATCCATCCTTCTTGGCATTATACTTGGATTCATAGAGCCTCATGATTGTGTTTGTAATTCGTGTGAATTTATTAGCTTGTATTTCGCTGCGTGACCGTTTCCTGAATATTTTTAACAGGAATTCGAACTCCTTATGATATATGAAATGGTCGTTGTAGTATGCCTGCTTTATGAGTTCTTTATTTATTTTTTGATTTTTCAATGCGTTGAATATAGCCTTATGCCTTTTGTTTTCTTTTTCATCCCCTATGATTTTTGTTATACAACAGTTGCCAATAGTTAATTCGTTTTTATTGAGGGTATTTTTTATTGTGATAACCTCTTTTATGGGATAGTGGGTGCATGAACAAGTTTCATAAAAACTTTCCCCTGATGTGCTTTCGGGATCGACAAAATATATTTCTGTCACTTTCCATTCTTTTTTCGCTACGTCCCAATCTTTTGATTTACTGGCTTCGAGTAAAGTTTCCATTAATATTTTGAATTTCGATTTGCCATCAATCATATCCAGCCTGCCTTTTTCTAGCGAATCCAAAATTTGCTGTTACCGAGCCTATGTTGAAATAAACCATTGCGATAATTTGAGCCATTTTGCAAACTCTTATTTAGAAAAGGAGAAGGGCACGACCCTACCGTGCCCTCACCGACTCCAGCGCCTGCTGCACCATCGCCCTGTAGCTTCCCACATCAGTAGAGTAATGCTCCCTTGCCTTCACAGCATCAGGCTCATTTCCCTTCAGCTTCTCAAGCCTCGCCATCGTCAGCTTCGCGCAGTCCACGACCCACCTGTCCCGCGTGGCAGCATCCACTATCTGCATGGACTCTGCCCTGATGGAGGTCAGGACATTACCTTCTTTTGTTGTGTATGTAGTGGGCTTCCCTATTACCGCGATGAACTCTGGCGGCGTGGTCTTGGCAAGCACCTGCGCTGCTTCGGGCTGGTACTGCCCTGCATTCACGAAGAACGCACCAGTCGGGTCAACGATGCGCCCGCGCCAGAACTCTGCGTCCGTGCCGACATCTTCCTTCTCGGTCAGTGTTCCCACGATGAAGACGCGGTTGCACTTTGCGCCTGTCGGGGTAAGGAGATACGAGGGAGAATACTGGTCCTGCCCTTCCTTTGCCTGTAAGTTTGATTCCCTGAACTCTGCTGCAAATATGCGGTGCGCTACCTCGCGTGCGAATCCTGAGCCGCTTCCAGATCCGTTCCCTGATCCATTTTCAGCCATGTTACGCCTCCTGTGCAACTGGCGCTGCACTTGCGAGCAGACTCATAATGCCTTCTTCGATCGGTGTTGTATCCTGCCTGATCGTATCCACCAGTATGAACCTGTCAAGTTTTGCTCCTGAAACGATGAAATACCTGCCCACGAGCTTGCTCTTTATCACATCAAGCACAACTGCCTGGTCAAGCGCTTCTGTCGCCATGTCCTTTGCCTGGTCAAGTGTAATTCCGACCAGCGCCTCTGTGACCTCCCTGTTCAACAGGATGTCCTGCACCTTTTCACCGTCGTCCATGACAGCCTTCACGCGCAGATCGTATATGCCATCCACCTTGCCATGCTCTCCGCATGCGCCCTTCACAAGCGCGCGGTTGCATTCAGGGCAGCGCTTGATAAGTCCTGAGCCGCTCTGGATGTCCACGATGGCGCCGCTGTATTC
>JAPMTX010000121.1 GCA_026552855.1 Candidatus Methanoperedens sp. | reverse complement strand
GCGTCCGTGTAGTTTTTAGGGTGTTGTAGCGGCAAAAGCGGACAACCGTTCTTATAAACTAATTGATTTGGACGCTGCGGCTTTTGGCTGCCGCCACCCAGCCAAAAGCCGCAGCAAAGTCGACCACGCATTGCATTAGCAAGAAGTGAGCGGCCAAGCGAACGCCAAGTGAGGCTTTGCCCCAGAGGCTGTCCGATAATTCCTTGTAGTTTATCGTCGATGTGTTATAATATCATCGTTGATAAAAGTAGTGTTTCCCGACGATAAAACCTATCAAGGAGGCTGTTAAATGTCTTTAAATGTGCGTAACTACAGTAACAAAGATAATCTGCTTTTCCCGGCATCTATCGGAGATTATCTGTCAGAAGGCCATCTTGCCTGGGCAATAGACGATGTGGTAGAAAGCCTTGACTTAATCTTCCTTTATAAGAAAGTCTCATCCGTAGGTAATCCCAGCTATCATCCCAAAATGATGCTTAAAATTCTTTTTTATGGCTACGCTACATCAAATTTTAGCTCCCGCAGGATTGCCAAAGGCACAGAGACCGATATTGCCTTTATCTTCTTAGCTGGAATGCAGAAGCCGGACTTCCGTACCATCTCAGACTTTAGGAAAAATAATGCCGAAGAACTGCCAAAGCTTTTTGTGCAGATAGTACGTCTCTGTAAAAAGCTTGGCCTTGTCGGCTTAAGCCATATTGCTATAGATTCTACCGTTATCAAAGCCTCTGCTGACAGGGACAGAACTTACGACAGAGAACGGTTCATTTTAGAAGAACAGGTCATACAAGATAAAATCAAAGAGCTCTTGGATGTCGCACAAAAAGTCGATGACGAAGAAGACAGAATCTTCGGGCCTTCCTTGCGTGGCGATGAGCTTCCTGAGAGCGTGCGCTCGCGTAAAAAACGGCTGGAGAAGTTACAAGAGGCAAAGAAAGATCTTGAACAAAGGTCCCTCAAGGAAATAAACCTCACCGACTCCGATGCCACATTCCAAAGAGAGAAAGGTAAAGTCTTCAGACCCGGGTACCGCGCTGAAGTGGTGGTTGATGGGAAAGAACAAATCATTGTTGCCTGCGATGTCGTCAATAAACTAAACGATAGACAAGAGCTTCTTCCTTCAATAGAACGGGCAGTTGATAATCTGCCTGAGATAGCTACTCAAGATTCAAGCATGGTAGTGACTGCCGACAGTGACTATAGCGCTATGGAAAGCCTCAAAAAATTAGAGGAGCAAAAACCTTACGTCGATGCCTATATCCCAGATAGCAAATATCAATCCAAGCAAGATGGTAATATAACCGATGAAGATTCCCCTTTTCATAAGAAATGCTTCAGCTATAACCCAGATAAAAATGTGTATATCTGCCCAAATCAAAAAGAGCTTACCTTTAGATATAGGCGGATAAGTAGAAGTAAAGCCTATTACTCTCTTTATCGCTGCCGCTACTGTCAAGACTGTCCCTACTTCGGTACCTGCACCAAGAGCCCCAAAGGCAGGGCGATATGGGTTTACGACAACCAAGAACAGATTTATAAAATGCGCCGGAAGTTAGATTCAGCCGAAGGCAAAAGAATCTATGCTAAGCGCAAGATTATCATTGAACCTGTGTTTGGCAATATCAAACATAACTTAAGATTTAGGGAATTCCTCCTGCGCGGCCTGAGGAAAGTAAAATCCGAATTCACGCTTATAGCTATTGTGCATAATATCCGGAAAATAGCCAAATTCTTGAAGAAACTGTTATTTTCCAAGTTACCCAGGAGCGAATTGACTCCTGTATTAACCACATAGGTATTGATAGCGGCGGTTCAGGGATAAAAATAAGAAAGAACGAAGGCTGTGAGGTTGATTTATACCCCTAATTTGCTTTAAAAACATAATTATCGGACAGCCTC
>JAPMTX010000161.1 GCA_026552855.1 Candidatus Methanoperedens sp. | reverse complement strand
GATGCTGATGGAACAAATCTTACAAAAATAGTATCCAATGAGATCAACAACCGTAGCACCCCTGTAGAATTATCTGCTCCTCCGGGTTATAATCCCTGGAGTCCGTCGGGAGATAAAATTGTCATCGTTGTATCCGTACCAAGGATGGGAGTAATCTATTTGCTTGCAAACCCAAATGGAGACGGGATAAATGTTCTTGGTACAAATTTTTCAGATATAATCTCTGCAAACCGCTCTAAAATTTCATGGCAGAGGGATTTTACGTGGAGTCCGGATGGAATAAAAGCAGTTTTTGTGGTAACCGACCCTGTAAACAAATCAGAAAAGATGTATGTAGCAGATGCTGATGGATTTAACATAAAGCAACTTGCCAGCGAGGTAAATGAATCTTCTCTCGGTAGCATAGCATGGAGCCACGATGGAAAACAAATAGTATCCGGTGGAAACAACCTCTGGATTGTGAACAGCGATGGAACCGGTCTGAAACAACTTGGCGCTTGTTCGGGTGGAGTCTGGAGCCCGGATGATAGTAAATTATTATGCAAGTCATCAGAAGGAGTGAATGATCAATTTCTAAATCACCTCTACCTGATAGATGTGGACAGCGGCGATAAAACAGAACTGATTAAAAGCATAGAAGTGGAGACCCCAATCTGGAATATAGATGGTAGCAGCATACTGTTTAAATCCATCACCGAAAGAAGGAATCATGGGATATATGTAGCTGACCTATCAGGAAGAAATGTAAAATTGATTCATGAGGAGGGCAATCCTGTGGAAAGGGCTACTGTAGATGCAGTTAGCTGGAATCCTGACGGAAGTAAAATTGCCTTCATATCTTTAGATAACGGAGCAAAGCTTTACACGATTAATCCGAATGGAACAGGAAAAACATTACTAACATCAAATCTATCATGGAGCTGGACAAGCCCCTATGCATGGAGTCCATCTGGCGATAAAATCGCTTTTTCTTCAAGCACAGCTAACGGAGAACATGTTTTTATCTCCAATCCAGACGGCACTGAGCGCGCGCAGATCACAACTGGCGGGAATAAGCGTTACATCTTGAGCGGGATGGGCGGAAGCTGGAGCCCCGATGGGAGCAGGCTATTGATTGAATCTCGAAATGATATGCCATCAAAAGACGAGATTTTCATAGCAAAGCTTTCAGGATACGACAGGACAATGCCTATTCGAGCGCCTGAAAATATCAACCAGGGAAAAGTGGCTACGCCGCAGCAAACGGTTGATGCGATCCAAGAGCCTGCAGCGATAGCGGGTTCGCCTAAAATGCCTGGTTTTAGCATTATTTTTGCTGGAATTATGTTGATAGTTTCCGTGTTTTTTATGAAAAGGTGGAATGCTTGATGGCTAAAAAAATAAGCACTGCATTCGCGCTAGCAGCATTTGGTCTGCTCATATCTATATCTCAGGTCGACATAGTGAACGCAGCAAACCTGACTGCAGGAGCAGTTACAAACAATGCATACAGCGTCAAAGAAGTAATTTCTATTACAGATATCGTGAAACCATATGCTATTAATGACTCTAAAGAAGTTTCTCTGAAACCTGGCCGATATTCTATAGAACCAGTCCGCTGGAGTCCCGATGGTGGAAGGATTCTCATTCGCTCTGTGGTCGGTTGGAGTCAATCGGAAGAAGTAGATGAAGTTTATGTTATGAATGCTGACGGAACTGGATTAAAAAAAATCGTCTTGTCCAGATTCATAAATTCAAAAGGTGCAAGGATAGCGTTTCCTACATGGATTCAGGGTGGAGAAAAAATAGCCTTTCTGTTAAACCGACCTAATGCATCTCTTGTAGTAGTCGTTAATCCTGATGGAACGGGGCTGAGAGCTATTGGAACCAATCTCTCGGATATGGAATCGATTTTAGCATATTTACCTGATGCAGGACATTGGCAGGGTTTGTATATAGAAGATATAAATGAGTTTACTACAGTAACTGCGGATGGGATGAATTTAGAAAATATTTTAAAGGAGAAGAGGAAGACAAATGCTGAAAAGATAATTTTTGTAGAAAGCTCAAATTATAGCTTATATACCATGAACCCCGATGGGACCGGAAAGACATTACTTGCATTAACAGGTTGGGGAGAATTTTTTCAGCTGCCGGTATATGCATTGAATCCTTCAGGCGATAAAATTGTTTTTTCAGCTATTATAGACCCTGCAACAGGGAAACAGATGGATTTCGAGACTTTATTGGCAAGAAGTGATTCTTATGCAAGAAGCAATTCTTCTGCAGCCCATATCTTTTTAAGTAACCCGGACGGTACGGAGCGTGTACAGCTTACTTCTAAAGAGCCGTACAATGTAATAACAGGGGGATGGAGCCCGGACGGCAGCAGAATAATTGTGGCTTCCTCTCATGATATAGAAATGAGAGCGAGGAATATCTCAATAATAAAGCTAAGCGGATATGATGAAGTCTTATCTATCTATTCCCCCGGTTCTATTAAACAGGGGGATGTAGCTTTTATTGAAATTAAGTCCATGTCAAAACCCGTCGAAAATGCAACGATTCTTCTTAACGGCAGAGAGATAGGTTCAACTAATGAGAAAGGATTTTTAAATCATAGCTTCAAAGAAGCGGGTAATTTCAGATTAAGTGCTGTCAAACAGGGTTTTAGAACTGCAAATAAGCCCATCACGGTTCAGGAATCGCCATCTGAACAATTATCACCCGAACCAACCCTGATAGCAACACCACAGATAACAGAATTTGCAAGAGTAAACTTAATTTCTAAAGCTCAGGGGTTTGATATGGTACTTGCAATAGGAGTTATATCTACAATCAATTTATTTAAAAGGAGGCACAATTGAGAGCTTGGTAGAGGTGGAAGACAAATGATTTCAAGAAAAACTGGAACAATGGTACTGGCTGGCGCAGTGCTTGTGATAGCAGGCGTTATCGTCACAAGCATGCTGCTTGCCACAAGACCCTCGATTATCCAGATAAACGATGGGTCTTTCAAAATCCTTGAACTTCCCTACACCTACACAAAGAACGATGCATACGTTCTGGTCATCGGCTCAGCAGTTGGCGGCATGATGCTCTCATATATCTTCACAATGTTATTTGCAGCAGGAAAAAGTGAGGTCAAAGACATGATATCTGAAGAAAAACCAGCGGGAATCTCCGGCGCAGATGTAGATGCTACCATAGGGTATGTTAAAGACGATTCACAATTAATCGATGCGGTTTTAACTGCTCTTGAAGGCGATGAAAAGAAGCTGGTTAAAGAGATTGCTGACCACGGCGGAGAAATGCTTCAGAATGAACTTGTGCTTTCACTGAATTTCTCAAAGGCAAAGGTATCTAGAATATTAAGCGACCTTGAGAAAAGAGGCTTGGTGGTTAAAAAGCATCATGGTTTGACCAATAAAATAGCTCTTGCAGATAAATTGCGGGGTGAGAACAATGAGAAATAAGCTATTAATAGGAGCGATAGTAACAATAATACTGCTATCTTCTGCGGCATTATACTGGTATTTTACCCCGGCGAACGTCAGCATTGTAAGCATAGAATCGCCTTCTGAAGTTGGGACGCTGGAATCTGGATTTATATACTTCATGCTGCAGAGCAATGCTTCGGATTACGTTAACGTAACATTAAAAGTGAAAAACGCGCTGGAAGATGAGAAAGGTAACAGTATACCATCATATGTATTAGTTTACGGATCAGATAAAGAACCACCTACGATTAATGAACCGACTGGTGAAGTCAGTTTGAAGCCAGGCATAAACCAACTACGGGTGTTCTTCGGATACCAGGTGCCCGGACAAAAAAAATTTGAAGTCGAAATCTACCAGAAAGGAAGACTTATAGACGCAAAATCAGCAGAAATCACGGTACTTCCACCAGTTATTGGCGTATCTCTACAATATAACAATGAATCACGACCGGGCTATGATTTATACAAAGTATACGGCAGCCTTTCAAATACAGGGAAGGGACGTGCTTCGGGAGTAGTAGTGAATATTTCAATAATAAATGAGACCACAAACACGACCGTTTCTTCGACCACAAAAGGATATTCTATTGATGGTTTTGATTTCTTCTATCCTATGAGCATCTGGGAGGGAAGAGATAAGTCCCAGGCAACATTTGGACCAATTGCTCTAGTTGAACTCTCAAGCGGTGTGCCATCTAATGAGAAATACCTGATGGCATCAACCGTAGCCAAAGGTAAAATCGGAGATAGATACAGAGTTGTTGTTACTGCCAGGTGGCAGGATCAAATCGCAAAGGCGGAGATGGCAATACCGCCCTGATGCATGGAGAATAACGGAGGAATTTGAGTGAACACAACAAAAATGATAGCAAGAAAAACAGGGACAATGTTGCTTGCTGGCGCAGTGCTTGTGGTAGCAGGCGTTGTCGTCACGAGCATGCTGCTCGCTACCAGGCCATCGATTATCCAGATAAATGAGGGTTCTTTCAAAATCCTCGAGCTTCCTTACACCTACACAAAGAACGATGCATACATTCTGGTCATTGGCTCGGCAGTTGGCGGCATGATGCTCTCATATATTCTCACAATGCTGTTTGCAGCAGGAAAAGGCGAGGTTAAAGGCATGACTATGATAGAAAAACCAGGAGAGACACCGGAATCTGATACTGATGCATTTATTATCACGGAACCTGTCGAAAACGAATCACAATTAATCGATGCTGTCCTAACCGCACTGGAAGGCGATGAGAAGAAACTGGTGCAGGAAATCGCCAGTCACGGCGGAGAAATGCTTCAGAATGAACTTGTGATTTCATTGAATTTTTCAAAAGTAAAGGTCTCAAGGATGTTAACTGATCTTGAAAAGAGGGGCTTGGTAGTTAAAAAGCAGTACGGACTGACCAATAAGGTTGCCCTGGCTGACAAATTGCGAGGTGAGAAGAATGAGAAATAAGATGGTAGCAGGGGCGATGATAGCAGTCATTTTGCTATCTGCGGCGGTGCTATTCTGGTACTTTAGCCCTTCAGATGTCAGCATTGTAAGCGTCGAGGCGCCGGAAGAGCTCCCAATAGGACAATTGAGCGGTTTGATGATCAATATGCAAAACAATGCTTCAGAAGACGTAAATGTAACTATAAATGTAAAAAATGCATTCGTAGATGAAAAAGGAGTGAGCTTAGAAGGATCTATACTCTGGGTGGAGGAAAATTACAGTTGGTTACAATTAAATGCAACAGAGGAAACCCAGAAAGAAGTCCGATTAAAACCGGGAAGTAACAGGGTATCTGCCCAGCTTGGATATCAGGTACCGGGCACACAAAAAGTCGAAGTGGAGATGTATCAGCAGAGAAAACTTGTAGGTTCCAGAACAGTGGAAATCAATGTTCTCAAGCCAACGATCGAGGTGCTTCTTCAGAATTATAAGGGCATCAATGGAACTAATGAAGTATACTCTGTTTATGGTTATTTACAACTCACTGGAAAAGGCTTTGCATCAGGTATTGCAGTCAATGTATCGGTAATAAATGAATTAACAAACACTACAGTTAAAACAGTTACGAGGGGATACACTTTAAACAATGAATGGGAAGGATTTTACGGACCATCCGAGCCCCTTGTAACATGGGAATACCGCAACAGCACCTATGACCCCGTGACAGGTGCGCGAATAACTACCAATACTGAAATATTTGCACCTATCGTAGTCATTGAACTTGCTAAAGATAAACCATCCACTGAGAAATATGTAATGTCTCCTGTTGTTATAAAAGGCAAGATAGGAGATAAATACAGAGTGGTCGTAACTGCAAGGTGGGTGGATCAGGTGGTAACTTCTGAAATGGAGATACCTTCACTTCCTCCGACATGTATCAGCAGGGGTGGTGAGGTATTATGCATGTGAGGCTGCAGTAGCTAAAAATGAAATTACTATAGCTTCAAATTTATTTGAAGTTTAACAAAACTTTTTATAAGCACAGGACGTAGCTAATTGTCACAGAAATATATTACAATCTTGAAAAATAGACTTAGGAGGAAATATGAATAAAATGGTGGTATATGCTTTACTTGTATTATTTGTTCCCGGCACATTCTCAAACACAGCTTCTGCACTCGCAACAGCGGAAACTGGAGGTTTTGAGAAAAAGATGCTTGTCGTTGGCGATACCTGGGGAAAAGACGGCTGGAATATCTCTGTTAAATCCGTAGATAAAAAGGGATCACCGGGGTTCATTTTGATTTCACTCTCCTATCAGGATAAACAGCTTGGAGATGCCAGGATTGAAACAGGTAAATCTTATACATACAGTGGCAAGAATCCGGATAGCTCCGAAGTACCGCTTTTAACAATTAAAGAGGGTAACATATTTGTTGGTGCGAGTGCAGATGCTGTCCTGCTGGAAATCAACTGGTCTGTACCCGGAAGTAATGTTCAGATACTTGAAATACCTGAAGAATCTGGTCAAACAGGAACTACGACGCCTGCTCCCACTCCAGCAACACAGGCAAGCCCGGAGGCGCCTGGGTTTGAGATGGTTTTTGGGATAATAGGAGTTCTTGCTGTGTGGTGGGGACTGAAGAAGTAAGGGATTAAAAAATACGATAAAAATGAAACAAATGTATAGATATATTTCCCAAGTTGTCCTTGTATCAGTTTTGGTATTGCTGGGGGCATTTACAGTTGTGAATGCCCAGGGGCAGAACAGCAGTGGAAAACCTGCATTGGATAATAAGGATCCACTGTTGTATGATGCACAAATATATGCGTCAAATAATAATGTTAGTACTGAGGAAGCTCTCCACCGATTCCAACTTCAAGATATTGCAGGGAAACTGGATGCAGAACTGAGTAAGAACGAGACTGGAACCTTTGCTGGACTCTGGGTTGAGCACACCCCGGAGTTCCGCGTTGTTGCGCAGTTTACTCGCAATGGTGAAGAGATAATTAAACCATACCTGAAGCAGCACACAGAGTTAGCCAATATTGTTGAGGTGCGCACTGCAAATGTATCGTTGGCTAACCTCCAAAGGGATCAAGCAGACGCATCATCTTCTATCAATGCTTTAGGTATACGCGTACAGTCAGACATCAATGTATACAATAACAATGTTGAGTTGTATATTACTAAAGCTGATAGGAGCCGGTTCGATGATGCTCTGCAAAGAGGAGAGATACGATTACCTGATACAGTTAAGGTGATTACTGTTGAAGTTGAGCAGATGGCGGTTGAAGCTGATGAGCCTCTTCTTACGCCAGCGGCGCAGGAAAGTCCAGAGACGCCTGGATTCGGTGTTATCCTATCTGTAGTCAGTTTACTGGTTGTAACTATGTATAGAAGAAAAATATGAACTGGAAAGTCAAATTTACAACTCTAACAATTGTAATTTTAATTGTAATAAGCGTATATTTGGTATCTCAAAAAGAAATAGAGCCGCCACCTGCGACCCTTAATATAGACGGGAAAGAGCAGATTTCGGGAATAGGCAGCTATTGCTGGAGAGATACCTGGAGAGCTCTCTGTGTAGATATGATAGGCATGCCGACAGCATATGAACCGCTGATTGCAAGTTCGCCTTTTACAGCGCATTTACGTTTGCCTCTTCAAGAGTCCCCTTATGAGTTGCAGTTCAACATCGCTCAGGTTACAGAACAAGATGAGATTAATTTTGGTGCGCGCGACTGGCGCTGGTGGAGAACCAGTGAAGGAGGGCGCTTCACTCTGCCTCTTAAGCCTGAGCCGGATATAGAACTATCGCTTAAACCCGGGCTTTATGTCCTGAGTATTTATGCCTGGTGGAAAGAGGAAGGTTCAGTAAGCTATGGTTTCCTGGTGAAAGTGCTGGCTAATGGCATGGCTCATACAACACCTGGATCTCCAGTTAATCAAACACTTCCATCAAATGACACGAGACCTACTATCATATCAGTTCAACCCGATTTTGGAGCTATCGGAACAAAAGTAGTTATCACTGGTACAGGTTTTACTGCCAAAGATAATAACGTCGCCTTTAGGTTGGAACCTGAGAATAGCTCTAATCCCTTTAAAATTGGTTACATTAATAACCTTGTATCCCGTAACGGCAGGATTATTGAATTTGTCGTCCCCGAATTGTTAGGTGCATGCGCATTTCCATTGCCCGAAAATGTGGCGTGCCCTGATATAGGTCTTAATTTTAAACCCGGGACTCATACATATCCAGTTTTTATCGTTAATCAAAACGGCACGAGCAATAGCGTTAATTTTATAGTGTCACGGTAGTGACCGCAACATGGAATAAGTGTAAAAGTAGCGGATAAAACAAATAAAATGATAGGTGTGAGCAACACGAGTAGGCTAAAAGAAACTTATCGGGAATATGGAAGTCCGGCATTAATGGGTGGACTGTGGGGCTTGGCTACGCTAGATCAATTCTTCATTAACGTATGGGATCATTTCCAGCCAAACTGGCTTGTGAAATTGATTACTCTTCCAGGGTTTATCTCGCACCAGATACCATATTATCTGCTGAGTTTCGAACCTTTGAGCGGCCTGCTTAGTATATTTGTGCCTCTGGTTATAGGCGCAGGCATAGGGGTATTGATACATTGGATAAATAATAATCTGATACCTGCAGAAATAAAAAGAAATGAATTGAAAGATATTTCCATATCTAAGAAGATAATTGCAATCTATGCGTTAAGCTATCTTACCATAGGGTACATTGTTGTTTTTGTGATATATCTTCTATCCAATCCAGGATATTTACAACCTTGTCCACCAGAGTTGGCGCCATTTAAATGCACTGGTGTTGCCGGTTTGATCAGGAATCTGTCAATCAGGTCTGATTTTTGGCTTCAAGTTGCTATTTGGCCATTCACGCTTTTTGCTTATCTAACTGGTCGTGATTGATTATGAAATTGATTCACAATTTAGGCAGGAGTACGCGTATAAAAAGAGTGACCGGTATGAATCGTGGAAATAAAAAGAGCAGAATTTTCCAGCCATTACTATTGTTTATTTCAATCATTGCACTCACGATATTATCAGGATGCGTATCTCAACAGCCTGAGATGCTGAAAGTCAATCCTGTGATAGATTATGCTCCTCTCGAAGGGTACGCAGGTAAATCTGAGGGCATATTCACGGTGATCAGAGGCAGTATCCCGGAGGTTAAGGAGAGCTTGAAAGATATCATTATTAAAAAAGCTGCTCAAACATCTACTTTTTCTGTTAATGACGACCTGAATCTCGTAGTATTTAGAGGGGTCTTCAATACAGGGGGATACGGAATAAATATCGACAGAGTAGAAAAGCAAGGGAACATATTCACTGTTTATACTACTTATATCGACCCTGGAGAGGGAGTAGGGGTGACGGAAGCGTTTACCCAGCCAGCTGCAATAGTACCAATAGGGAAGCTGGCAGCAGGGGATTATAAAGCCAGATTGAGAGTGACGAGGGTGTTGAATACATTTGAAGGGAAAAAAGTAATTGAAACTGAAAGGGAGTTGGGTATTTTTAATTTTGAGGTTAAACCGGCTAAACCTCCTGAGGAAATAATTTATTATTATACTGGAGCAAGCAGGTTCGATAAGGAACAGGCTTTAACTGCCTTGAATGAAATAAACGGTTCTGATGAGGCGAAATTTGTTACCTCAGGAAAATCCTATTCAGTAGTAGTTTTTATGCATCCCTATAGAGTTGGAGTTTTCGATCCTACTACAGCAGAGTGGGTAGTTGTAATGTCCTCAATCCCTGAAAAGACAGAAGAAACAAAAATAGCGATATTCAGGCTTGATTATCAGACTTTTGAATTAAAGAAATCCTATAAATTTAGCTATCCTGTGAAAAAAGAGTTCTCTTTAGAAGAAAGTATTGGCATTATGGAAGAGGAGATTAAAAAAGACCCTTATGGAAACCCTTACGGAAATAGACCTGTTGAAAGAGAAAAGATAACATTTCATGGTGGAAACTATCTTTATTCCTATCCTGCTACAGACTTCGGAGGAACAATAATCATAAATAGATACGCAGGGAGAGCCATATTTTTTGCGACCACGGTATGGGATGGGAGAGGAAAGCTTATCATTCCTGAAGAAGGGGAACCGGGTGGAACCCCTCTAAAGCCCTCTCCTTCAGGATATATCTTGGGTCAGGCTTTTGATGAAATATCAGGTATTTTAACCAAAAAATGGGATGCTGAAAATTTTGCAGGCTTCTGGCGCGATCCAGAGGCAAATGTTTCCTCAGAAACTCTGGTTATAAATCAAAGTACGTTAAACAATACCTATAGAGTAATAGAAAAATATAACCTGATATATACGACAAAATCAATACCATTAAAATATCAGGTTTATGTACATGTTAACAAAACTCCACCTGGCACGGATGGCCTTTATTCGGCAATTGGGTGGCAGGGAGAAAAATACGTACTCCTACAAGGAGACAGGTTAACGAGAATCATCTTTGAGCAGAACACCACAGATATTAAAACCATGCAGATAGAGGAATCCTGGGGATTTGGGGAAGGATACAGACTCTTTGCGCATTCAATAGAGATACCACTCCCAAGGGAGGAGCAGGCATGGATGACATTTTTCAAGGGCAACGATAATCTTGATGATAAAGTTTTGCCAAATAATTATCTATACAGCTATATTTGGGGTGCAAACGCTAGTCCTCCAGTCTTTCTTACTTACATATCTAATATACATAAACTGCCTCATACGAATGCGGCAGATTTCAGGTACACCTGGCTCAGATCCCAGAACATAACTGAGATTAAAGAAGGCGATACCTTCGGCATCATGGAGGTTACCTCTATTGATAACGGTAAAATCGAGCTCAGGAACAGGGAGCCGGTTTATCTTGCTCCGGAAAAGAGAATACATCTCATGGGAAATATCAGCATTCAGGTGGGAAACTCTGAGGACAGTCTGCAATTTCATCCATTTAGAGTGAGAAAACCATGAGCAGTTCAGGTTTACCATATCACTGTAAGTGGCTGCTGCCGCATGGAACAAATCTCAATAAGTATAAGCCCGCCCAGAACAATCACCAACTATGATCTTATTCGACGACATCGGCAGCTACCCCCTGCCGAAAGACGTGACCAGACCCTGGATAGTCGAGGCTGTAAAAAGGAATGACCCGAAATTCCTGAACATCCTCAGGGATGCCATGCGGCAGAAGATCGAGGCGGGCGTGGATGTGCCCACGTACCCCCAGTTCCAGGACATGAACCAGCAGTTCCTGGACATAATCAACGACGAATCAAAGACAGAAGAGCCCCTGCTCGTCCGAAAGGACAAAGCGAGGATAGTGGAGCTTGAGGCGCTTGAGGAAGTAGGAGCAGAGTACTACAGGAAGAATGGGAAAAAATTGAATGTGCGGGTATGCGTCACAGGTCCTGTCGAGCTTTACATGAAACAGTTCGGAGGGACTGCTTACAAGGACGTTCTCAATGCGCTCGCAGAAAGCGTCGACCGCTTCATCGGCAACTCAATAGATAACGCAAAGCAGTTCAGGATAGCCACGGTCTCAATCGACGAACCCAGCATCGGGATAAATCCGCAGATCATGTTCAGCGAGACCGACCTGGTGGAGGCGCTGGATAAGGCTGCAAAAACAGCAGCCTCCCATAATATCGATACAGAGATACACCTGCATTCCCCCCTTCATTACAAGCCCGTGTGCAGGGTGCCGTCGATAGGCATCATAGGCGTGGAATCTGCCGCGAACCCGTCGTATCTTGACCTCATCGACAAAAAAGACCTGGATGAGTACGATAAATTCCTGAGGGTGGGAGTCGCCCGGACGGACATCTACAACATGGCTGCCGTGCTCAACGAGAAATACGGCACGAACGTATGGAAGGAGCCGGCAAGGCTTGAGAAGATAGTCACGGGGATGGAAACCCAGCAGGTCATAGAAAAGAGGCTTGAGACAACGTACGGTATCTTTGGCGAAAGGATTAAATACGCAGGTCCCGACTGCGGGCTCGGCTCCTGGCCCACGCAGGAGCTGGCGTTCCGGCTCCTTCGGAACACAGGCGCGGGTATAAAAGAATTTTTAAAGAGACGGAAAACAGGATAATCATTTAATAGTTGATTAACATTTATTGGTTTAATGAGAGCGAAACAAAGGGTAAATACCAAAAAGAACAGCAAATACAGCCCCGGAGCGAAGGAAAACGGGGCAAAAACAGTAGTGGTGAGACCTGCCGGCTACCCGCTGAAAGGTATGTTCCACGAATACCCTGAGGCTTCGGAGCTGGACGTTTTCGAGTTCTACGCAAGAGAGCAGTGGAACGGGTTCATAGTTAAGAAAGGCGACTATCTTTTTGACCGCAGGATGTTCCCTGATTTTGCTTTCAAGGTCGTGGATGTCGAACCCGACAACTCGGAGATCGGTAAAAACACCAAGTTCGTTATCGAGGATTATGAGCCTGATTTCTTTGTCCCTGAGATGAAAAGTACGGTCTCATTCAAGGACATAATCGGGCAGGAGAAAGCCAAACAGAAATGCAAACTTATCGAACGCTTCCTCTCCGACCCGGTGAAATTCGGGAAATGGGCGCCCAGGAACGTCCTGTTCTACGGACCCGCGGGCACAGGAAAGACCATGACTGCAAAAGCGCTCGCAAACGCTGTCGACGTTCCGCTGCTTGCTGTGAAAGCCACAAAGCTCATCGGGGAGTTCGTGGGCGACGGGGCGCGACAGATACACCAGCTCTACGAGAAAGCAGAGGAACTCTCCCCGTGCATAATTTTCATCGATGAGTTCGATGCCGTTGCTCTCAACCGCAGTTACCAGGAGATAAGAGGAGATGTGGCTGAGATAGTCAATGCGCTCCTGACGGAGATGGACGGCATAGACGAGCGGGACGGTATCTGCACCATTGCAGCGACCAACATGTTGCCAGCCCTTGACAGCGCGGTGCGCAGCAGGTTCGAGGAAGAGATCGAGTTCACCCTCCCGACCGTGGAAGAGAGGCACAGGATCCTGAAATCTTATACGCGCACGTTCCCAGTCAAGCTTGAAAAGGATGTTGATCTTGGGGCGATCGCCAAACAGACCGCAGGCTTCTCGGGGCGCGATCTTGTTGAAAAACTGCTCAAGAACGCGCTGCATAAAGCCATACTGGCAGGGAGTAAAGTTACCTGCGCCCATATCGAGAAAGCGCTTGAGGAAGCAAAGGGAAAGAGATCTGAGCCGCCCGGAAGGATGTTCGTATAATGACAGTACAAAGCATCAGCACCCTTATGGGAGACCTGAAAAAAAAGTACGACAAAAGTAAAGATAAACCTGGATGGAGGGCTCTCCAGGGCATGAACGGCAGGTACTACAATACGTTCATAGGAGGCGACAATAACCTGTGGCAGATCAAATCCGAAGAGGTCACGAACGGTGAATACGTGGCTGTGGGCGGAAAGGTATCGCGCTACGACGAGGTGCTGGAGAAGATAATGAGGGACGGCTCACCCGTGCCTTTCGGGAGCATAACGCCTGTGGGTAAAAAGCTCTCGGTTGTAATGGCAGGGGTACAGGCGTATTCCTCGGACTCATCCAGCCTGCTGTGCAGGGATTATCTCTCAAATAAGCAGGCTGCACTTGAGCAGAGGCTTAAATGCCAGGTCGAGAAGATGATGGACGACCCGGCTTTCAGGAAGAAGTACACTGAGCACAAGGACAGGATTAGAAGAGCGTACATCTAAAAAACGAAAGCTTCAATACAGTTGATATTACCGGGACCAAGCCATTTCAGGATATACGCCCCGCCTTCATCAATATATATGAAGGTATTGGCATACCGCATTTTTCCATCGATTTCAGTATCTTTCCCGGTCCAGCACCCGCTGTTGATGAATAATTTTTTCCCTCTGTTCGATTCAAGCTCATAGGAACTTGCAAAATGAGTGTGGCCGAAAACAACAATATCTGCTTCTATTTTGTCCTTACTTTTCTTATAATATTCATCCTCTATAACCTGCTCTGCTGTCTTATCTATGGGTTTTGTTAAACCGTAGATTTTGCCCTGTGCCTGGGCAACAACGCCCGGGATTGAGCTAATTGCAAAGAAGCCTGTAACCGCAGCCCATACCAGAGTGCTCAGAAAACCGGGCGGTGGAAATAGTACCCATAAGGAGTACCATCCTCCCAGCAGCAGAACTAAAAATATCACAAAATTAATCTTCCAATTTTTTTTAGTAAAAGTGATGCTGAGAAGGTCCTGGAACCATCCAAGGGGATTCCAGCTTTGACCGATGAGATCTGATACATATGCGAGAACAGCTTGCTCTTTATCGAACTGATGCCCATGGAGAAAGAAATATGACCTATTTCCAACTTTAAGACCGCTTGCAATGCCGGTTTTTTGGTCTTTTTCAGGATAATGCCTGTTATAAATGTCGAATTTCGTCCCATTAGGCAGGGTCTCGTAATCAATCTTTGTATCAAGCTCGCCCAGGGAATCGTCATGGTTGCCTATTACGTATATCTTATCACATGCGATGCCGGAGAGCATAGTGAATGTTCTCATACAATCCTTGATAACACAATCCCTGTCACCTTCTCTCGGATCCCAGAGTTCGAGGATGTCCCCCAGGAGAATTATTTTATCAGGCTTTTTTATTAAAACTTCTTTATCCTTACATTTTATTGTTTTTGACTGTTTTTCCAGACCGTGCACCCAATCAAGGAACTCGCAGAATTCCTTATGGTTGCACTTTCCACCTAAATGTACATCTGATACGACTATATAAGACATACCTCACCTTGCCAAGTCATTATGTTGCCGGTATAAATAACTATCGGGATACTTTTCCATTGAACGAAATATCAGGATTCTTAAAAAAGATGCAGAGTACTCAAATTCTGATGAGATCCCTGCTTCACCCATTTTCGTTCCTTTTTATTTTAATTTTCGCCTCCTTTCTGCCCTAAACTCAAGTCTTGGAGGCTCGCTGCTCCAATATCCTCTTTCTCCGTTCGCCCGGATTATATCCCCTTCCTCAGAGCGAACCCAGTATCCACGGAGCGGGTCGAACTCGTCTGTAACTATTTCGTTTTGAATGGCGTTCTTTAATGCCAACTCCTTTGCTGCATTCCTGTCCATACATTACCTCCTTTTCTGGTTGTTTCAATACTTATTTACAAATGCATCTTTTGAATATCAATCAATTCTATAAGAGTTTCGGTAATTGTTCCAGATTGCTCCCCTTCATTCGCCGGGATGAACATGAATATTCTCTCACCGGCGCAGTGGTCCCATTTTCTGAGTGCTGCTTTGCCAAATGCCCCTCTTGGATCATCGAACTCAAAGTTGATAAGTTCGTGAGAACACGTTGGCTGCACCACACTTTGCCATCTCTACCTTTCTTGGGTTCTGAGTGTAGCCCAGTCTCAGGTATTTGGTCTTCTTATAATTTTTCATTCAACATGAGTCTGCATCTTTTTAAAACTTTCGCATCTGCTGTCTGGCATCTACGCGCCTGCTATTTCGGCGGTTACCAAATCAATTTCAGAGGTAAATAATATATATACTTAAAACCAAGTGAGCGGAAGCAATAAAAGGAGGAAATATATGGATTCGCTATTGTACTCTGCCCCGCTTGCGGGCATTATCGGATTGGTATTCGCATGGTATCTTGTTCTGTATATACTTAAACTGGATGCCGGAAGCGACAGGATGAAAGAGATCGCATCTGCCATCCAGGAAGGTGCCATGGCTTATTTGAACAGGCAGTATAAGACCATTGCAATCATTGCAGTAATACTTACTATCGTGATCGCAGTTGCGATCAACAAGGAAACTGCCATCGGTTTCGTTCTTGGGGCGCTCATGTCAGCCGCAGCCGGTTATCTCGGCATGAACATCTCGGTGCGCAGCAATGTCCGCTGTGCCAATGCCGCGAAGGAGGGTTTGCAGAAAGCGCTCAAAGTGGCGTTCCGGGGAGGGGCTGTCACAGGCATATCCGTGGCAAGCCTGGCTCTGCTCGGTGTGAGCGGATTATACATCGCGTTCGGCGGGGAAGCAGATGCAGTCGATAAAATCGTGGGGTTCGGGTTCGGAGCTTCTCTCATCAGCCTGTTCGCAAGGATTGGCGGCGGCATATACACAAAAGCAGCTGACGTGGGCACTGACCTTGTAGGGAAAGTCGAAGCAGGCATACCTGAGGACGACCCGCGCAACCCCGGCGTAATAGCGGATAACGTGGGCGACAACGTGGGCGACTGCGCAGGCATGGCGGCTGACCTTTTCGAGACGTATGCCGTAACAGCCCTTGGCGCGATGCTTATCGGCGTAACGGTCCTGAAAATCTTTCCCAACGCGGTCACTTATCCACTTGTACTTGGCGCTGCGGCGATCATCGCCTCTATAATCGGGACTTTCTTTGTTAAGCTCGGAAAATCCGGCGACATAATGGGCGCAATGTACAAAGGCGCAATTGCAGCAGGAGTTATCTCAATAATCCTGTTCTACATAATCACACAGCAGATGATGGGAGGGAATACCGGTCTTTTCATAAGCGCACTTGCAGGTCTTGGCGTCATGGCAGCGATAATAATCATCACGGAGTATTACACCGCTACAACCCACGCTCCTGTAAAAGATATAGCCAATGCCTCGGTGACGGGTCCAGGGACAAATATAATCACAGGACTTGCCGTAGGGCTTCAGAGCACGGCTTTACCTGTACTGGTTATCTGTGCCGGGATACTTATCTCGTTCCTGGCTGTGGGCGGCATGTCAAACCCCGTACTGGGACTTTACGGCATCGCCATAGCCGCAGCCGCCATGCTGTCGGTCACAGGCATCATAATCTCCATAGATTCGTACGGTCCGATAACCGATAACGCGGGCGGCATCGCCGAAATGGCAGAGCTGCCCAAGGAAGTGAGGGATGTCACCGACCCGCTGGATGCGGTCGGGAATACCACAAAAGCGGTTACAAAAGGTTATGCCATAGGCTCGGCTGCTCTGGGTGCCCTTGCGCTCTATGCAGCCTACAACAGTGAAATAAATAAATTGCTCGGACCGGGCAATACACTGGAGCTTAGACTCTCAGACCCTACGGTGCTAGTAGGGCTGCTCATCGGCGGCATGATACCCTTCCTGTTCGCAAGCTTCCTGATGAAGGCTGTGGGCAGAGCCGCCTCTACCATAGTGACCGAGATCAGGCGGCAGTTCAAAGAGATACCAGGCATCATGGAAGGGAAAGCAAAACCGGATTACGGGCGCTGCGTGGATATCGTAACAATAGCAGCGCAAAAAGAAATGGTCGTACCCGGGCTTCTTGCAGTGCTCTCCCCTCTTGTAGTCGGTTTCATCCTCGGTCCCGCTGCACTGGGTGGTTTGCTTATCGGCGTGATAATCTCAGGGCTCATGCTTGCTCTCATGATGACGACGGGAGGAGCGGCGTGGGATAATGCCAAGAAATACATCGAAGCAGGAAACCTGGGCGGGAAGAGACTGCCAGACGGAAGCAAGAACCCCACGCATGCTGCTGCGGTCGTGGGCGATACCGTTGGCGACCCCACAAAGGATACCGCAGGTCCGGCGATTAACCCGCTGATAAAAGTGATGAACATCGTGGCGATACTGTTCGCCGCGCTCATCCTGAAATACAGCCTGCTGGGGTAGGCTGTATTCCTTTTTTTAACGTATAGGAAACTATAAACGCATTTTCTCAAATGAACCCTGAAAAGATGAAACTCCACTATGAGAGACATACAGTTCCGCTGTTGACTGACAACATGGTGTTATCACAGAATATAGAGGATATCATGTAAAATCGCTATGTACAGGCCTCGTATCTTAAGTCCGGGGTTTGTGACGTACCATGAACTAAATTTGTGAGACCCACTGGCATATCATAGTGCCTAAAAGGCTGAGAGTTTAGGATCATCCTGTTTTATTCTTTCGCCAGTTAAACACAAAAACTTTTTACAGATGCAGGACAACTTTATATCATGTTTTTGAAGGAGAAGGTCCTGGCAGGGAAAGGCGAGATAAAATCCGATCTGGTATTAAAAAATTGCAGGATTATAAACGTCAATACTAAAGAAATCACGAAAGGCGATATAGCGATATCATCGGGATTCATAGCCGGTATAGGCGATGTGGACGAACTGTGCGGCGCAAAGACACAGATCCTTGATGTAAAAAACGCCCATGTCTCTCCCGGGCTCATAGACGGTCATGTGCATTTTGAGTCAAGCATGGTAACCCTGACCCAGTTTGCACGCCAGTCAATGCTGCACGGGACTACGGGTATAATCATCGACCCTCATGAGATAATCAATATCCTCGGTACAAAAGGATTCCGGCTTGTGCTGCGCGAGGCAAAACAGCTTCCTATCGATGTCTTTGTCACTATTTCATCCTGCGTGCCCTCAAGCTCCCTTGAGACTCCCGGTGCAAGGATAGGGACAGCGGAGATAAGAAAATTCCTCGATAAAAAATATGTCGTAGGGCTTGGAGAGGTGATGGATTATCCTGCAGTCCTTCGCGGCGACGCAGAGAAGCTGGGCATGACCTCGGCAGCCCTTGAAAGAAAGCTTGTGGTGGACGGACACTGTCCTGGCTTGCGGGGGAGGGAGCTGTTCGGTTACATGAGCGCCGGTATCTCAAGTGACCATGAATCCGTAACGTACGAGGAAGCGCTGGAAAAGGCGCGCCTCGGTATGAAGGTCATACTGCGCGAGGGCTCGGCTGCAAAGTGCCTTGATGATTTCGTACCCAGACTGCTGCACTCGGGAATATCACTTGAGAACTTCTTTTTTGCCACTGACGACAAGCATCCTGCCGACCTCATAAAAGGACATATGGATGCGCTTGTAAGGTCTGCAGTTAAGCTTGGGATGGACCCGGTCGAGGCGGTATCCTTAGCCTCAATCAACGCAGCCCGGCATTACAGGATAGATCAGCTTGTTGGCTCGATAAGCATCGGCAGAAGAGCGAACCTTGTTATACTCGATGACCTTGAGGCATTCAGCATAAAAAGAGTGCTGGTACGAGGCGAGACTGACCCGAAAATAACTGCGGCAAAGTATCCCAGGTATATTTTCAAGACTTTGAAATACAGAGAAATAACTCCTGACGACCTGAGAATCCGTTCGGGGAAAAAGACGGTATCCGCCCGCCTGATAGAGATCGTACCCGGCAAACTCATAACTAAAAGAAGTATCGAGGAATTAAAAACTGATGAGCAGACAGTGCTGCCGGATGTAGAGCGCGATATACTTTCAGTCGCTGTGATCGAGCGCCACGGGAAATCTGGCAACATCGGAAGGGGCTTTGTCCGGGGCTTCAACCTGAAAGAGGGAGCGATGGGACAGAGCATTGCGCACGATGCGCACAATGTGATCGTTGTGGGGACGAATTTTGGGGATATGGCTCTCTGTGCGAACAGGCTCAGGGAACTCCAGGGCGGGATAGTGCTCGCAAAAGACAGGGTATTAGATTACCTGCATCTCCCCTTTGCCGGGATACTCAGCACTGAGAACGCATACGCGGTTGACAGGAAATTAAAAGAACTGTACAGCATTATCAAAAAGATGGGATGCAGGCTTGATGTGCCGTTCATACAGGCATCGTTCCTGGCGCTGCCGGTCATACCTTCTCTCAAGATAACTGACATGGGTCTCGTGGACGTGGATGCACTCAGGGTGATCGAGCCTGTAATAGATTAGCCCTGATTCCAGATAGGTGCACTATCATTAAAAGCGCCTTAGACCCCCAGGGCTATTGCAAGCAAATTCCTTGCTCCCATGGAGAGACCGAGAACTATCAGCGTCAGTATCGTCATGTACTTCTCATCCTCGTTCCTGTCACCTTTTGAATCCTTCTCAAGTAGCAGGATGATCAACATCACGAGGATAAGGGATAGAGGAACCAGTATAAATCCCGTCCCGAAGATGGATGCAAGGAGAATGCTGAAAGGATGCTTGTTCGTATATCCCAGGAGATCGACGCCGATATAGGTAGTGAACGAATCGAGCAAAAACGAGAAGATCACAAAAGAATATACCCTGCTGCGGAGATACACCATTTTAATGACCGGCGACATCTTACTGATAATGCCAGTCAATCCTACCGCAGGCACTAGGCTATATACTAATATATCAAAATTCCAGCTATAAGAGTTATAAACAAGTACGATGATGCCTGCTATGGATAATATTATCCCTGCGCCTCTGTAAACGGGGATATAATTTTTTATTCTTCCTGTTCTTTCAAGGTACCTTGCCAGAAGAAGTACGGTAAAACATACTGCAAATATCACAAAGTAAATGAGAGGTGTAATAAAAAGATATTTAACCGGAGGTTTAAAAAGATCTGCATCCTCTATTACCCTGAACACCGAGCCCATGAAGACATAAGGGACCGTGGCGAGCACGAATTCTTCATTGATACTCACGCTCAGCTTATTCAACAGTTTTAATACTGCGTAGACGCCGGCAAATAAAACGAGGGCATACGTGACCATGTCGATATGATTATAGCTTGTATCATTGATGATGCCGTCGATATAATTCCTGTTTATGAAATCGATTAATCCGTTCATCGTCACCCGCCGCAGAACCCGTAAACGAATTCCACCCTGTCCCCGTCGTGAAGCTCATGTTCAAGCATCTTTTCAGGCGCAGCGCCGTTTATAAAGACCGTACATCCATTCAACTGGTCGCCAGCAAGAGTAGTCTTATAAGCTGTGTCGATACCCTTTTCTTTCCCTGCCCTGATTATTTTTGCATCAATGGCATGCAGCAGTTCCCCGAGCCTTGCCCCTTCGGCAAGCTCAAAAACCTCAGCGTCGCCCATCAGTACCTTGTGCGTGAAATCGTAATGTACCTTTATTCTCAATCGTACCTCAGCATCCTCTTAAATTCTATTCTCATCATCTTGAATGTACCGTCTATCGTATCTGCGACCTCAGGCAGCATACTGAGAACTGATATCAGCAGCAGAGCCGCCGAGCCTACCACTTAAAGATCCTCTCCTCCACACCTGCTATGTCCTTTATCACAAGCTCAAATCTTTTGCTTTCGATCCTGGGGAAACGTAGGATTCCGCTTGCATGATGCCCTCCTTCACCCTCATAGGAGATCGGCTGGTATGTTCTCCCGCTTGAATCCCGAAGGTATGAGATCTTATCGAACTTGTCGTTATAGTCCTTATGAGCTGTGACCTTGATCTCAAAGGCAGTGGCATTCGTGATATCCGGCAGGTAGATGGCAGTTATTTTTATTCCTGCCTCCGAGTTCTCCCTCGGCTTAAGTAAATCATCAGGAGGGTTGCCGCCGGATAAACATCCGCTGATTACAACTGCAGCCAGTACGGATATAATGGATATAACTATTATAATTCCTGATACCCTCATGTTCCCTTCGTTCTCTTCTCTGGAAAAGTATCAATGCGAACTACCAGAACTTCCACCAGGGCTTCTTACCCGGCATTCCTTCAGGTCCGCCCTTCAGGAATCTTTCCGGCTCTGATTCAAACGCTTTTTTGCATCCTGGGGCGCAGAAATAATAGGTCTTTCCCTTATACTCCATCTTGTACTGCGCCGTGGTCTCATCAACCTGCATTCCACAAACCGGGTCTATCTGCATATTTATTTTCTCCTTTATTTTACTTTGATTTTTAATGGATATATGAATATATGTATTTTACGGTGAGTGTAAAGTTCTCCTTCTGCTGCTGCGTATCTACTCCAGTACTCCTCAGGCTATCTCCAATATTTCTGTTTGGTTTTTATTTTATCTATTCTAATAAATATCTGGATTGCTTTCTGCCTGTACTCTTCCATCAATCTCCTGTACTCTTCTGTCCTTTCTGTCCCCTCATGTTTCTCAAACCCGTAGATAGCCTGGAAAATCCTTCTTTTCTCAAGCTCAAGCTCCGGAAGAGTATATCCTTTTTCTCTTTTTCCTGTCAATTTCCCCTTGAAATGATATCCCAGCCCGGCAGAAAACAGTAAGACAAGTCCGATTCCTGCATACAGGTAGCCTGGCTCCTGCTCAATTTTAATCGGGATACGGACAGTTCTCCCTGCACCGAGATCATTAAAAGACGTAACATCGTACCTGTTCCCGTTAAGAGTTACGGTCTCGTACGACCCCTGGATACCTGTCCCCGCCTCTTTATCAACGAATATTGACAGGTCAGTCGTATTGTATACTGTGCTTTTATTAAACACGTACGCCAAGCCCCGGGGAGCAAGAGTATACGATATCTTCATCTCGAAGTTCTCCTCTGGCTTGATGGGCTGCATCGGGTCCATGAGCACTGTACCCTCTTCTTCCACAAGGCAGCACTCCATTGCCTGGGTTTTCAGGTCCTTAATCCCAGGAGGCGTGGATATGGCAAAGAACGTGTGGTTATCCCTGCTGTAATGTATCTGCGGACCCTCGTTCCTGAAAACGACCATCTCAGCAACCTCAAGTGAGCCGTTCCTCTTTGAGATGAATATGTGATCAAGAACGACGCGTATACTGTAGCTCTGGTTGCTCAGGACATGCCCGTCGATCGAATAATTCACCCCGGCTCTGCTCTCTTCTTGTGCCGGACTCCCGTCTCTCCCGCCCGTAATGCCAGCTGAGGCTGTGCTCAGGAGATACAGCGAGAGCAATATCGCAAATACGGGAATGCCCCAGGCGAGTTTCATACCTGCTCCTGTTTTCACATTCTCCTCCTGCTTAGAAACAAAGCTTTGGTATTCCTCTTCAAATTGTCTCTCGTATTCCTCACCAGCAGGTATAATCCCGTTGTCTGGCTTTCTGGCTAAGATATATCCGAGGAACATAAGTACGGGGACTAACAGTATCCCCGCAATCCAGAGCGGCGACGGGTCTTTTTTTTCGGGACGCACAAGGATTCCGCCTCCGTACTCAGCCTGAAGTGCGCTTATGATCTGTTTTTCCGAAAAACCTGTACCTTCCATCTGCGATATCTCTTTTTTGACCTGTATCGCAGTCGTGCAGTCACATGCTGATATAACCATGGCGCATTCGCACGGGCATACCGGGGTCATATCCTCTTCCGCCATCGCCGTATGGATGGATACTGCGGTTAATAACGGGGCAAACAGTAGAATTGCTTTAAGCACTGATTTATTGTCCCTCATATACCTGTTCTATTCCGGCTCATACCCTGTAAACCTCATCTTTAAAATTGATGTGAAGCCTATTTATAGTTTACGACAAATGTAAAGTAGAATCCAAGCTGTGCCAGAACACAAACTAGATAAATAAGGAGATGCAAAAAAGAAGTTGGACAGGATAGGACAATGTCGATAAATGAACTGATGCTGATAGTGTTTCTGGTCAATCTGCCTTTCGGGTACATGAGGAGCAAAGCCGCCAGATTCTCAAGGCAGTGGATGATGGCTATCCACATCCCCGTGCCGTTCGTGTTCTTGCTGCGAATATTCTCAGGTCTTAACTGGACAGTTATACCGCTGCTTGTGCTCTCCGATATTGCAGGACAGTTAGCTGGTGGAAAGCTCGGAAAGCGGAACGCACAGTAAGAATTCTCATATAAGCAGCATGTATTTAAAAAGAGTTATTATTCATGCTGTGAATGCAGCTAATAATGAAAAGAGGACACTTTATCCTTGCAATTATACTCTTTTTGATCACAGTCACATTAGCCTTCTATTTTTTTGATTTTATAGATTTCTTCGAGCTTGGATCACTTCCATACTATGCCGCATTCTCTTTGCTGCGGATGAGCGCTGCTTATTTCTTTGCGCTCTGCTTCGCTCTTTCATACGGCTATGTCGCCGCAACAAATACAAGGGCAAGAAAGTTCATGCTCCCTATCCTGGATATTCTCCAGTCCATTCCCATACTGGGATTTTTCCCTGCCGCTGTTCTGTTTTTTATCGGGATTATCCCGGGCAGGCCAGGGGTTGAAGTTGCAGCAGTATTCCTGATTTTCACAAGCATGGCATGGAACATGGCTTTCGGGGTTTACGAATCCCTTACCACCATCCCAAAAGAACTTATAGAAGCTGCGGATAGTTTCGGGGTCCGGAGGTGGCAGCGCCTTGAGAACCTCACGCTTCCTGCATGTGTCCCGAAACTGGTTTACAACAGCATCGTCTCCTGGTCAGCAGGATGGTTTTTTTTAGTGGCGTCCGAAATTATCTCAGCGGGCTCGGGGACGTATAAACTGCCTGGGCTTGGAAGCTTTCTGATAGACACGACATATTCAGGTAAAATAGCACTCATGCTTGTCGGATTATCCGCATTGATAATAATCATACTTTTACTTGAGCTGTTTATCTGGAGACCGATGCAGTCGTGGGCTGACAAATATAATTATGAGTACGCAGGTGAGAAAAGACCGGGAGAATTCATCTTTAACACAAAGGCTGTCAAGCACGTATTCCGGTTTATCTTCGATGTTTTTTCAAGGATAACCGTATCACTGTACATCCTGTTCCACGGGCATAAAATCATTAAAAGCACTCTGAAGCTTTCTGGTCTGCTTATCTTATTCCTGGGTCTTGCCTATATCATGTATGATCTCGTTATCTCTGTAGTCAAAATGATGCTGAACCTGCCGGAGGATGCTTATTCCATTCCGCTGGCAATAGCGTACTCGTTTTTGCGGTTAAGCGTTGCCTACGTAATCTGCACCCTATGGACGATTCCTGCCGCCGTTTATATAGTGAAGAACAAAAAAGCCTCATCCTACCTCATGCCTTTGATCGAAGTTGCAGCTTCCATACCAGCAATCGCGCTCTTCCCTGCGATGGTCGTCATTTTCATAAAATACGGAAGCCTGGATATTGCGGCTATCATCCTCATACTGCTTGGAATGCAGTGGTACCTGCTTTTTAACCTGATGTCAGGTGTAAGGTCAATACCGAAAGATATAGAGAACGCAGCCACATCTTTCAGGATCAAAGGGAAACTCTACTGGAAAAAGGTTCTTTTACCTGCAATGTTTCCTTCATTTGTTACAGGGAGCATAACCGCATGGGGTGGAGGCTGGAACACGCTGATAGTTGCTGAATATATTGTCTTTAAAGGGCAGGAATTCTATCTCTTCGGGATAGGATATTTACTTGATAAAGCTACATTTGAGTCGCCAAATTCAAGCATGGTATTGTTATCCGTGCTCAGTATGGCATTGACCATTATATTCCTGAATAGACTTATATGGCAGCCGTTATACAGGAGAGCGCTGGCTAAATATAAATTCGATTGAGAGGCGTGAATGCTCGTAGAGATAAGAAATGTATCTAAAACCTATGAATCGGATGGTACCAGTATACCTGTTCTCGATAATATTAATTTCACTGTAGAAGATAACGATTTTATTTGCATCGTGGGACCGTCCGGGTGCGGAAAGAGCACACTCCTGCGGATAATCATCGGACTTGAGAAACCTACTTCAGGAGAAGTCCTCTTTAAAGGAGAAGTAATAGCGCCCGATAACCCGAAAGTAGCCATGGTCTTCCAGAATTTCGCGCTTTTCCCATGGCTTACGGTAAAGGAAAATATAGAACTCGTACTTGAATCTAAGAGTGTGCGTGAGAAAGAGAGAGAAAATATAGCCTGTAAATATATCAAGGCTGTGGGGCTTGACGGGTTTGAGAATGTATACCCTCGAGAACTTTCAGGCGGTATGAAGCAGAGGGTCGGGTTCGCGCGCGCCCTTGCTGTAGAACCTGTGCTGTTATGCATGGATGAGCCGTTCTCATCCCTTGATGCACTGACAGCCCAGAACTTAAAAGACGAACTGCTTATGCTGTGGGCTGATAAAAGCATGCCGCCCGATGCGGTGATCATGGTAACCCATAACGTGGAGGAGGCTGTGTACATGGCTAACCGCATAATCATACTCTCGCCCCGCCCCGGAAAAGTGATAGCTGATCTAAGTATCGAACTGGAGAGACCGCGCAACAGGAAAGACCCTGAGTTCTATCGATGGGTTGATAAGGTATATTCACTAATAGTATAGTAAAGACATGGTTCTTCCGAAAGCGACAATTAGCGAGATTATAGGATTGCTTGAAGCTGTCAATGACGCAGGAGGTGTGGAAGACGCTGCCCGCCTTGCAGCGGATTTTGATCTTGAGCTTGATGAGATACTCCCCTCTATCGACGGCGCCGAACTGCTCGGGTTCGTTATTGTTTCAGATGGCAATATCGAGCTGACAGGGGAAGCTAAAAGGCTTCTCGATGCAGGCATACAGGAGAGAAAGAAAATCATAAGGGATAAAGTCGCAAGAGTACCGATAATAAAAGAGCTCACAGAAAAACTCCTGGAATCCGGGGAATGCAGGATGAGCAAGGAGGATGTCCTGAAATTCATCCAGAAAAGGATAGCCGCTGCTGATGTCGAGGACTATTTTAAAATAATAATCAACTGGACAAGGCACGCAGGATTGATCGGGTATGATAGCGATTCTGAGGAGATATACCTCATGTGCAGAGTGTGACCTCAGGTTGTGACCTTAAGTCACGATTTCATCAAGCCTGTCCTGCTCTATCGCCCGCCTGATCTCCATTGCCGCGCGCCTGCCAGTGCTCATTGGCTTGCGCCACAGGGTATTGCCGTACGGGTGCCCTACCGAGACATGCACGTTAGTGCCTCCGCCCACGCGCGGCGCCACATCGTATATATAGAAGTTGAGGTCCTTGTCCACGCATGTCTGAAGACAGAAGGGTCCTATGATGCCGGGTTCGTAGTATTTCTGCGTTGCCCTGACATACTTCTCGGCGAGCTCGAACACGTCCTCAAGCAGGGACTCGCGCAGCGTAGCTGAGTTGTGCCCGCACACGGTGTATTCGGGCGTGATCTGCCGCTCATTCAGGGTCATCTGCTGCGGCGCAGGCAGGCGCACATGGCCGTCAAGACTTGTCTCGAACCGCCAGTCGATACCCAGCAGTTCGATCCTGCTCATCTCCTCTTCTATGGGTGAGTAGAACATATCCAGGTTGAAAACAGGTCCTATGATGTATCTCTCTATTCTCGCCTCAGCCAGGGCTTCGCGGGTGATAACTCCCTGCTTCAGGAGAGCTTCTGATTTTTTCTTGAACTCTTCGTACGAGGCTGCTGTGAAGAATCCACGCTCAAGCTTTTTTACGGCATGGGGGAGTTTTACCATTACGAGGCTGTCGATATCCTCGGGTTTTTTTATCTTTTCCGGGTACGGAAGACCTGCTTTCTCAAGCAGCCAGTAATAATCGCGCTCGATGCCCCGCTCTTCGCTCCGGAGCAGGTTTCGGCTTCCGAACATCGGTACCCTGAAATCGTTCTCAATATCATCTATCGAGCAATAGGAAGTGAATGAGCGGTTCGGGATGAAAATCGCGTTGTTATCCCTGAGCTTCTGCTGGTTCTCAGGTTTTAGAATCTCATTGAACTTGTTATAAACATCTGCATTATCCACAATGCCGCGAATGAGTTTCCCGTTCTTCCTCTGTGCCTTGAAATATTGGGTATATGTCTTCTCGCGCCCTCTCTCGCATACAGCGTAGGTCCTGAACCCTTCCTCTACTGCGCCGTCGCATACGTCTAATGCAGAATGCGAGGCTAATACGCCTATTGTGGCTTTGCTCAGGTCGTAGTCGGATAATACCCCGGTTATTTCCTTTCGCTCGATCATATGCTCCTGTAGGTTTTGTATGTATAAAAGGTTGCGATGTTTTCTCTTGTCAGGAATATTATTCACTAAATGAATAATACGCTAAGCGAATGTAAGATTGAATGAAAGAAAATCTGAAATGTTAGCTGGGTAGAATCCAAAAGTTCCAGTTACCTGATATTGAACTTCACCCCTATCTTGAACAGCCTCTTCGTCGGCAGATTCCTGACCTCGCACCCCGTCTTCTCCTCAATCTCCCTCAGTATCTCCTGCATCCTCTCCTCGCTCTCAGCCGAGAGCGTGAACCAGATATTGTACTCTGCCGGGCGCAGGTAGTTGTGCGATACCTCATCGTACTGATTTATAATTCCAGCCACCTCGTCTATCCGTTCCTGCGGCACTTTCATCGCCACAAGCGTGCTCGTACCACCGGTCTTCTTGGTGCTTATTATAGGACCGATGCGCCTGATAGCCCCCTCTTTCTGTAGCCTTGTGATACGCCTCAGTATCTCCTCTTCCTCTAAGCCCAGGCTCTCGCCTATCTGCTTGAACGGCTTGTGCACCAGCGGAAAATCAAGCTGAAGAGCGTTCAGTATCCTCTTATCAACCTCATCCAGATGGATCATGCTCTCACCGGCGCATAGACGCAGTAGGGTTCCTCATCCAGGTAATCCCCTGTTGCAGCGTACGCGCGCGCCCTGCATCCCCCGCATACCATACGGTACTCGCAGATGCCGCATTTACCTTTGAGTTTCTTCGGGTCGCGCAGGTCATTGAACACCTTTGATTTTTCCCATATCTCTTTGAACGGCTTCTGCCTGATATTGCCAGCAAGTGCAGGCAAATACCCGCATGGATAAACATCGCCTTTGCTTGAAACGAAGCAGAACCCTGAACCGCCAAGACATCCTTTCGTCATCGCCTCAAGCCCGTGTGTCTCCCTTGTGATTTTTATTCCTTCAGCCTTGGCGCGCTGGCGCATTATCCTGAAATAGTGGGGTGCACAGGTGGCTTTAAGTTGGATCTTTGAGCCCCTGCTCTTATCGTAGAACCAGTTGAGCACGCGCTCGTACTCCTCGGGCGGTATCTCTTCAGATTCTATCTCCTCGCCCCTGCCTGTCGGGACTAAAAGGAATATATGGAGCGCAGAGGCTCCCAGATCAAGAGCAAGGTCGTAAATCATGGGGATTTCAGAAAGGTTCCTTTTCGTGATCGTGGTGTTTATCTGGAAGCTTATCCCCTCTTTTTTCAAGATATCGATCCCTCGCAGAGCGGCGTCGAACGCACCCGGCTCTCCCCTGAAGGTATCGTGTGTCCCTTTGGTCGCACCGTCGATGCTTATGCTCACCCGCTGTATGCCCACTTCCTTCAGCCTTCGGGCTATCTCAGGGGTGAGAAGCGTCCCGTTGGTCGCAAGTACAACGCGCAGACCGTGCCCTGAGGCATATCTTGCGATATCGTACACGTCGGAGCGCAGAAGGGGCTCACCGCCTGTGAGGATTATAATGGGTTTGTATTCTACCAGTTCGTCCACAAAATGTTTGGCTTGCGCCGTGGACAGCTCGTCGGGAGCCGGGTCTTTTATAGCGGAGGCTCTGCAGTGGATACATGCAAGATTGCAGGCGTTCGTAAGCTCCCATGCGACAAGCCTTGGGGGTCTTAGTTTATTTTCTTTCAACAGAATCACGCATTATCTTGGAGGTTAATAATCTTTATGTATATATGGAAATGTTTTGAGTTTGTTAGAGCGCATTCTAAGCTAACTTAATTTTAGTGGAATTGGCATGGTATCACCATTTATAGATAAGTTAATCTCATTGGCTTCCGTTATTAGTTAAAAGGAGGCGCGTATGAGGTCAACTAAAATGGAACAAAATCCCGAATTTAAGGGTACGATGCTGAGTGCTTTTCTGGGTAAAGAGGTATATATTTTCATTAGGGGCGGAACTAAGCTTACAGGTAGGTTGGAATCTGTATCAACTTACGAATTGGTTATTACTGTATCCCATAAACCTGTGGTGGTATTAAAGCACGCAATCGATTACATTGAACTAGCCGGGTAAGATTATCGTAATAACACCATGAATAACCTTATGTAATAGTGAGATAAATAACCCATATGAGTTACTTATATACAGCATTCGGCATTGTGTGGATAGTACTGATAGCGTACATCTTAAACTTGATCCGATTGCGAAAAACATTGAACGACGAGATCAGGGTCTTAAAAAGCATATAAATAACAGACTGGAGGGGAGTTATGGCTACAGAGAGTACTATTGAGAAGATTTTGAGTTACAAGAACATCGCAGTTGTGGGCATCTCGGATGATCCCGGGCGTCCGAGCTACGATATTGCAAGCTTCCTGGAGGAGCACGGATACAATGTTATACCCGTCAATCCGAACCTGGCTGAGTGGAACGGGAAAAAAAGCTATCCCGACCTGAAATCAGTACCCGTAAAAGTGGACGTGGTGGATATCTTCAGGCGCCCTGAGGCTGTTCCCCCAATAGTGGATGAGGCTATTGCGATAAAAGCCAAGGCTGTATGGATGCAGCAGGGTATAGTGAACGAGGAGGCTGCGGCAAAAGCACGCGCCGCGGGGTTAGAGGTAGTAATGGACAGGTGCATAAGGACGGAGTACTTGAGGCTTCGGGGTTAGCCAGGTAGACTGTAATAATGCTTATATACGGTCAAACCCCTAACTTAAATGGGAGATCGCTATGAGATACGACATATTAGCATCAAAAGAGATCATTGAAAAAACAATGAGGGCATTGAAGCCCCGTGGTATTAATCCTGAGTTTGTAAATAAGAAAGAAGATGCGCTTAACAGGTTAAAAGAACTTATTCCTACAGGTGCGGAAGTCATGACCGCCGGTTCAACAACACTTGACCAGATAGGTTTTACCGATCTTTTGATATCAGGTAAGCAGAAATGGAGAAACCTAAAAGGTGAGATCCTGGCTGAAAAGGACCCGGTCAAACAGATGGAGCTTCGCAAAAAAAGTGTAACCGCAGAATACATGGCAGGCAGTGTACATGCCGTTGTTGAGACAGGGGAAGTATTGGTAGTTAATGCCACAGGGAGTTCGATCCCTGGATACAGTTTCTCCTCGGATAATGTGATATGGGTCGTGGGAACCCAAAAGATCGTACCTACAGTGGATGAGGGGTTCAAGCGCCTTCGTGAATACTGTTTCCCTTTGGAAGATAAAAGAATGAAGAGCATAGGATATGCAGGGAGCGCCCTTGGAAAATATTTACTCTTTGAAAGAGAAATAAATCCTAACAGAAAAGTGACTCTCATTTTTGTAAATGAGAAGCTCGGGTTTTAAGAAGCATCTTACATAATGGGGCAATTATGAATAAACAGATAACAATCCTGGGTTTTGCCGGCAGTTTGCGAAAGGGTTCTTACAATAGAGCAATACTACGTGCGGCTTTAGAATTATCACCGGAAGGTGCAAAACTTGAGATCTTTGACCTTGAGGGAATTCCTCCATACAACATGGACTTAGAAGATCGAATGCCTGCAAGGGTTGTGGAGTTTAAGGATAAAATCAGGGCTGCCGATGCGATATTGATCGCTACGCCTGAGCATAACTACTCTGTACCGGGTGTTCTAAAAAATGCAATAGATTGGGCTTCAAGACCTTATGGGGATAATTCTTTTGAGGGTAAACCAGTCGCCATAATGAGCGCATCTCCGGGGATGCTTGGAGGTTCCAGGGCACAGTACCATCTGCGGCAGATGTTCGTTTTCCTCGGTATGTATCCGATCAATAGACCAGAAGCCTTTGTAACATTTGCAAGTGAGAAGATCGATGATAAAGGCAGAGTAACAGACGAGAAAACAAGAGAAAAAATAAAAGAATTGCTGGAGGCTCTGGTTGCCTGGACACACCGATTAAAAAGGGAATGAGAGGAGATATCAGGCTGAAAGGCACTGAGAAGCAGGTAGCAGTATATTCTAGCTTATATTCTAGCTATATGAAATATTAAAATCCAGCCAGGAACAAAAATCCAAAAAGTATAAACAATATACCTGCGCCCAGCTTTATCTTGGGTAGCGGCACTACTTCGCACAGCTTTTTACCGAGAATTATGCCCATCAGGCTTATCGATGCGAGGGCAAGGATGGCTCCTGCGAACACCAGGTAGGGCGAGTCGTATTTTGCCGCCAGCGTTATGGCAGAGAGCTGGGTTTTATCCCCCATCTCTGCGATGGCTATCATACTGAAGGTGGAGAACAATGGATTGCTCAGCGATGATCTCTCTTCTGTATCACAGCTCTCCCTGGAGGAGAGTATCCAGATGCCAAATATCACAAACAGCAGCCCCGCTATAATCTTGATCAAATTTGCAGGGACATACTGGAACAGCGTTTCGCCTACCAGTATCCCAAGACCCGTCACAAGCATGAAAGCAAGGATAACACCTGCAAAAATTTTAACCCTGTCGTATCCTGCTGACAATGCGATCACAGTAAGCTGCGTCTTATCGCCAAGCTCGGCGATTGCTATAAGGCTGAAGGTCGTTAGAAGAGGTGCCAGGTCCAAGACTATTTCCTCTTCTCAAACTGCAGCAAATACAAATCCGGTCTCGGCGTCTTTCCCTCCCCTCTTGCGAACTCAGGATAACACCGGCTGCACAGCACGCGCCAGTTAAGCGACGCCACGATAGAGCTTCCGGGCACAAGCCGAGCGAAAGTCACCGTTGGCTTGACTTCAAGGTTCCCTGCCATCTCCTTCAGGAGCGGAAGCATCTGCGGCTCAAATACTTCCAGATCGTCCACCTCAAGCCCTCTCATGTTCGCTGTTATCCCCGCGCATCCGCAGGGCAGGGCGAACATATCAAGCTCGATCAAAAGTATGGGTCTGCCTATCAGTTTCCTTATCTTCTCCTCGAATCCTGCCCTATTCTTTAATAGTTCTGCCGTGATCATATCTTTAGAGATTATAAGCCGCATATGAATGCAGGTGCCGATGCAATAAATCTGCGTTCATCTGCAGTTCCTGTCTCTCAATATCCAGCTTAACACTTAAGTATTACTACGCCTATTTTTACTGTGGAACATGAGCTTGTTAACAAGGTTTGCACGGCAATGGATCGCGGGCGAGACTCTGGACGATGCCGTAGCACGGGCAAGGAAAGAGAATAGAGATGGCATTGGCGTCGTAATCAACTTCCTGGGTGAGCATGTAAAAGACGAGGCAGAGGCAGACAAGAACATCGAGGAGAACCTGAGGATACTCCGGGCGATAGAGGAGGCGAAAATAAACGCTGCTCTGTCCATAAAACTCACGCAGCTCGGACTCGAAATCAATAAGAACCTCTGTCTGTCGAACGTCGAGAAGATAGCGGGCAGCGCGGCAGGGAAGAACGTCTTTGTCTGGATAGATATGGAGAATTCCCCCTACACTCAGGATACCGTGGATGTCTACCTGGACGTGCTTAAAAAATACAGCAACGTGGGCATTGCGATACAGGCTAACCTGAGAAGGAGCGAGAGCGATGTGAAAAGTATAGCAGCATCTTTGGGCGTGATCCGCCTCGTCAAAGGAGCGTACAGGGAGAATGAGGAGATAGCTTATACAAGCCGCAGCGATATAACGAAAAACTTCTCAAGGCTCATGGCTTACCTCTTCTATAAAAGCCCTTCTTTTGCAGTCGCCACCCATGACGACCTGTTGATAAACGAGGCTATCGAGGCAAATAAAGCGCACAAGAAGAGGCTTGAATTCCAGATGCTCATGGGAGTGAGGGAGGAGCTAAAGCGCGGGCTTGTAAAAGAGGGGCTTACAGTTGTCGATTATATTCCTTACGGCAGGAACTGGTTCCCATATACCACGCGGCGGTTAAGGGAGAGAAAGAGGAATATATTGCTCATGCTGAGGTCTGTTTTTGATGTTTGAGCAATCTTCCTGTCCCAATGTAATTTTGCGTCAACCTTTGCGTCAATCTATTTATATAGATATCTTTCATCCGTTTTTGTGCAAGCTCCGGATCTTCTATTTCCTGCACCCGTTCATAGCCGACTTTTGCAAGCCATCTTTTGAAGGGTTCGGCTTTTTTTGAGGGGATTGATTGAACAAGTCTGAATGCGTTTTCTGTATTAACGCAGTCCGTATTGTAATATTTGCCATCAGAAGAGGGTAATTTCAGTTGTAAACAAATTGTTAACAACTGAGGTTCTCTGCTTTTCAAACCTGACTTCCCATTGATTTAGGCACATAATCTATAAGATCGTTGATTACTGGCCGACATATTTTTCGAACAGACTTTGACAATTACACATAATAGGTCATAATAAAGTCTGTACATATT
>JAPMTX010000023.1 GCA_026552855.1 Candidatus Methanoperedens sp. | reverse complement strand
GCGGTTCTATTCTCTTCCAGAATTCGTCAGATATCTCGTAGTCGTGTCCGATTTTTCGTGTTGTCATTACTCCACATTACCCTACATCGCGATTCTTATATTTTTCGGATAGGCACTTATTGGGATGCCCTCGTCGCTCAGCAGCTCATCAATTCTTTTTCAGAAATCTTCATTTCAAAGTAGAGTTTTATATCTTTTTGTTCGATGGTGCCTGCAATATCATGCTCGCATATAACAAAAGTTGCTCAAATCTCCATTATAAGTCTGTATCGCTGGTAACCGCCTTGTCATCAGTTTTTAAGGATTGGCGCAGAACGTCTACTCCAGCGCTGCAACCAGACCTTCATACCGCCTAAGCAAATATTCTTTCTTTTCGTGCTATTCTGGTTCTATCAGCTTCTTCAATATCTCTTGTTACCTTTTCAATTTCTTTCCTATCAAGCACTTGCTTCAAGTAGCATAATCTGAGGATATCAACAATATCCAACCACTCAATACCATTCTCTTTGCAAAATCTTTTAGCTCTGGTATCGTTGGTTGCAAAATCCATACCTGCATTTTTACAAAACAGAATGGATGTCAATTCACCTGCATGGAGATTTTTTAAATTTTCTTTTTTCTGTTCGTACTCTTCGATAAGAGCAGGGTCTAAATGAACAACTTCGAATTCTTGATTTAAAATAGGGTCTATAAAATCATACCCTGCCTCCTTTGCCCTTAAAAGTTCGTTATAGACCTCAAAAGTAATCATAAGGCTTGATTCTGGAAATAATTTCCTCAGTAAATCAACCCTGCCGATTTTAGCCAGCATGCTCAAGATATCAGTATCAAACATCATATTACAGGTATTTTTTGAGCTTTTTGTCCATTTCCGCAACCGGTCTTGCTTCTATCTCTCTTACAATTCCCCTTTTTCCTAAAATCTCTTTAAATTCGACAGTGGTCATCCCGGCAATCTCCGCCGCTTTGCTTAATGATACCTGCCCTTTCCTGTAAAGCTCTATCGCAGCGTTAATATTCAATTCCGCATTCTCGCGGAACAGGCTTTTTACAGCGTCTTTTATTACTTCGATTTCACTCGAATAATAGCCGCCGCTAACTAGTGCCTTAATTTTTCTTTCAAGATCCGCAGACAGGGCTTCCATTTTATTGTACCTCTCAATATAATATGATATTACATCTTATAATAATATCCTTTCTTTCACCTATACCAATGGCGGCGCCGCCCTGTCATAGAGCTGGAGGGCGCGCTGGCAGGAGGGAAGCTGCGCAGGTAGGTTTTATGTTGATTCGATTGCTATGAAAAGCTCAAGGTCACTATCTTTGGGATTCAGTAACTTTCTTAGAAAGACGTTTCATTATTTCTAAAATGTCTGTACCATCGTGCATGTGAAACGAACTAATAATTCCGTCTAATAAAGGTTTAATCACTGATACAGGGTTAAATTCAGTTCTAATTGGCGATTTTATTATTACTCGAATACCATATTCTAAGGGAATTGGATGCTCATTAGTAACTTCTATCGAACCTTTTTTCACAGCATACCAGAAGAAATGGGGCTTATTCTCGCCTTTAATTGGAGGACATGAAATATCTTTCCAATGTGCTAAAGTTACTTCTTTTTTCCAGTAAAGAGACGGCACTTCTCTGTTGACAACACCGTAATAATGATAATTCATAGCAGGTTCATTAAACTTTATTGATATTTCAGGCGGTGATGCAATTCTTCGCTCAAAACGTAAACCCTTGTTACATAAATGTCTAAACGCAGCAGTGCCTACGTCATAAATGAGAACATTTTCAACATCAACGGATTCACATTGATTTGAATTGTATATAGCATTTAATATAGTATTATTGTCACCCTGAATATCTCTTATTGCCAACTTCAAAGAATTACGCATTTCTAGAAGCCATCCTTTCAGTTCAAATGGTAGGCGTACGGTAGACCACAGCTCTACGGAGTTTCCGTTATCCTTCGGTCCTCTTATTAAGTAATTCGTAGGTGACGAGCTTTCCACCATTCAAATTACCTCATCGCTGTGTGGATTTGATTTAATAGTTTTGCTCCCCTTGCTTTTCAGCCACCTCTTCCAGCTTCACCTGCTCCCCCTTCCCATTCTCCCCATTCTCCTCTTCCTTCGCCATCGCCGCCACGCCGACCACACGGTCGCCTCCCTCCACGTTCATTATCTTGACGCCCTGCGTGTTCCTGCCCTGCACGCGGATGCCCTTCACAGGCACGCGGATAATGATGCCTTTCGATGTCGTTACCATTATTTCGTCATCCTCGCGCACGCTCCTTATATCCACCACATTGCCGTTTCGGATGCTCACGTCTATGGTTATAACACCCTGTCCGCCGCGGTTCATGGTGCGGTACTCCTCGAATCCCGTGCGCTTCCCGTAGCCGTTCTCCGTGACAGTGAGTAGCGTCGTGCCTTCCTCTACAACGGCTGTGCTCACAACTTCGTCCTCGCCTACCAGCTTCACGCCCCGGACGCCGTACGCGCCGCGCCCCATATCCCTGACGTCGTTCTCGTTAAAGCGAATTGCTTTTCCGTGTTTTGTGCCTATCACGACATCCTTAGTACCGTCGGTAAGCTTAACAGACACGAGCTTATCCCCGTCATCAAGTGAGATGGCGATTATCCCACTTTTCCTGGGATTTGAGAACTCAGAAAGTGCAGTCTTTTTGGCTGTGCCTTTCTTAGTTACCATAATGAGATAGTGCGTCTCGTCAAACTTATTGATAGGGATGTATGCGCTTATCTTCTCGCCCTGCTCAAGCTGGAGCAGATTCACAATCGCTGTCCCGCGCGCCTGCCTGCCTGCAGTGGGGATCTCATAAACTTTCAGCCAGTAGACCTTACCTTTGTCTGTGAAGAACAGCATATAATCATGCGTGTTGCCGATGAAGAGGTCGCTCACGAAATCCTCCTCTTTGGTCTCCATGCCCATCACACCCTTCCCGCCGCGGCGCTGTTGCTTATACGCGTCAACGGCGATGCGCTTGATGTACCCGCTGTTCGTGATCGTGATTACATCATCTTCCTTCGGGATCAGATCCTCTGTCACAAGGTCTCCTGTGCTCTCGATTATCTCGGTGCGCCTCTTATCGGCAAAGCGCGCCTTAAGCTCCGAAAGCTCAGTCTTTATAACCGCAAGTATCTTGCCCTCGCTGGCGAGAAGCTCCTTGAGCCATGCTATGGTCTTTAAGAGTTCATTGTACTCAGCATCTATCTTCTCGCGCTCAAGCCCTGTCAGGCGCTGGAGCCTCATATCCAGGATAGCCTTTGCCTGCTCTTCGCTCAGGCTGAACCGGGATACAAGACCGACACGCGCTTCATCAGGCGTTTTTGAAGCCTTTATAAGTTTTATGACCTCGTCAATCTGCGAGAGCGCAATGCGAAGACCTTCGAGAATATGCGCACGCTGCTGCGCTTTTCTAAGCTCGAACTCGCTTCGCCTTGTGATTATGAGCTTCCGGTGATTTATATAATGTACGATGAGATCTTTTAATGGGAGAAGTTTGGGCTGCCCGTCAACAAGTGCAAGGTTGATCACACCGAAGGTGTCTTCTAATTGCGTATGAGAATATAACTGGTTCAGTATAATGTTCGCCTGAGCCTGTCTTGATACCTCTATGACGATGCGTATGCCATCTTTATCAGATTCATCCCTCAGGTCGGTGATGCCAGCTATCTTTTTATCCCTCACAAGGCCAGCGATCGCCTCTACCAGTTTTGCCTTGTTAACCTGGTAGGGAAGCTCTGTGATGATTATCTGCTCCTTGCTCTTTATCTCCTCAATCGTGGCGCGGGCGCGCATCTTGATAGAGCCCCTGCCAGTGGAAAACGCATCCCTGATCCCCTGCCGTCCGTAGATAATGCCTGAGGTGGGGAAATCAGGACCCTTTATAACTGCCATAAGCTCATCCAGTCCGGTATCAGGCCTGTCAATAACCATGGTTATGCCATCTATCACCTCACCAAGATTATGCGGCGGCATGTTGGTCGCCATCCCGACTGCAATGCCTGTGGAACCGTTGATGAGCAGGTTCGGGAGTTTGCATGGGAGAACTGTGGGCTCTTTTAAGGATTCGTCGTAATTCGGCACGAAGTCCACTGTCTCTTTGTCGATATCCACCAGAATCTCTTCAGCTATCTTCGCGAGCCTGACCTCTGTGTATCTCATCGCCGCCGCGCTGTCGCCATCAATTGAACCGAAGTTCCCCTGTCCGTCTATCAAAGGGTAGCGAAGCGAGAAGTCCTGCACCATCCTGACAATGCTGTCATAGACAGCCATATCGCCGTGCGGATGGTACTTACCGAGAACGTCTCCCACGATTCTTGCGGATTTCTTATAGGGCTTATCTGAGGTCATCCCCTGCTCGTTCATCGCATAGAGGATGCGCCTGTGGACAGGCTTCAAGCCGTCCCTCACATCGGGCAGCGCGCGCCCTACGATGACGCTCATGGCATAATCGATGTAGGAGCGCCTCATCTCCTCCTCGATATTTACGGGGCTGATTTTCTCTACTACAAGCTTTTGCTGTGGGTCTTTAGGTTGTTGTTCTGGCATGGTATCAACTCAATTTTAGTTTATTTAAAACCAGTTCTTTAAATTTTTTAGCGTCTCTTGTCGCCTGTCGCGCTTCTTCAATCGTTATATTGTAATCCGCTTCCAGCGGGTATCTAACCTCAACCGCATAACCCGATAACTCTGAAGCAGTATCAAGTAATTCAGCAAAATCGGAATCAATTTCCTCGCACATCAAAATAAGTTCTTCAAGATCATGTATTTTTGGTGTTTCTCTTCCATGAAAAGTAAGGAATCCCTTAAGATACTTTTCAGCAGCCTGCTGGCTATGAAAACATACAATATCCACAGGTGGGTTTGGCATAGAAAGGATATACTCGCCCGCTATCAGGTCGTTGTTTCCTTTATTAAACCATTTTTTTGCTAAATCTTTATAATCCATATATTACTTTTCCTTTTTTTATTATGGAAGTAATAAACGCTGATGATACGTTTTTCCACGACTCGATCTCCTGCGGCGTATAGACTAGAATATCTTTTGGAACACGTATATCGCGGAGTAATTTTCTTATCCTGGTCACTCTTTTATGCATTGGCTCTTCTGTGGGAAAAATAACTAATAGATCCAAGTCGCTATCTTTTGTCGGGGTTCCATAAGCGTATGAACCAAAGAGAATTATCTTCTCAGGACGGACTCCCTTAACTATGCGATCTTTAATTTCCCGGATTATTTCTTCAGTTACTGGCTGCATAAACTCATCTTATTTTTTAATTCCTGTGAGCGTCTAAGTGCAAATCCCCTGCCATACCAGGCTTCGATATGTCCAGGATATATCTCGATTGCCCGGTCGTAGCATTTTATTGCCTCATCATATTTTTGCAGACTATGAAGGATGGTCCCTTTGCCGTACCATACATAGATATTCACGGGATCAATCTCAATTACCTTATCATAGCATCTGATAGCTTCATCGTATTTATCCAAACCATGCAGGGCAAGTCCTTTAGAATACAATGCATCAACGTGCTGCGGATACCTTCCAATTGCCTCATCGTAACATATGATCGCCTCACCATATCTTCCCAGGCAATGAAGCGAAAGCCCTTTGCCGTACCAGCCGTTTCCATTCTCAGGCTCGCCGTTGATTGCCCTGTCAAAGCATTCTGTTGCCTCTTCATATCTTTCTAAAATATTCAGAGCCAGTCCCCTGCTGTTCCACACGTCAGCGTTTTCCGGGTCGCTCTCGGCAGCCCTGTCATAACAAAATAGTTCTTCATCGTAACTCTTTAGACCGTGAAGAGCAGAGCCTTTCATGAGCCATGCCTCAGTATTGCCAGGCTCAATCCCGATCACTTTATCAAAGCATTTTATTGCTCCCCTGTATCTTTCCAGGCTGAGAAGGGAATACCCTTTCCAGAGCCATGCCCTGCAATTTTCAGGACTAAAATCAATGACCCTGTCAAAACACCTCAATGCTTCCTGGTATTTCCTCAAAATATTAAGGGTCTGTCCTTTCCACAGCCATATCTGGGCATGTTTTGGTTCTATGCCTGCTGCTTTATCAAAGCATCCAAGCGCTTCTTCATGTCGTTCCAGAATGTGATATATAAGCCCCTTGCTGTACCAGAGTGTCGCCATAAAACTACCATGAAGGTCGTTCTCAATCGCCTTATCGAAGCATTCTATTGCTTCATCATACCTGTCCAGATCTCGAAGAGCATATCCTTTCCACATCCATGCTTCAGAGTGCTTTGCATCGATCTCTATTGCCTTATCGAAACATCCCATCGCTTCTTCGTATTTTCTTAAGTTTTGAAGGGACTTCCCTTCATTCAGCCACTTTTCGGTATTTTTGTTCATTTCGGTTAGTTCCATAACTTCTTGAGAATCTCCTGGTCTTTACACATCCAGGTTCTTGACATCCTTCGCATGCCTCTCGATGAACTCGCGCCTTGGCTCCACCCTGTCGCCCATGAGCACGGTGAATATCTCATCAGCCTTGATGGCATCCTCAAGCGTGACCTTGAGCATGGTGCGCGTCCCCGGGTTCATCGTGGTCTCCCAGAGCTGAGTGGGGTTCATCTCACCAAGACCCTTGTAGCGCTGTAACGCAATGCCGTCCCTGCCCATCTCAGCCAGTCTTTTGCTGAGTTCTTCCTCGTTGTACACATAGAACTCGGTCTTGCCTTTCTTGACCTTGAAGAGCGGAGGCTGGGCTATATAGATATACCCTGTATCGATGAGTTGGCGCATGTACCTGTAGAACAGCGTCAGCAGCAGCGTTCTGATGTGGCTCCCATCGACATCTGCATCTGTCATTATAATTATCTTGTGATACCGCGCCTTACTGATATCGAACTCCTCTCCTTCGCCTATGCCTGCGCCTATGGCTGTGATGAGCGCGCGTATCTCCTCGTTCTTCAGTATCTTCGTAAGCCGAGCTTTCTCTACGTTCAATATCTTGCCGCGAAGAGGTAGAATCGCCTGGAACTTGCGGTCCCGACCCTGTTTTGCGCTTCCACCGGCACTATCGCCTTCCACGATATATATCTCGCTCATTGCCGGGTCTTTCTCCGAGCAATCCGCGAGCTTCCCCGGTAGCGAGCTTACCTCAAGCGCGTTCTTCCGCCGCGTGAGCTCTCGCGCCTTCCGCGCCGCTTCCCTCGCCTCAGCAGCTTCAAGCGCCTTGGAGAGGATGTTCTTTGCAGAGGCGGGGTTCTCCTCAAGGAATTCGGATAAGCCCTCCGAGACGAGCGTCTCGACTATTCCCTTGATATCGCTGTTGCCGAGCTTCGTTTTTGTCTGTCCTTCAAACTGCGGGTTCGTGAGCTTGACATTGATGATCGCCGTGAGACCTTCCCTCACATCCTCACCTGAAAGCTTATCATCACCTTTCAGCATTGCTTTAGCTTTTGCATAATCGTTCGTCACCCTGGTGAGGGCAGCCTTGAAGCCGATAAGATGTGTCCCGCCCTCATGGGTATTGATGTTGTTGGCAAACGCGTAGATGTTCTCAATGTAGCTGTCGTTGTACTGCATCGCTATCTCAACGATGGTGGTATCTTTTTGCTTCTGGAAATAGATGGGCTTCTCGTGCAGTACGTTCTTGTTCTTGTTCAGGAACTCAACGAACGATACTATGCCGCCTTCGTACTGGAACAACTGTTCTTTCTGGGAGAATTCATCTTTGATCGCGATCTTCAATCCTTTGTTCAGGAATGCAAGCTCCCTGAGCCTGCCTGCTATTGTATCAATATCGAACTGAAGAGTTTCGAAAATGGTTTTATCGGCTTTGAAGGTGACAGTCGTACCTGTTCCCTGGGCATCCCCTATCAGGACTACATCAGTTACGGGTTTTCCCTGCTCGTATCTTTGTTTATATAACTTGCCGTCGCGTTTCACTTCCACTTCAAGCCATTCAGATAGTGCATTTACTACCGATACACCGACGCCATGCAAGCCTCCTGATACCTTATAGGCGTTATTGTCGAACTTGCCGCCGGCATGGAGCTTTGTCATAACAACTTCAAGCGCGGATTTGTTATATTTCGGAAGAACTTCAACTGGGATGCCACGACCGTTATCCACTACCTTCACGCTGCTGTCAGACCTGAGGTAGACCTCGATGCTGGTGCAGTAACCCGCGAGCGCTTCATCGATGCTGTTATCCACGACCTCGTATACCAGGTGGTGAAGTCCTCTTGAATCCGTGCTTCCGATATACATTCCCGGGCGCTTGCGTACAGGTTCAAGACCTTCAAGTACCTGAATCTGCTCTGCGCCGTACTGTCTATTCGCATCCTCCATATCGATTTTCCTTATCCTTATTGATGGTTATTAAAAATAAAATTTATATAAATTTTATTTATCCTATACACTCGTTTGGTTTAAAATCCTACTCAATGCCTTCGACTTGCTAAATATCTTGCATTCTTATGATTCTTATAGCATATATACCTTATTGCCTCAGCGCTTGTTGGTTTTAATTTTTATTTAGAAAGTCGATAAATAATCTGCGCTGGAAAAAAACCGGCCGCAGCAGGAGGGTTAAAATCAATGCTACAATTATTAAAATTATTACATTGTTCCCGCTCCTCGGAAATTATCTAAATTTCTTCAGAAAGAGCCTTTCGGTAAACTTTAATATGCTATATAACAATAATTAACATGGGGTGTTAATATGGGAGTAGTAGAATCGTTTAATGCTGCTGTTGGCAGTATAGTGGGATTTCTTCCCAATTTGATTGGTGCAATAATTATATTGGTTATCGCATGGATAGTGGGAAGGGCACTTGGTTCAGTAGTGAGCCGGTTGCTGGATAGGGTCGGAGTGGATGATGCACTGAGAAGAACGGTTATAGGGAAGTCCATAGAATCCTCTGGAACATCTATAACTCATGTGTTCGATCTGATAGTAAGATGGTTCATATATATAATAGGCATCATGGCTGCCGTTAATGTTCTTGGGATACCTATGCTGACAGCTTTCACCCAGAACGTGGTAATGTATATCCCGAACCTTATAGCAGCTCTGATCGTGCTGGTTGTAGGGTTCATACTCGCCGATCTCGCCGGTGATTTTATCAGAAGGACAGGAGCTGCCTCAGAGATGCCGTATATGGGCATTTTCTCAACAGCGATCGAGATATTCCTGTACTTTATAGTAATTATCATCGCACTTGACCAGTTGAGAATCAATACAAGCATAATCTACGTATTCGCGACTGCTCTTGCATGGGGTGTTGCAATAGGTGCAGGCGTGGGTCTGGGTATAGCATTCGGTATCGGTCTAAAGGATAAAGTACCAAAGCTGCTGGAAGGTATAACTGCAGAAGGGACAAGACAAAGGCTGGCGGCATTAGAACAGCAGCGAGCACAGCCTGAGCCAGAAGCTGTTAGAAGACCAGCCAGAAAACCCGGAGCAGTACCGGAATAGTATCAGAACACAGTATCTTGCATAAATAATTAGACAACATAAGAATCCATATGTGTCTGGCAGGAGAAAGATGATAGAACACG
>JAPMTX010000022.1 GCA_026552855.1 Candidatus Methanoperedens sp. | reverse complement strand
TTAGTAATAGGATTAATAGGTCCAAAGAAATCCACCTCCACTTTGCAACATTAAAGGAGGTGGATTTCTAGAAATAAAAGACTATCACCTTTAGGTTGGCTGTGTGAACATCAGTAAATTAGATTGTATGACCTTATGAGCGAAAATGATAAATTCTGTTGAACCAAACGCTACTTCATCTTTATCCAGAGATGAAACAAATGCGGTTTTTCCATGCTCAAGGCTTGGCGTTATTCTAGCAAAAAGGGTATCTCCATTTTGAAATCTTGGTCCAGATTTGTATTCCTCTGATTGCCAAGATTCTACCCATGATTGCCACGCGTTCAAATCAGCCATTCCAACCTTTTTTGCAATTGTATTTTTTACTAACTTTCTATTTGGGTTTACATCAATTACTTCAGAAAATGGTTTTACTTCCCACCCCCCCGGCACCTCCCCAAGCTCCGTCTCCACCATCTCCCCGCCGCTCGACCTGTATGGCTTGCCCTCCTCGTTCGGGAACTCAAAATCAACGAACCAGTGCTTGAAGAGCGCCTGCCCGATGGCTTCGAGGGTGGAGTTCATTGAGCGGTTGAGGGCAATCTTTGAATCGAGACATAAAAAGATTTCTGCAATTTGTCTTTGCTCTTGAATTGGAGGCAATGGAATTTTTAAATCAACAATATCACGCTGATATAAATGAGGTACTACTGAACCCTCTACTCTACTTTCAACTAAATTTTTAAAAAAATTAGATTTGAATACATAGTAAAGATATTTTTGATACAAATTGGCAGAGTTATTTCTTATCACAAATACACCAGATGCGACAGTGGAAGGTTCTTTCAACTCCCTTATGTATGCCAGTTTGCCTATCGTTCCATCTTTAGTCATTAATATGTCGTTTTCTTTTAGCATAATTTCTGGTGATTCTTCGTACCGCTCTTTAGTTATCCTACCACAAGAATCCCAATCTACAGAATCATTAATTATTTGTTCGCCATTGATTATTGCATATCCTTCTCTTAAATATTCAGATTTTTTAAGCCCTTTCCAACCAATTCTGCCTTTTATAACCAGATGATTCCCCAATTTATCAAAATTCCAGTCTCCAGGAATTCTTCCGATTTCAGTTTCTATGAACTCTTGCTTCTGAATCATCTTTTTTCGCCTATCTTTACGTAAATGAAAGATGTATTTGATTCAATATCCATCCTCATATTCATCTTCCCCTCCCCGCGTTAACAAATAACCAAGTCCTAATAGTCCAAGAACAGTCAATATCTGATTTTTCTTTTTACTTTGAACACTCTGAACAATGAAATTATACAGTCTACTCATCTCAGCCTGTTGCTTGGAAGGGTCGTAAAAGTTCAGATAATTAATCCCTTCCAACATTCCTGTTGGCTTATTAGAGTCTAAAAGAATAGGAATAATAATTTTATTATTTGATCTTGCTACCCCTATTTCTTGTTGGACATAATTTGATTTTACAGCAGATTCACTATAAAATAATATAAACACATCCGAATTTCTGATATTATTAATTATTGTTTGACTAACAAGATCTCCCGGATTAATAGTCGCATCGGCAAAGAATATTCTAATCTCCTTTATGGCTGAAAGTTGATTTAATACTGGCTTGATTTTGTCTAAATCTTTTGTGCTATAACTAATGAAAATCTTCAAAACTCCACCATCTGCCGTACGAGCCTCTTTCTTAGTCAAAAAATCATAATTTCTCATCCCATCACCTCCGAGTACCCGCCCCTGTCAGCGCCGATGCGCCGGATCAATCTGCGTTCATCTGCGTTTATCTGCGGTTTGTTTTCATAACCCATATCCTATCCCTGCAAGATTCTTCCCTATCTCTTCTTCAAGCTCTCTTGACCTCTTGAACTGCCCCGCCAGTTCCACCGTCAGCCTCTGCATCTTCTCCTCAAAAGGCTCGCCGTCCTCCTCTATCTCCTCTGCGCCCACATACCGCCCTGGGGTCAGGATATGCCCGTGCTTCCTGATATCATCCAGCTTGACCACTTTACAAAATCCCGGCACATCCTCATATTTCCCGCCCTCTCCGCGCCAGGCGTGATAAGTGGAGGCGATTTTCTGGATTTCCTCATCAGTAAGCTCCCTGTGCCTCCTGTCCACCATGATGCCCATCTTCCGGGCATCTATGAAAAGAACCTCTCCTCTTCTATCCCTGAACTTGTGGTTTTTCTTATCCCGTGCAGTAAACCAGAGGCACGCAGGAATCATGGTATTGTAGAATAACTGCGAAGGCAATGCCACCATACAATCAACAATATCAGCCTCTATAATGTTCTTTCGTATCTCGCCTTCGCCTGAAGTATTTGAGGACATCGAGCCGTTAGCCAGCACAAAACCAGCAATCCCGGTGGGAGACAGGTGATGGATAAAATGCTGCACCCATGCAAAGTTGGCATTCCCTGTTGGCGGAGTTCCGAATTTCCATCGTATATCGTCGCGCAAAAGTTCGCCCTTCCAGTCGCTATCATTAAAAGGTGGATTGGCAAGGATAAAATCCGCTTTCAAATCTTTATGTTCATCATTATGGAAACTATCGCCCCATGTCACTTTTGCATCAATGCCCCGAATGGCGAGATTCATTACGCATAAACGCCATGTTGTCTGGTTTGATTCCTCTCCATAGACAGCGATATCTCCAATCCTGCCTTCGTGGGCTTTAACGAATTTCTCACTCTGTACGAACATGCCCCCGGAACCGCAGCATGGGTCATAAATCCGACCTTTGTACGGCTCAAGCATCTCAACGAGGATTCTGACAATTGACCTTGGAGTATAGAACTGCCCGCCCTTTTTACCTTCTGCATCTGCAAATTGCCCTAAAAAGTATTCATAAACCCGTCCTAAAATATCTTTGGATTTACTTTCATAATCCCCAAGGCCAATCGTGCTAATAAGATCAATTAGCTCCCCCAGCCTCTGTTTATCCAGCGCCGGGCGCGCATAGTTTTTAGGAAGAACCCCTTTTAGCGAAGGGTTATCTCTTTCGATTGCGTCCATCGCATCATCAACAAGTTTGCCAATGGTGGGCTGCTTTGCATTGTTTTTAAGAAAACCCCATCGGGCTTCTTTTGGGACCCAGAAAATATTATCCGCCCGGTATTCATCAGGGTCTTCAGTGTCTGCGCCTAAAACCGATTCTCTGATTAAGAACTGATTTTTCTCTTCAAAAGCATCCGAGATGTATTTGAGAAATATCAATCCAAGAACAACATGCTTGTATTCGGCAGCATCCATGTTATTCCTGAGTTTGTCTGCTGCCTGCCAGAGTTTCTCTTCAAAACCTAGATTTGCACCATTCCCGTTGGTTTTGTTTTTCGCCATCTCACACACCATACCCTTCTTAAGTCTCATTCGGTGGGTAATCCAAAAGCCACATTGGAATTAACTTTTTCTTTATATATATTCTTCATATATCTAAAGTTATTGGAAAATTTTAATATCGAGAGGATTCAGCTAACCTGCCCCGCCAGGACAACAGGCGAACTGATCAGATATCTTGATTCCCGCCCCAACCAGAAGGCTATATCCAGCCGCCTGCTTTTAGTAGCCAAAAACCATACTGAAAAGAGAACTGCAATGAATAAAAAAATATTTGCATTGATCATGCAGATGCCTCCCTGGTAAAATAACCATGTATCTCATACCACTCCTGGCAATTGCGCTCTACTTAATCTCAGAATACTTACATCGTTCCCTGTCATCAGCATCGAAAACTCTGTACGTTGTTCTTATGCTTCCAGGAACAATAGTACACGAATACAGTCACGCAGCGGTTGCTTTGCTCATGGGTGCACGTATAACAGATTTCAGCATCATTCCATCAGGGAACACCCTGGGACATATCGAACATACTGCTCCAAAGATACCTTTCATTGGAAATGCTGCCATATCAGTCGCTCCATTGATCGGATGTCCGGCAATACTGCTGCTTATAAGCCGCTACTTTGGAATACATTTTGATTTTCCACCAGGCTCCTTTGACATACTTATGGAAACAAGATTTTTGCTCGATGGAACTTTTTCTTTTATCACTGGCCTGGATTATTTGAACTGGAAAACATATGTTTTTCTTTACCTTGCACTGACGCTGGGAGCAGGCGCAGCGCCCAGTAAAACTGACATCATTAGCATGCTTCCAGGGCTGATTATCATTGTAGCAGCAATCTATGCATTGAACTACTTTGGTATCAACATTCTATATCTGTATAACGTATTCTCCTGGTTAAGTGCATCTCTTACAGTTACGATGATTCCTTTGCTGGCTGTAACGGTCATGGTTGCGATGCTAAAGTTGACAGCGGTTGTAAAATCGCCATGATATTTATTCATAAAAAAATCAAGGACAACAAAGGGCAGATATCTAAAGTCGTGCCCCGACTATATGCGATATGTCTCCAAATCCGTAAGAAAAAAGCCCATCCCATCAAAGTGGGCGTATATGAGGAGGCCCCTGCCCTCGCTGATGCCTTGGTATGGCGCAAGACCGCGGCGGAGGAAAGTATTTCGTCAAACCTCTCTATCCGGGTAAATGCAAGCCCGGCTGCTACGAGTTCGAAGGCGAGGACAGAGAGAGTATCGGTGACTGTACTCAGTCGGGAAAATGATTTTATGGCTATTATAGATGCAACCTCTCCGGGACATATCGGCGCCGGGGATTTATAATTAGACTGTGATAATTGTGCATTAGGCTATGAATGCTTAGAAACCCTCTTACTATTGATATCTGTATATGAATAGACCATCGAAATGATTATGTAATACCCATTAGATATAGTATTACTAATTATGAAATCAAGACAAAGAGTTGTTGGTATTACATCAAAGGGTCAGGCAACCATCCCTGCTGAGATGAGGCGGAGGCACAGGCTCGAAAAACGGGCGCTCATAGTCGATACCGATAAAGGGCTGCTCATACTGCCCGCTCCGGAGCCCGAGAATGAAATGGGAAGTCTTAAGGGACTGTTCAATAAGAAAGCAGGGGAACTTCTGCGCGAAGCACGCAAAAAAGATAAAATACGGGAAAAAGCGCTGGAGGAACTTTGAAGTACGTCTTTGATACCGAAGCGATCCTTAAATTCTATCTCGGTGAGGACGGCGCTCCGAAGGTGCTGGAATTGCTAAAGCATGTTCAGGATAAGAAGGTTAAGGGCTATATCAGCATAATTAATCTGACTGAATTCTATTACATTCTCTATCGCAAAAGCCCCGAGATCGCGACGCAAAAAGTGGAGAACCTGCTCTCTTTTGGACTGGTGCCGATTGAAATAAAAGATAATGACCTGTGGAGAGAGGCTGGAAAACTGAAGGCGCTCCACAATATACCACTTGCTGATGCATTTGCAGCAGCAACTGCAAACCATCTCAAAGCTACCCTTGTGGCAGGGAAAGATGCTGATTTTGAAGGGATCGAAGTGGATATGATGAGGGTATAAGGCTTATATGACGGGCATCGCGGCAGGGGGAAGTATTAAAAGAAAAGGATGGTTGAGAACGAAGGCGATCCATCAGTCTGCTGGTTCATCAAAGTTAGCTCTTCCGCACAAAGATATTGTAAGTCCCGTCGTTCACTTCCACAGCAAGCAGCTCATTCCCTGATCTTTTCGCCCAGGAATCGATGTTCTGCGGTGCCACAGGGTCGTTCGCCAGTATTTTGAGCACCTCACCCTTCTGAAGCTTATCAACCTGCTGCTTTGTCCTGATCAAAGGGTAGGGGCATGCTTCGCCCCTTACATCCAGCTCGATGTCATGAGCTATTGCCATCTCAGAACACCAGCGTTACTTCACTCTCAAGTATCCTGTTGGTCAGGTCATCGATGCTCAGCTTTGAGATCCCTTCGATGATCTCGCTGTCTGCTATGCCTCTTTTCTTAAGATCGGCTTCGAGGGCATAGAACCTGACGCTATCCTTTGCCTTGGTTATGGTAGCTTCAATGCTCGGAATATCTTTCTGCCATACAGCAGGGTCGCCGTACCCTGTCTTTTGCCCTTTTACCACCGAATGCACGCCTCCGCTCACGAAGGTGATTGAAGGAGAGTTCCCTGCCGCAGCCTGTGTCTCGGCAAGAGGTATTGCGCTGTAGGCATCCTCCTTGCCGTACGGAGGCTGGGTCACGATTATGTTTACTTTCTTGCTCATGTTCTTTCACCCCAGTAATATGGTCTTATCCGATTCAGCTGTCCATTCTCCAAGGTCATATAGACCGCCTATGACCACGCCCTCGGTCTGCTGCTTTGTCACACCGCGGGCATCAGTGCATTTTATGCAGGCTATGGCATCCGTCTTGGGGTTTTTGAGACCCTTCCTGAGCACTGTACCGAAAAGCTGCTCCACTGCGGGGAACTCCTTTGGTCCCTGGTCCCGGTGCCCGATTATCGTCCCATCAAGGTAGTTGAAGAAGTTGATGTGTATGCCTTTTTCCTTTGCTGCGTGGGCAAGCCTTACGAGTGTATACGCCGCCTCATCCCGGTACGGTCCGTTTATAGATACGATCGTTAATATTTTGTTATTGCCGTTGTTTGCCATATCCACCACTTCAGAACCACGCCACTCTTGTGTTATCCTCAACTATGTGGTCAAGGAGTGTGCCTATTTCCTTTACTTCCACACCCGGGATCAGGCTGTCATTCAGTCCCCTTGACTGCACCGCCTTATCATCCGCAAGAATCCTGATGCCTTTCTTTTTAGCATCCAGGAGCTTGTTCCCGAACTCGCTTTTCCTTGCAGCAGTGACCCCGTCCTCTACAAGATACAGGGAGACTTTGCTGCCATTTTTTGCCTTTGCGTTCAACCCTATATCAAGCACGAGATTTGGTATCTCGGTCGTGTACGGGTCTTTGGATAATACCAGTAATAGATTCGACATATTTTACCGACCTCTGAAAGAAACCGTTTGTTCGTTATCCGGTCCAGCCGCCAGTTCTTTTTCGACTCTTGCTATCATAGAATCGAGCGTTTCAAGTATTGGCGTTCTTCTCTGCGTCCGTGAGTACTCGAATTCACGCCACTCCTTCAATGTTTTGAGAACTGGCGTACTTTTCTTTACCTTGCTTTTATTAGAGACAAAGGCGATCCCTTCTTTTGATGTGATTCATTTTATATCACCAGATTCCTGATAAACAACTCAATGCTTATATCGGTTCAGAAATGAGCAATTCTTGATGGTTCTATTCAGAAATCATAACGATAGAGGCAATTTTAGCCCGCGCAACTGAGAATATTAAAAAAATAAAAAATAAAGTACCTTAGCCTTTCCATCTCAGCCGATACGCAAGACCTGCTGCCAGCAATCCAAATGCAACCCCAAATCCCGGCGCCGCGGGTGTCTGAGCAGGCGTTCCTGCAGGAGTCCCTGTAGATGCCGAAGCCGGAGTGGATTCATCCTCTACCACTACATCCACCTCGTGTTCAGAGAAATTCGCTATGTACATCATTGCCTGCATGCGGTTCCCTCCAGGCATGGTAAGCCAGAAGGAGGGTTCAGTGGCGTTATATAGTTCTTCGGCGGTCATGACCTGCCTCATCGGCTTGTTATCGAGGTAGAGATGTAACCTCTGCCTCTGGTTCCACATCATAGAGCTGTTATCCAGGTTCATTATAATGAATTTACCCGAAGGGTCGGTGGAATTAATAACCATCCTCATACGATTTCTATCCATCGATCTTATCATGACATTCATGCCCTCTGAATAATTAACAATCGAATATTTATCCGATACCCCGATAGAGACCTCAGCACCAGCCCTGTTCTTCATCATCTCTCCCATGAACCTCTGGTGCATCCCATCTACAGGCATATTCACAGGCATATTCACAGGCACAGCCCTGAAAACCGTATCCCCTCTGTTTGAATCAATTCTGATCTCTCCTCCCGATATGTTTATAGATGTAGCATTAGCTGAAGCAATGAATGCGGTCAGGTTGCCGGCTTCTATTCTTATGATATTATCCTCTTTTGAGGCTTTCATGCCATCTGCGAGGTCAAATGTGACTGTCGCAGGCGTTTTTGTTTCGATGTTGATAACAGCTGCTGGATTGTCGTGCAACTGTATTATAAGAGAGCCGTCTCTGTTAACGATTCTTGTCAGCGCGCCCATGGTTTTTGATTCTTTGAAATTGAAACCTGTTATTTTTATAGAATCAAAAACAGTGGTTCCCAGGATACCGTAATCCGTAACTGCGCCTGTGTTATTATCCACAGAAAAGGTTACGTAGTTGCCATAACTGCTCCCCTGGCTGTGCATGAATCCCATACCCGTCATACCTTGGTCTTTGCGCATCTCGTTGCCCCTGGTCATCATGTCTTTTGCTTTCCCGCGCATCATCTCGTCTCCCATCATGCCGCCGCCCATCTGCCCAAAAACAGGCACTGCCAGCATTATCACTGCAAGAAAAAGCGCAGTAGTTTTTATCAATCCCTTCATATCTTTAGCCTCCTTGGTTTTATTTCATGTTCATTCTTCTAAATATAAGCATTTGGGTAACTGTTCATCAGCCATCGAAATGCCCGGATGTCAGGCGAATCGGGTTTGGTGATTATATAAGTTTTACTTAAAATTTATAAAGCAATCCTGTAAGAATTCTTTCTTATTTAAAGCAAAACTTTGACCGGACATAAGGAGCTTTGTAAAAGGATCCATAAAACGGATTTAGCGCCACGAAACTGAGCTTCTAATATTCAGGATGCCAGTTCGATTATTGGCATACATGACCCGTTTTTCTTTTTCATCCATTATCTGCCACTGTTCAGTTCATCAGGCTTTTGCGAGCAGCTTTATGTACTTCTTCTCAAATTCGCCCAGGCATGTATTGCAGCAGAAGAAATAGTCCCTGTCGTCGAACTTCTTCCTGACCGCATCCCCTGTCACCTTCCTGTCGCAGTAGGCGCAGTTCAAGGTTATGCTGGTAGATGCGAGCGGTATGGTCGCTTCTTTTCTGGACGCATTTTTTATGGCTATGATGCGGATATTGTTCACGTCTGCCAGGTTGATCCTGTCCTGTATCGAAAGAAGGCGCTGCATATCCCCTGCTACTCTTGAGACAATGGCGGCATCGGAATCGGATGTTACGTATAGTTCCTTTACCTCTTCAAGCCTCAGGAGCTCTTCTGCTATCCTGCTTATCGCAAGAGGCTTTGCATTTATTAAAAGTATAGCCTCGGCTATGCCAAGCTTGCTGTTATCCATATCTATGGTAAATTTCCTGATAATACCCAGCTCAAGCAGCCTGTCCACACGGCTCTTGACCGTGGGCACGCTTGTCAGGCAGTTCTTTGCTATCTCCTGGAACGATTTCCTGCTATTGCTCTGCAGGTGGGTCAATATTTTGATATCGAGGTTATCAAGTTCTACCATTTTTAGAACTTTACATGCAGTGTAAACTTAAGTATTTAACGATTCAGATTTCAATGCTGATAATTAGAACAAAAAATGGGGCCCGGGTCGGGATTCTAAATTTTTGTTGGGAGTCCATACACGGATTAGACTCTCTTGTCCCTGCTTTCGTTTGATGAAACTGCTGTTGTTGGTATTTAAAAGATTCATCTAACTTGACATTGTCACATTAACCATTCAAATATATTTAAATATTCTTAACCCCCATATAAATTTGAGGGGATATATATTAAGAAGTTTGTCAGACTGTTGAGAGTGGATATAAGGCA
>JAPMTX010000021.1 GCA_026552855.1 Candidatus Methanoperedens sp. | reverse complement strand
CTCCAGGGATTATAACCCGGAGGAGCAGATAATTCTACAGGGGTGCTACGGTTGTTGATCTCATTGGATACTATTTTTGTAAGATTTGTTCCATCAGCATCTAATGTGTATATTGCGTCTATCTCATTCCTGTTGCTGGGACGAAAATTAATATCATCTTTATACCACCTTATCGAGCTTCGTATGAGCAGCTTGCTTCCGTCAGGGCTCCAGAAAGCCTGAGGCGGAATAAAATTCCTCCACTCTGGCGCCGCATTAACAGACCTTGCAAGATCGAGCGTAGCCGGGTTGACAATGGATGAAATGGAAGTGATATTCTCTATCTGAAGAGCATTTTCCTCCGAAGCATAAGCTGGCGCGAATACAATAACCAGCACAGCAAATGCAAAACAAAATTTTAAGAAACTCATATTCCTGCCTTCTGTGCCGCACGGTATTTTTTTAGCCTGCCGTCCTTCAAGCACGCCACCATGCCTGCATAAAGCAGGATATCAAGATGGTATAGAACTGTACCGCGACCGATATTAGTTTCACGCATAATCTCCAGAGGATATGTACCCGGGTTTTCTTTTATAAATTTGTAGATAGCAGCGCGGGATCCATTTTCAAAGATTTTCATATCAAAAAGCCATCTCATAGCCATGCCCAAAAAATAACAGCAAGATCATTTGACAGACCTTGCCATTTTTACCATTTCCTCCATGCTGAGTGGGGTACCGGTAAAACCGCTCTGGTTGTTGGCATAGCTGCTGATAGTCAGGCTAAGATTGCCTGCTTTCCAGTTCAGCGACTTTATGCCGCTTTGTTCCTCAAGGAAGCGTCCCTGTATACCATTTATGTCCACATATTCCCATGGTATTTTTGATGTCGTTTCAGATACGGCTGTCTCGTCCTTTATTGTAAGCAATTCCTTCAAGTTCAGATATTCATTTTTGGCGAAGAACTCGTCTCCCTTTATATAGGGAAGTACTGCCTGCTCAGCTTCTAAAGAAAAGCCTCTGAACTTGGTTCCTGAAATCTGTGCAGTATTTATCTTATATCCAGCCGGGATATAAGTTGGTTGGAGAATCTTAAAAGAAACCTTTGCCTGTGCTTCCGGGATAGCCTCTTCAAGGGTCTTTTCCCTGGTAGATTCTGCAATCTTTATCATCTTTTCTTTGCTAAGAGAACTGCTGGTCTGGTTCTGACCTTCGTTCTTCCAACTCATGACGCTCAAACTCAGGTTTCCGATCTTCCAGCCCAGTAGCTTCATCCCGTTTTCCTCAGAAAAACGCCCTTCGATCCCGTTTATATCCACGATCTCTCTGGTATCGTTGGGTATATTGGATGATCGTGTTTTATCCTTGGTTTTTACAACTATTATCTCTTTGACTGTTAATTGCTCATCTCCATTCTTGTAGGAGAGCGATGCCATATCAATCTCATTCATGACTCCTACGAACCTTGAACCTCCCGCATTCTCGAACTTATAGCCAGAAGGAAGATATAACGGCTCAATAATCCTGAATGAAACATTTGACTGAGCCTGCTGGACTGCTCCATTCTCATCAGGTTCAATACTTCTGAATGAGATATTTGTCTGGGTCTCATTATTCGGCTCGATAACCGTTATCGGGTCGGAAATGTTGGGATTAGTTCCAGCAGATTTAAATGCATTAAACTTCTTATTGGCATCAGCGAAGCCAAAAGCAACCGCTGCAAGGAGTATAGCCAATACTGTTACTATGGACACCCCAATTAGCACTGATTTCTTCATATTATCACCTCATATCAAACATATTTTGCGATTAATTTATCTAACAGGTGAAACAACTGATACATTTTATGCAAGACGACGTGTGGAACGGTTGCAAAAAAATGGAACCAGTGTTCCCTTGATGTTGATTATTGCTGGGCACTTTAAATATTCTCTGTGACAAGCATCTACATGTTTGAGACCGCTGAGTTTATGCCATGATGAGAATAGTAAGAAACATGCGTGTAGGTATGCGAAGCCTTCGAGAACAATTTTCACAAGGTGCAACTGCCCTGCTGGCGGGTCTTGGAATAGGACTCCTGGTAAACCAGTTAGCTTCAAGCAGTGTAAGTATAGACACTGATAATAAAACCGCAACTGTTTACGTTCCAGTGTTTATAGATGGTAAGGGAACGGTACTTAATGTTTATGAGGATACCGCGATTTTTGGGAACGCGACTTACGAAATAGTGGATACTGAGTATGGAAAGGCTATGAAAGTCACAGCTACAGGAAATGTCCTGATTTTCACAAAGCATCCTGATGGCGCAAAAAGGAGTAACAGCGCAGTTAACCGGTACTTGAAAGATTTCGGTTTGAGCATGAGCGATTTTAAACCTTTTGAAGGCGATGTTACGGATATACCGCCAGTTAAAATAATGCCAAATACTGCTGCCTGGATGTATTCCGATAGCGAACTAAAATTCCTTGGATTTAACCTGGACAGAGATAGCGGTGTAGGCATTACCTACATAATGGGTTATTCATACAACGGCAGGTCAGAAAATATGACAGTGCCTGCGAACTTAAAACGAGGATGGCAGAGAATAGAACTGGAAACGTCGATCAGGAGGTATCGTAATTTCCTGTAGGATAACTATCCAGTCGCCTGAAGCTCATTTTGCTGAGACTACTGATAAATAGAAAAAGTGACCGCCAGATTAAAGTAACAAGGATTCTAAGTATCATCCCTTCGCAGGTGACTTCGCAGGAAATGGTAAGCCATGTGGGTAAGGCTTACAGCGCACCTTTACAGCCGCCCCACGTTGAAGCCCTGTGCCCTGATAAATAAAGCTGTATCGCCTATTCTTGATCCTGCCATATAGTAATATAACCAGCTTTCTCTTTCAAGGTGCTATGAATTTTGGATTTCTCCATCGCATGCGTATGTCCTATTATTGCCAATAATGGTTTGGAAGATTCTCTTGAATAATAATCCATTATAACTTCTCCCATTTTTATCTCTCTGGCGTCATTAAGTCGTGGTTTTAATGACTCATACTCTGCACTAACACTCTCATTGAAGCCGAAGTTCTTGAAGCCTAATTCTCTTCTTTTATTTTCTTTTTCATGAGATTCTAAATCGCATAATACTATTTTGCAGCCATATTTTTCTCCCCACATCTTAAAAACATTGTTCGTAATATTCTCAACTAAAAGATACTTTGGTCCAAGGTCTTTAATCAACTTTTCCTGACAGCACTCTTCTATAGAATCACCATGCTTTTCACCGAGTATAACTACTGTATGTTCATCTCCATAAGGTTTAAATCGATAAGCTTTTATCTCTTCGTTATTTACAAGGCTCTTTATACACTGAAGATATTCTTCTATCACTTTCAGTTCTATCATTAATTGCCCACCTGTTTATCCAGCGTAGCGCCGCATTTATAGCAGAACTTGCCTGTGGCTCCATTTACTGTGCCGCATCTGGGGCATCTAATGGGTGCAAGCTCCTTATCCTGCGGCGTATTGTCTCTTATAAGGCCGTGCGCTTTGAGAAGCGTATCATCCAGGTTCTTTCCTGAACGGTGAACATATATCCGGGTCATCCTGATCCCTGTATCCAGCCGAAGTATTCATCCATCATTGAATCCGTGAAGATTCCAGACTTTTCAGTTGCACTGGTGTGCCTGAAGAGGTGGTTATATACTCTTTTCTGGATTCCAGCTCTCAAGGCAGTTCTTTTTATTCGCATGGTTAACGCAGGATAAAGGAGCTGCTTGCAGGTATTGCTTTCCAGCCCGTTGGTTCTTCCGTTTCTTCCCAGCCTTATCCAGAAAGGAGCATTTGGATATAATTTTCTGGGATGGAGGTCAAGCCATGCGCTCAGGTAAGGGGCTGAGAATATCGCCCTGACGCGCCTCATTCCGGTCTTGCCGTTAACTATAAAAATCGCGCCATAATTATCAAAATGAATATCCTTGTTTTGAATGCTGGTAATCTCTCCTATCCTGCAGCCTGTTTCATATAGTGCAGCTATCAGAGCCTTGTCCATGGGATGGATGGCGCTATCAATCATTTTCAAGACTTCTTCCCTGGTGAAAATATCAGGAATTTTATTCTTTACATTTTTTATAATTATCAGGCTTGCAAGGTCATTTTTTCCCATATATTTGAGAAACATCTTGAAAATCTGCTTGTATGTGTATTTTGTCCAGTCTTCTATATCCCTGCGCTGCACCCATTCTAAAAAAGAGTAGACATCCTCTTTATCCAGGCAGTCAAAGTCTTTATTTAGCCTTTCCCCTGTTTTTTTGAGCACCGATAAATGTTTATCTATCCCTGCTATCGAGAGTTCCTTTATAAACAACTGCCTTTTATAATCGGATATGATTTTCTTGTTTTTCTCGCTGAACGCGGCATTCTGTATTCTTTTTTCTGTTCTTTCCAGTCTGACCTTGAAGTCATGAATATCCATAGCTGACACTTCCCTCACTTTTGGGAATATAACCCATAGGCAAGCACATGTGAATGTAGTGAATGTGCGCAGTCAAAAAATATTTAGCTATATGCAGGGCTCCTAACAAAAAGTTTGGGGCCCGGGTCGGGATTCGAACCCGAGTCATAGGATCCACAGTCCCATAGGATGGACCAGCTACCCCACCCAGGCATTCTGATGGAGTGAAACCCTTTGATGTATCTAAGAAGGATAAAGGTTTTGTTCGTCAGTGTATATCTCTATTAAAAAAATACCTTCTCTGCCACCTCTAAAGCCTTCTCGCGCTTAGCCGGATACGCTTTTATCTTTATCTCAGCCGCGATGGCATCAGCCGTCGCTGCAAGCTGTACTGTGCCCTTATAGGCAGCCTGCTTATCGAACCTGATATGAAGGTAACAATCGTCATCTATCCTTTCACCAAGCTCGTTCTTCAGTTTCTCAAGCTCAGCCACGGATAGCTTTGATTTTATGAGGTCTATGAACCGGTCGCAGTCCCTGCCCTTAAGCTGTGCCTGAAGGATGGTGATCGGATTACCATAATGACCTTCAGTCGTTACTGTTTCTATCTTATTGTCAAAAATGAAAAGCGACAGGGCATCTTTTACCCTGTCCAAGTCTTCTGTCGCCTGTGCTATCGCCCGAAATCTGATATGATGTATATCTCCCATCACTTGCCAGTATTGTTATGCGCACGCAGGCTCGGTCTTGTCTTCTCCGTACCCAGACCTTTGCGTCTCTGCCCTCTGCCCTTCCTGCCCGCGCTCGTCTTTCCTCTGAAGACGCGCCCTTTCTGGTTGGAACGGGTTATCCACCTGAGGTTCTTATCGCTCTTAATGACCGGATGACTGGTATCTACAAGGATGGTCTCGTACCACTTGTGCTTGCCGTCCTGCCCTACCCAGTAGCTGTTCAGCACCTGCATATTTGGGTATCTGCGCGCTACGCGCTCTTCAGCAATGCTCTGGATGCTCTTCCCCGGCGTTATCTTGTTCACGCCCATGTGCTTTGTCCTCCTGCCGCGCTGAAACCGCGATTTGCGCCTCGCCCCGCGCCTTACTTTGACCCGCGCTACCACGATCCCCTGCTTTGCCTTATATCCCAGCGCCCTTGCGCGGTCAAGTCTTGTCGGGTGCTCGACCCTTACGACTGCCGGCTCCCTTCTCCAGCCCTGAAGCCTGTTCCACATGAGTTCGTCCACGTACGATTCTGCGGGTTTTTTCCAGGCATCTCTTATGTATGCGTACATTGATTTCATTGTATTCACCTAAAGTTTTACGGTTCAGCTCTATTGAGCCACATCCCTGCGGGATTTTCTCCCGCCGCTTGAGAGGCTTTAAACAATTTCATTGTAATTAAAGATATCCCAGGCACAATCAGAATTTTTACCCCAATGTATTTAAAGCTTTAAATACCCTATATAAAGGGTGATGACTATGACAAAGGCTGACGAAGCTAAAAAATCAATAAAAATAGAAAATGTGGTCGCGTCCACAGGGATAGGAACCAAGCTTGATCTCAACGAGGTTATAAGCATACTTGAGGGTGCGGATTATAACAAGGAGAGATTCCCAGGGGTAGTGTACAGGACAACATCGCCAAAAACGGCAGCGCTTATTTTCGGGAGCGGCAAGATCGTTTGCACAGGAGCCAAGAGCATCGAGGACGTGAGCAGCGGTCTTACCAAGGTCTTTGAGAAATTAAAAGCGACAGGGATAGATATCCCGAAGAAGCCTGAGATAACGATACAGAATATCGTGGCTTCTGCCGATCTCGGTACAGTGCTGAACCTGAACGCTATCGCTATCGGTCTTGGGCTTGAGAACATCGAATATGAGCCTGAGCAGTTCCCGGGTCTTGTGTACAGGTTATCCCAGCCAAAAGTGGTCATGCTGCTCTTCGGCTCAGGGAAACTTGTGGTCACTGGGGGAAAGAAGCCTGAGGATGCAGAGGCTGCGGTTGAGAAGATAGTTGAGGAACTGGATGGATTGGGGCTTCTGTAAGCCCTAATTTTTTTATTTTTAAGTATTGTTGCGTCAAAATACTATTGAAGATTAACAACGAACTCAAAACGAACTCATACGAACTCGATGAAACTTGTATTAAGTTCGTATAAATCGGTTGTTTCTATAAAATAACATGTTCTAATTTTCAAGAAAGTGTTGTTATTTATATTTTAAATTATGTAGTAGCACGGCGCGTTTGGGTAATAAAGCCTCATCTATATTACGATAAAAATAAAAAATTCTTTGAAACTATGCTTCTTCGTGCGCCGCTCTTATTTCTTCAGGAGTATATACTCTAACCTCATGGGCACGTGCTTTATTTTTTAAAGGTTCTGGCACTATTCCCAATGCTTCTTTTTCACTGTCCGCATCCACATACGCCCAGCCTGTATGTTCGCCTGATTCACAGGCGAAAGCGAATTGTTTAAGTACGTCTTCCCCTTTCTCAAGCATTTCATCAAGTGCCTTCGTACACTCTTCGGGAGTGTGCGATGATTCTACTACATATTTTGTCATATTCTCCTCCACTCTATTTATTTTGTATACACTGACTTGTGTTTATACTGATATTTACTACTTCTTAGCAGATATACTTTATTTGACCAAAACCGTACTGCATTTGATGGTAATTTCTTGAGATTTTAAGAATACACCGCAAAGGGCGCAAAGAACGCAAAGCAGAGCCTTAACAAATCTTTGCGCCCCTTGCGTTCTTCGTGGTGGGTTATATTTAGCCCACAATAACATAAATATTATAACGCTAAATATAAGAAAAACCAATGTAAGAAAAATAACTACTGGACTGAGAACCGTGAATGCTACAAAGACAGAAAAAGCATGGAATGATCTTATGGAGGTATCCAGGCAAATCTCCTGTGAATGGAAGGGGCATAATGCCTCAGAGGAGATACAAAGCCAGAGAGAAAAATAGTGGAGCACTTAACTGATGCCAGATATTAAAAAATCCGATGAATTCCTGCAAAAATTCATGCCCTGCATCGAGTGTGGCGCATGTGAAGGAGACGGCGCGGCTTGAGAAGGTATAGAGGATTTAGAGGTAATCATCATTTGCTAAATCAATTATATATATAAGCTAATAGAAACATGGTTTTAAGAACGATTCGCATTATAGAATGGCAAGAAGCACAAAATATGAAAGAGGTTATGTTATGTCATACGTAAAAATTCACCGCAATGTCTTTCAGCCGATAGAGGATTTGATCAAAATTGGATTATATAAAAATGAGCAGGAAGCCCTATCTGCGCTTGTCCATGATCAGGCAACTTATAAGGTAGAATATTATACTAAAAAGATAAAAGAAATGGAAAAGAAATATAATATGGTTTTTTCTGATTTTGAAGCTAAAATTACCGCCAATAAAGAAAATTTTGAAGAATGGGATGATTATATTCTGTGGGAAAGTTACGTTAAAGCACTTCAGTACTGGAGCAAAATGGCATGACAGTGTCGCGTATTATTTCGACACTCTCAGCCTGCGATCTTATTGATGATTTGAAAATAATTGAGATCAATATTGAGCCGCCAGTTCAATCAATAAAATTAAGGGCACGCCTTAAAAATGGAATCCTGCTCCAGATAACTGAGAGCAATGGAAACGATTTCAGGCGGTATTCATATCATCTCCAAGAGGGGGATGTGATCATTAAGCGATGGGATAACGCACCCCACTGGAATAATATCAGAACCTATCCATTCCATTTGCATATTAAAGACCAGGAAGAACCGGTCGAATCCAAAGAGATGTTTGTAAGTGATGTTATTGCTGAAATAAAAAAGCTTAATTACGATGAAAAATAGCGAAACTGACGAATTCCTGCAAAAATTCGTGCCCTGCATCGAGCGCGGAGAGCTTGAGAAGTGCGTGGAGGAGGCGGCGCGGCTTGAGATGATATAAAGGGTTTGGAGATAAGTCGTCATTTGCTAAATCGATTATATATATAAGCTAATAGAAATATGGTTTTAAGAACGATTCGCATTATAAAATGGCAAGAAGCGCAAAATATGAAAGAGGCGAAATCATGAAACAGATTTTAATTAAGGTTCCTGAATGGGTGGATGAAGAACTCGTAATGCTTCAAATGGAGAGAATACTGGCTCTTGAAGGTAAAAAAAGAGAATTGATGGAAGAGACCTTGAAAAAATTGGACATCGATGAAGAGGACTTAAAGGAGCTTGAGAAAATAAGAGGAGAGGTATGGAAAAAAGAGAAGAAAAAGCTAAGATTGAGTTCGTCGTAGACACGAACATTCTTATTTCCGCCTTAATCCCAAAAAATTCAAAACTGAGGGACATTCTATTATCAGGAGATTTTCGTATTTATGCGCCGGAATATCTCTTGAAAGAACTTAATAAATATTGGAGTTTGATACTTGAAAAAGCCGAAAAAAAAGGTGTTAGCAAGTCAAATATAGAACTTGCTAAAGAGGAGCTCCTTTCAAAAATTATCTTTGAGCCCGATAAATTTTATCGTTCAAGAATTGAGGAAGCTTATACCATTTGCCAGAAATTCGATGAGAAAGATACCCCGTTCATCGCACTATCTTTGATGTTAGAGATTCCAATATTAACAAATGATCATGGCATTATCGAAAATGCAGGAACTTGCAGAGTGATAACGATAGAAGAACTCTTCAAGCAAAAAATTAAAAATTATGACAGAAAAGAATAAAACCGAGGAATTCCTGCAAAAGCTCACGCCCTGCATCGAGCGCGGGGAGCTTGAGAAGTGCGTGGAGGAGGCGGCGCGGCTGGCGGGGGAGATGGGGATAGGGGCGGAGGAGTTATTAGATTTATCCATGCAAGAGGGGATGGGGGGAAAACATGATTTCACTTATGTGCTTGCGCTTGCGGCGGCGCGGGGACTTGAAGTAGAAGGAAAAGCCATAGCTTATTATAATGCAGGTCTTGCGGCACAATATCTCAGAAAAGTGGAAAAAGCGGAAGAACACTATAAATTGGCGATAGAAGCTGACCCGAAACTTGCGGCGGCGCATTATAATTACGCGAACCTGCTATCTGAACAAAAAAGGAACGATGAGGCTGAACAGCATTATAAACTGGCGATAGAAGCTGACCCGAAATATGCGGCGGCGCATTATAATTACGCGAACCTGCTATCTGAACAAAAAAGGAACGATGAGGCTGAACAGCATTATAAACTGGCGATAGAAGCTGACCCGAAATATGCGGCGGCGCATTCGAATTACGCGATCCTGCTAAAAGAACAAAAAAGGAACGA
>JAPMTX010000020.1 GCA_026552855.1 Candidatus Methanoperedens sp. | reverse complement strand
CCTTATATCCACTCTCAACAGTCTGACAAACTTCTTAATATATATCCCCTCAAATTTATATGGGGGTTAAGAATATTTAAATATATTTGAATGGTTAATGTGACAATGTCAAGTTAATTATTGATCTTTAAATATTTACTATTTAGCCACGACTTTCATCTTCTTCGTCTTCTCCGCAACCCTGTCGAAGAATATCTTCTCGGTATCAAGAGGACCGGGATGCGCTTCAGGGTGGTACTGCACCGACACTATATCCAGGTACTTGTGCTCCAGCCCTTCAACCGTGCCGTCGTTGGCATTTTTCTGGGTGATGGATACCTTTTTCCCATCAACGCTGCCCTCATTTACCGCATAGCCGTGATTCTGAGAGGTGATGTGCACGATCCCGCGTTTCAGGTCTTTCACAGGCTGGTTGGCTCCGCGGTGACCGAATTTCATCTTGTACGTTTCCCCGCCCAGAGCCAGAGAAATGATCTGGTGCCCGAGGCAGATGCCGAAGATGGGAAGCTGCCCTGCAAGTTCTTTCACTGCCGATATCCCGTTCACAGCCTGCTGTGGATCGCCGGGACCGTTAGATAACAATATCGCATCTGGCTCGTAGTTCAAAATATCCTTCACAGGCGTTGTCGCAGGGACAACGGTGACATTGATCCCCCTTTTGTTCAGGCTTTTAATGATGTTCTTCTTAACACCAAAATCCATCAGCACTATGCTTCCGCCGTCGCTGTCCCCTTTCACCTGGTACGGCTGTTTGCAGGTGACCCTATCGATAAGGTCAAGATTTCCGATATCAGGCTGTTCCCTCACAAGCCTCACAGCTTCCTCGCCGTCATCGCTGCCGACGATTATGGCAGCCTTCATCGTGCCGTGTTCCCTTGTCTTTATGGTCAGCATGCGCGTGTCTATCCCCATTATGCCTGATTTGCCCTCGTCCCGTAAAAACTCGTATATCGAGCGGCTCGACCTGTGGTGTGAGGGATGGTCGCAGGCTTCTCTCACGACAAGTCCTTCAGCCTGCATATGGTCTGATTGAAAGGTCTCACCGCTTACGCCGTAATTCCCGATGAGCGGGTAAGTGAACATCAGTATCTGACCCCTGTACGACGGGTCTGTCAGCGCTTCCTCGTATCCCGTGTACTGGGTTGTAAATACAAGCTCACCCTGAACAGTGCCCTCTACGCCAAGTCCTTCTCCTTTAACGAACGTTCCATCCTCAAGACCAAGTACTGCCTTCATGCACGCTTAAAAGGTAAAGGCAGGGTAAATATGTTACGATGCCGAGTTAGGAGAATTAATATCAAATGCAAAGGTTAATGCAAAGGTTAATGAAGAGGTCTTCATAAAAGGAATACAGACGGGGAATATGAGCAGCGATTGTATCTTCTGCAGGATCATTAAAGGTGAAGCGCCCGCGGATTTTGTTTACAGGGATGAGGATATGGTAGTCTTCCATAACATACGACCCAAAGCGCCAGTGCATGTCCTGATAGTACCGGTAGAGCATATCGAGAGCATCAATGCGCTGGAGGAACAGCACGGCACCGTCATTGCGAAGATGATACTGAAATCAAAGGATATAGCAAAGCAGCTCGGTGTAGCAGACAGCGGCTACAAGCTTGTGGTAAATGTCGGCAGGGGCGGCGGGCAGGTAATATTTCACCTGCACATACATCTCATCGGAGGCTGGGGCAGAGAGAGACCGACCGAGGTATAGCAATTAATTAAACGATACCTTTATCTGAATACAGGCACTATGCAGCACATTCTTTCGGGCCGGTAGCTCAGGGGTAGATCGCTCCCTTGGCATGGGAGAGGCCTCGGGTTCAAATCCCGACCGGTCCATATCCCTGTTGGACTTTTAATCGTGTTTTTCCAGTTTCGAAACCATTATATTCTCATAGCTGATATTAATGGTGGGGAACTTCCCGGTGGGAGAATGAACGTATTTGAAAAATTAAACAAAGAGAAGTACTTTCTAAGTACACTGCTCCTCTTAGCCCTGGCACTCAGGTTGATCGTTTTTATTAAAACGGGGAACCACAATGCAGATGGTATGTACAGGACTATTTTAACTTTAAACTGGTTAAAAGACCCTTATTTTATAACAGAAGGGCTCTGGCCTCCTCTGGATCTTTACCTGATGGCTTTTATGATGGAGGTCTGGAAGGACCCTCTCGTATCTCCGAGGCTCATCAATCTGGTATTTGGTGTTCTTATTATCATCCCGTATTACTATCTGGTTAAGCTGTTGTTTGATAAAAGGACAGCAGCCATCTCAGCAATACTTCTCACGTTCTGGGGTTTGCACATAGAATTTAGCTCGGTATCTATGTCTGAAATCCCCTTCCTTTTCTTTTTATGTACGTCTTTATATTTCTTCTTTAGATTTAAAAAAGCTGCAGAGAAAAGACTGGCTTACCTGGTTACTTCAGCGATTTTTCTTAACCTTGCCTCCATGATCAGATACGAAGCATGGTTGTTTGTTCCACTGTTAACGATTTTTATCTTAAATAACATAACAGATGTAAAGAGTACCCTTTACCTAAAAGGTGAGGCTGCAAAATATTTTTTTATGTTCCTTATTATTTCCCTGGTTTTCCCTGTATTCTGGATGATCGGCAACTACCAGTCACACAGGGATTTCTTTTTCTCCCAGACGTGGACCCATGACTTTATAAAAACCAATGCAGCGCTGTACCCTGGATCGCCGTTAAACCCGCAGTCACCCTTTAAAAAACTAATATCATGGCCTTCAATGTTGTTCCAGAACCTTGGCGTTATCTCGGTTTTTGCAGGGCTGGGACTGATCATATCGCTCTTGCCCAGAAAAAAGAACCTGGAATTTCTTACTATATTCCTGGTATTGATGATGACCTTCACATACAAAATTTTTAATTTTACAATGACGCCGCAGGTGAGGTATATTCTGTTGCCCTCTCTTTTTTTAATCCCTTATTTTACAGTTGGGCTGGATTGCATACTAAAACCTTTACGTAAAAATTGGAGAAAGGCTGCTACAATTACGTTGATACTATATTTTATAATCCCCTCTTCATATACCGCCATTGTAAAGAACCCTTATACTACGCCCGGTTATGTTCTTGGTGTATCGAACTGGTTAAGCACTAATGTAAAACCGGGTGAAAAGGTTATACTGGATGAATACTCCTGGTGGGGTCTCCATATTCTTGTGTACAGCGGTTTTAATACCACATTCATAGAGGACTACTTGACGACCCTTGAGTTTGTAACAGACCAGGTGAGGATAATGCCTGCGGGCGGGAGAAAGATCAATGAAACGAATTTTATAAGTTATTTAGAAGATGACAAGCCCCTGTACATAGTATATTCCCCGGAAGGGGAACTGGCAGATATATTAAATCTATCTTCCGAATGCAGGAATGAAGTGAGGCTAAATTATGTATTTGAGTGCAAATACACGACCAGGAATTATAACATATACAAATTAAAACCTGATTCCATGCAGTTAAGGTCTGATACCTGAGGTACTCTAAAGCTCAGTAAAGTTAGATTCTTTACTCTCTCTTTCTCCCGGACATGTAAATTGCCAAAAGCCCTGTTATTATCATAGAGAACGCTGTTATTGTCATAATACCTTCGAATCCGAGTGCATTTTTTATCGGATTCGGTGTCGAAATCACGGCTGCCCCTTTCATAGCTGGTGTTTCTGCCACCCCTGCTGTCGGGACTGCAACCGGTACTTCTTTTCCTCTCATGGTTTTAGCCTGTACCTCCCCGCTTGATCCCGTTATTGCGAAATGTGAGAAGCTGTCGGTCTTTGCTTCAAAGTAGGTATAATTGCCATCCCTTATCTTTTCTATTGTTTCAAGCTGGCTCCACTTGCTGCCGTCCCATTTGACCAGTTTGATATTACTGCTCGCGAGGGCGTTCCTGTCAAGCCACGAGTTCTCTACCCTGAAAGCTATTGTTGCTGATTTTATATTCCTTGGCACAGCGAAACCGGATGCTCCGACCCATATATTCATATTTTTATAGATGACATCCGTAGCCGGGGTTTTAACAAGGGTTGAAGTATTTTTAAGGACTTCTACCGTGGTTGTGATTTCCCCGAAGCTCATATTTCCCGTAATATTCACTGATACTACCGGATTTCTCTGGTTGGTGAACGGGTAGCATGTGGTCCTGTCTTTATAAATATCCAATTCCTTTCTATCTTTAAATTCGATATTATAATAATTTTCACCTGAGGTTCCGCCCCCTCCACCACCGCTCCCTCCGCTGCTGCTGGAGGATACGCTGTTGCCGCTTGAGCTTTGTGTTAAAGATACATTACTCACTGTAACTGTTATTGTTTCACTTGCAATTCCACCGTAATTATCACCTGAACTGAAAGACCAGATATATGTTCCAACATCACCGCTTTCCGGCGTCCATGAGTATATGCCTGATGTGGTATTCAGTATCCCTTTTGTGGCGTTCGTACCGTAGGTCATGGTATCAGAGTCCGCATCCGTAGCAGATACTGTGAGGGTTAATCCAGTCCCTGCAGTTACGGTTTTATTTCCTATTCCAGCCTGCACAGGGATATTGTTGGCTATCTGTATGTCCTGCGCTGCCGGGGCTATACTCAGACCGCCAGAATTGTTGTAGGCATACACGGTGATGTTGCTCCAGCCGTGAGGACCTGCTGAGGTGTTGGAATAAGTACTGGTCGTTCCGTTCGTCCATGTTCCATTTACGCTTACGTTATAACTATCCGTTACATTCCCTGATCCTGTCTGCCAGGTATGATTGACCCAGAAATTACCGGTACTGCTGCCGAGATTTTCCGGGGGCGGTACATAAGACATCCCCGGTGAGCTTTGGCTGTAGGCAATTTCCATTACCCAGATTTCCTCACTGCCTGTACGATTTGATGCATAAGCAATGTACCTGCCATCCGGACTCCAGGCAGGATAATTATCTTCAATACCTGTATTGGAGGTCAGCTGCTGCTGATTGGTACCGTCTGCGTTCATAACAAAAATCTCCCAGTCACCATCTTTTTCAGAGACATATGCTATGTATCTCCCATCAGGGCTCCAGTCCGGGTCACATGTGGCAGCCGAATTAAACGTCAATTGTTTCGGATTGCTCCCATCCGCATCCATTACCCAGATATTAGAACCCAGGTTCGCATAGGATTTGAACGCTATCTTAGTCCCATCCGGGCTCCATGCAGGCTCTACTCCCCATATGGTATTTAATAGATGCTTACTGCTGCCGTCCGCATTCATCACCCAGAGATGCTTGGGCTCGGTTGCATACTTGTCACCATTTAAATTATCACCGTTCACTGATGAATAAACTACCTTACTTCCATCCGGGCTCCAATCCGGATATTCATCAAAACCCGGAGTAAAGGTCAATTGCTGTATATTGCTCCCGTCATCATTCATCACGTAGATGTCCTCATAGTATTGACCAGGACCACGGGAAAATAAAATCCTGTTGTTCGGATACCAGGAGGGCTCAAGATTAAAGTCACTACCACCGGTCATACTTGTCAATTTTATCAATCCATATCCCTCCCCATTTTTATTCATCCTATACATCTCCCAGTTATGCTCTTCATCCCGCGTCGAAACAAATGCTATCCACTGCCCTTCCGGGCTCCATGCAGGCTGCCTATTAAGGGAATTACTAAAGGTGAGCTGGGATTCGCTGATTACACTGATATTCCCATTACCGATACCTCTGTTATATTGCTCAACAGCGCCTTTGGTGACCATTAGCTCCTTATACGCTGAGTAAACTATCTTCGAATTCTGTGAGAACCCTGTCCCATCCATAAGACCAATCGTAAAATGCTGGGGCACAGATGATATCAACCCGGCTAAAGGCTGTTCGGTCCTGCCAAAACCAAAGACGGTCATATGATCATGAGGCCAGTATTCATCCTGCAATGTATCATCTTCGTGATGTGCAACGAACAATGAGCGCCCGATATTGGGGTCGCTGAAATACACCCATTCGTTGTTCGCAATGTCACCGTACCAGTTCTGGGAAAGCAGGGTCTTGTTCCCGTCAGACCTGACCATGAAATCCGTATCCGGCTCAAAAACTCCTCCAGGTGTTCCTTCATAGAGCATCCAGTAACCATGACCGGCTTTTGAAATGGTCATCGTTGCATAGCCGGGGTAGATATCCCATGTGCTCTCCCACTTCCCGTCGCTGGAAACAGAGCGTATCCTGATCTTTAACGATCCCTGTGAAACTATACTGCTTGTACAGCAGGTAAACCCTGGATGGAAATATCCTTCGGGGTTAACTGCATTGGGAATGCCGCGATATACCCCTGCCGAACCAGCAGCATCATTATAGCTGATCCAGTCATTACCGGATGCGTCATCAAGGCTTGAGAATCCACCTGCTTGCTTCTGGAAATAGTACGTACTGCCAGCGGCTCCGATCTTATAACTCAACTGACCTGCATCCGTGATGTTATCAACCAGTGTCACCAGTGGTGCTACGAACAGAGGCGAGTAAGATGTGCCTGTTAGATCAAAGTAAATGTAATAGTACCGGGTTCCGCTGGCTTGTGTGGCACCGTCCATCATGAAAACAATCGTACCTGATGCTTTAGTAGCAGCATTAAAGTCCGGGTCCTTATCAAACTGGAATGGTACTGAGGCGTTCAATACTTTCCCGGCACTGTCAGTTTCAACAACGCGTATCGAGTTCTCATCCAGTGTGCCGGTTTGTCCCGGTCCGGAAAGAAGCTGTGTGAAATTCAGGTCTACTTCAACAGGTTTCTCAAACCGCTCAAATCCAGCAGCTCCAGCCGTTACAGGCAGGCGGAAGCGCCGCGATGCATCCCACCAGGGAACGGAAGGAGCTTCACTTACCATCATTGCCGCATCGCTGGTAGTAGTGCCAGTAACGAAGTTTTCTATGATATGGCTGAATACATATTCGTCTGGTACCATTGTGTTTGAGCTTATCATCCCCACGGCACCATCTGCCGCAAGCAATACCAGTGCAGTTATCCCAATAGCGATACTGAGAGTATGACCTCTAGATACATTTCCCATTACTGTTTTCCCACCCTTTTACAGATTCAGGATGTCCCCCACAGATGCATTTTTAAGCAAGACATCCAATCTTTATAATAATCTTTAGTGTAAGTAACCCGAAACTATAAATAGCTTGCTAAATTGTTTTAACCTCTAACCTCAACTTTTTCCAGGAGCCTTATCGTTGCAGCCGAGATGCAAAGAGCGGTATATGGGATAGTTATGATTGATCCTACGACGATCCATCCCCCAATAACGTTAATTGCATAGATGATCAGAGCAAGTATGACAGTAAACTCCAGGTTTTCCCTGCCAAGCCTGTAGCTTGCCTTTAAGGATTCCACGGCTTTGAGGTCCTTTTCGATGGAAAGGGGCATTGAGTATATCAGGAGTATCATGAGTGCTATCCCTGGCAGGATCAGAAGTACAAAGCCGATCGCAATGATTATTACTGCTCCCAGGAAAATTCCCCAGCTCCGGAGGAAATAGTCAAATCCATGCAGGATATCAAGCACTTCTGTCTTCTCTTTTTTCACAGCCTTCAGGCACATTAAAAAAAGCCGTACATAAGGGGCGCCACGGTTATTATAAAGACTGAGCCTACTATCAGAACCAGGGTTGCGAGAATTAGAGAGACCCAGTTGGCTTTAAATACATCAAAAGCTTCGGTAAATATATCCTCTATCTTTATTGCCATACTCCTTATCCTCTATTGTACTTTTCCCTATTATACTTTTAGTTCAGAAGCCCATTCCATAGCATGCTTCTTAGCATTCTCGATTTCGCCTTCTTTTAGAGGTCCTTTAATCCCCAGGACTGATGCCTTCAGAACCGTGGGAACTTGTTTTAGCCCTTTCTCAGAGAGTTTTTCCGCGATCTTCTCTGCTGCACTTCCGCCGCCCTTCTCAATAACGACCTGTAGCTCGGTGTCAAACGATGCGAACGGCTTGTCTCTCCACTCCGCCCCCTTTATTTTACTGCTGATAAAGCGACTCATCCTGAAGCTCATGTTACTCATCCTTGTTGGAGAACCGATAACGAGGAGGTCGTAGTCCCGGGCGCGTAATTCTTTAACATCTTTTGCGTGAGATAGGCGGACCTCGAACCCGGATCCTTTTAACGCTTCTGCAATAGTTTCAGCGATCGTCTTAGTGTTACCATATGATGTATCGTAAATGACTATTGCACTTTTCATTCTCACCCTACTCCATCAAAACAGTCTGGAACAATAGTATTTATAATTATGTTTGTACAGCAGTATATCGCTCTCCTGGCATGGGAGAAGTTCAGGATCCCTCTTAGATTATCTCAATTTTATATTTATCTTAACCTTTAGCCTTATATTGGTAGAAGGCGTTATCATCAAGCTACTGTTCACCTGTTACTGAGGAGGTGAAAGACGATGTGGAGAAATGTTCTATCGGACGAAGGACAGCGTATTGTAAAAAAAGCAGAACGAGCCCAGGGTGCGGGGGATTATGGACTTGCAAGAGAGTTCTACCTCAGGGCAATATCGAAATTCAGGGAGGCATCAGAGATCAGCGAGGACTTCAAGGAGATCGGCATCCTGAGGACCCTTATAAGTTATTACAATGATCGTGTGAGTATGCTTGAGGAGGAGTTGGTCAATTGTCCTTCCCCGGATTCCCATCTGGAATTAAAACCTGTGGAGAAAGAAACACCCGCATCCGATGTTAAAGAACTGCTCCAGGGCAGCGGAGTGACGGAGACTGTCTTCGGGACCGTGCTTGCCATTGCCATCGAGATCAGCCGCGAGGGAAGAGAGGGTCACACCATAGGCACAGGTTTCCTTGTCGGCGATACAGCGAACATTATGGCGAAATCCAGACAGCTTGTATTTAATCCTTTTGAAGGGCACAGCAGGGAGAGAAGGGTAATAGCAGATCCTGAGACAAGGGATAATATCAAGGAATTCGCGCAACTGGACGGTGTTTTTGTTATAGCCGCCGACGGCGTTGTCGAGGCTGCGGGGAGGTACATCACCATAGATACGGGTATAGTAAAGCTGCAAAGAGGGCTCGGGACAAGGCATTCCTCGGTTGCAGCCATTACCTCGGTTACCCGCGCTCTTGGCATAGTTGTCTCCCAGAGCGGCGGAGTTATCAGGATATTCAAGGAAGGAATGATATTTGCGACAATCAAACCCTAAGCAGGATTCGAAACATTCATGTCCCTTATCGACCTTTTGGGTACCAAAATTTATTTAAGTACGTTCCAGGATGCTAAAAATGGTCGAGATTCTCCCTTTTAAAGCAACTTTACTGAACCCGGAGATGGCTATAGATAAGCTTGTCTGCCCTGTTTACGATACGATAGATGCTGCGAATTACCAGAGGTTTGCCCGGGAAAAGAACAACATCATCCATGTGACAGCGAGAAGAAAAGACATGGACAGGGATGAGTTTATCGAGCATGCAAAAAAGAACCTTGACCGCTTCATGGGTTCAGAAGTCCTTGTAGAGCTAAAGAGAGCAGCGTACTATATCTACGGGATCATATACACGCTGCAGCCTGAGATACTTGCCCAGCTTCCTGAGAAGGACAGGAGGAACCAGTATTTTGTCTTCGGGCTTGTTTCCCTTGTCAGGGTTGAGGAGCTTGGGAAAGGTAGCATTGCCGGGCATGAGAATGTCTTTGATATCAATACAAAGGAGCGCTACAGGCTGATGAAAGCCTGCATGATGAACTTCTCCCCTATCGCCGCTGAATACAGCATGCCGGACCATGCACTGAACAATCTCTTTGAGGAATACCTGGGATTTAAG
>JAPMTX010000160.1 GCA_026552855.1 Candidatus Methanoperedens sp. | reverse complement strand
ACTACGCAATGAAAGTTCTAGTAATAGGCCTGGATGGCGCAACACTGGATTTGATAAAACCCTGGGCACGTGAAGGTAAACTGCCAATGTTTCAGAAGTTAATGTCTGAAAGTTGTTGTGGTAATCTGGAAAGCACCAGACCGGCGATTACAATTCCCGCGTGGAACAGCCTTGCAACTGGTAAGAACCCGGGCAGGATAGGCTGCTTTAGCTTTATACAGAAAGCTTCTGGAAGTTATGACTTCAGGGTATATTCCCAGACGGTTGAGAAAGAGGAAGATATATGGGATATCTTAAGCGACAACGGAAGCAAAGTTTTTATCTTAAACGCACCAAACATTCTTAGCGCATACAGGATCAATGGGCATATGGTCGCCGGGAGCCTGTGCACAAATGAAGATAAATTGACTTATCCGAAAGAATTGGGAGAAGAGTTACAAAATTTAAATTATGAAATGGATATGACTGATCCAGATATTTTTGGAAGCCTTAATGATAAAGAATTTTCAAGAAGGCACAAGGAGATAACCGAGAAACATTGCAAAGTCCTTTTTAAATTCCTGGACAAGCCCTGGGATTTTGGTTTTTTCGTCTTTACAGAATTGGACCGGGTACAGCATCAGTTCTGGGATAAAAAAGACATTCTTTTGAGTCATTATCAAAATATAGATAATAAATTAAAGCAGATAATCAATAAAATCGAGGAGGGAGGTGAAAAGCCCAATATATTCATAGTATCGGATCATGGTTTTGGGCCAAATAAGAAAGCCTTCCTTGTAAATGAATATCTGATAAATAAGGGTCTCTTAGAAATAAAAAGGATACCAACACTTAACACTATCAAGGCAATGGTATCAATCCTTAGAAAGCCCATCCTCTTGAAATTTCTGACCCCGTTATTGAACTTTTCTTTTACAAGGCACCTGTATCGAAGTGTAACCCAGCAGACCGGAAGAACTCCTATACAGTGGGATAGAACGAAGGCTTTTAGTTATGCTACATGGGGTACTATTTACATAAATTTAGCCGGCAGGGAGCCGCAGGGAATCGTTAAAGAAGAAGATTATGAAAAATTGAGAGATGAAATCATAGATGGCTTGGAAAAGATATCTGTGAAGGCATACAGAAGAGAAGAAGTGTATCGTGGGAAATATTTAAATCTGGCACCGGATATCATCCTCGATACGGATGATTATGTGAACTCTATAACTGCAAAAGTTGGCTATGGTAGCGAATTCGTAGAATGGCAGGGTGGATCACACAGGATCAATGGAACTTTCATTGCTTGGGGACCGGATATAAAGGAAAACATTGAGATAAATGCGAAGATATGGGATGTAGCGCCAACGATTTTGCATATGTTCGGTATACCAGTTCCTAAAGATATGGATGGAAGAGTTTTAAAGGAGATTTTTAAGGTCGATTCGCAAGTAATGAAAAGGGAGATAAGATATAACGAAGCCGATGATAGAGAGAGAATTAAAAATAGAATAACAACATTGAAACGGCTTGGTAAGATATAGAATTAAATTCGAGCAAAAACAAAGAGTTTTTCAAACAGGGGAGTTCACATTCTTATTTAAAATTTTTTTCGCTTCCTGAAGCAATATTATATCTTCTTTGTCAAAACTCTTTGTAATGATTAAACCTGCGACTTGTACAGTTAAGAACAAAAAGAAGAATATGATTAACATCCAGATCGTTATCGAAGTGCTGGATAAACTTACAAAGAGCAGATATATAACAGATATAAATACAGTTGATGTTGCTATAGATTTTATAAAATTTAAGGTGAACGGATGTATCTTATGCAGCCAGAAAATTTGAGTGGATTTTAACACATTTATTGTGATAAGCGATATTGAAGATGCTATGGCAGCGCCAGTAATACCCATTGTTGGTATGAGGAAGAAATTCAGAGAGATGTTCACTATCAGACCAATCAAATCATCCACCATGTTAAGTTTAGTCTTTCCGGCTACAACCAGCGTTAAGGCATTAGGCCCAGTGAGCACCTGAACTAATGCACCGAGCAAAAGTATTCGCAATGCACTACCTGCATGCTCATAAGAAGGACCAAAAATAATAGTTAGCACAGCTTCTGGAAAGAGAAATATCGTGAAGAAAAAAGGAAGCGTAGCCATCAGGACCCATTTTGTTAATACTGCGTAATTTCTCCTCATCTCTTCAACAAGATTTTTTGAATACAACTGCGAAGAAATAGGGACATATATAAAACCCATGGAAGTAAGGAAAATAGGAAGAAGCTGTGCGATGGGGACAGCAGTGTTATATAAACCAACGATTTCAGAAGTTTTGAAGTATCCAAGCATCAGCGTATCCGCTCTTATGATTATCACAGTGGAGAGGAATGTGACGAGTAATGGTATAGAAAAACGGAACAATTTTTTTCTTATTACTACATTATCTTTTAATTGTATAGATAACTTCTTAACCGCATAGCCTGCAAAAACAACGGCAACGATCACGGTCGGAAGTAGATACGCATACATCATTCCGAGAAAACCGAATCCCAAAATAAAAGCAAATACGATGCATGAAACTCTTAACAGATACATCAGGATGTCCCTAAAAAATACCTTTTCTTTTATTCTATTAAATCCAATGAAGATATACGATAGAATTTCGATGACAGTGAGAAACGGGATTGCTACCGCAAACAGTTTTAAAACCGTCGATTGCTCCAGATGGAATATCTCGTTTAGAAAGTCAGATGAAACGAAAACAACCAGAAAGAAAAACAATCCTGCTACAACTGAAAGCTGCAAAGACGAATATACAATCCCTGCGACTTTTTCATCCTCCCCCTTCCCTCTGAAATATGCAATGCACCGCGTGGCTCCTCCCTGTAACCCCAGACAGGATATCATGACAAAGATGTTCAGTAAAGCAAACCCGATGCTGAAAGCACCGTATTCGCCCTGGGTCGCATACCTGGCAATGATCACCCTTGTGACGAACTCAAAAAAAGTAAAGGCAAGCATCCCAACAAACGCAATAGCAGCACCCTTTGCTATTTTCCCTAACGATTCGCTCGTATTTCCCACCGCCGCGCTCTTATTTACATCCCGAACTTATGTTTTATTTTTGATAAAATATTGTTATGTTTTAAATATAATTTATATATATTTTGTCTGCCTTCTTCTGTTTCCTCATACTTTTTCATCCATAGCGTCAGAGGCAATGTAAGTATAAATAAAAATCCGAACATAAGACTTATTCCCTCTACCTCCAGCTTATTCAGGAATGAAACCACAATTGCAAGGAAAGACTGGAACGAGTAGAGCGTTGCTATTGCAGGTATATTCCAGAGTGCGACCATCCTGTGGAATAAGATGGTCAGAACCAGCACCACAAGGAGACCGCCCGCAAGAAAATCTACCTTGGAAACAGCCACGATTTCAGAGAGATTAAAGATATCGCTTGAGATGTAGCTGTTCAACTGCTCCATTTCGCTATTTATCGTTTCTATTACCCCTCCAAACTCAGCGCTCACAGGATCGCCTATGATGAGTTTTTCAAACGGCTGGTCGATGATGCTGTATGATGTTACGTATATATCGGTCGTTAGATCGTCAACTCTGATGAAACTTCCTTTATCCTGGGTCGCTTTTGATAATACAACTTTCCGTTCCTTTGCTGTCTTCCCTTTTAATTTACTCACATCCGTGACAGGATCTTCGATTAAAATAACATTGTATGAATCATTCTTATAGATCAGAAGGTCCTGGACATCGCTTGGCAGTGAACTCCTATCCATCCTTTGATTACTTATAACAACGCCCGATTCCCCGGCGTTCGAGGCGATGATATAGGGAACCAATAAAACCAAATAGATAATTATTATTAAAATTGATATTAATTTTTTGTTCTGCGCCATTATTCTCACTTCTTTTTATTTATCTGAAAAAAACCGACCAGGATGAAAATCCCATAGCTCATCGCTGCAAATAAAAATGCATAAAGTATGTCATTGAGAGTTTCTTCCGATACAGGTATTATCGAACTTTTCTCATTTACCTTAACAATATACAGGTTCGACCTGGAGCGGTGCTCTCCGTTCACATCATCATAGTTTATCTGGATATTCAATCCATATTCGCCGATCTCTATCTCCGGGTCAACACTCACTCCAAAAGACGTGGTTTCGGAGTTGCTCGGACCCGGGCGAATAATTCCTATAAAGTTCTGCGTCTGGGTCAGGATCTTTTCTCCCCCGAAGACCGTGACCCTCACGTTCTTGACCTCATTTGTCCCTGCATTGGCTACCTGAACCATGAGCAGTCCTTCGCTCTCAGGGTTAAGAGTTGTTGGATCAAGGGTTACGTCCTGGATATATACCTCGGAGGACTCTACTATATTGATCCCTATACTGCCCTGCTGTGATTGCAGCCTGTTTGTATAATCTTTATACTCAAGCGTAAAATTGAAATTATACAGCCTGCTGATTGCAGACTTATCCACCTGCAGGTTAAATAATGCCTCTGCGCTCTGCCCTGGCTCCAATACAGAAATATACTGCTCTGTACTTGATCCAACGCTTGAGAACGGCATCTGTACATTCAGGGCAGCCCTTATCTGGTTAAGCTTGCTATTGCCTATGTTTTTTAGTGTAACCTTCAGTTTAAACGTATCTCCGGGCTTGATATCCTCTGGAATCGTAGAAATATTCACAGTATCAATTTTAATAACATCCGGGTTCTCAGCTACTTGAATCCCAATATACAGATCCTCCTGGCGTTTCACCGTTCCATCCGCGACAGTTGACCAGAGGATGCTTAGTGGAATATAGTATGTGCCTTTTGGAACCGTGTCCTTGATGTAAACTTCATATTGAATCGTAAAGTTCCGTTTTGGGCCTATCTCATTGCCGATATATTTCTGTAATTGCTGCGTAAATTTTATCGGGTCTGCTTTGGTGGGATCGATTACCGTGGAAACACCATATGCAGAATAATTATAAATATTCTGTATAGTTACGTTGATTGTTTTAATGTCTGAAGGATAGAAGTCAACGGATGATGCGCCTGTAATTACAAACTGATGATATTGAGCAGGTGCAACCTCGCCAGGCTCGAACGCACCCATGGCTGGCTGAATAATATACATTAATAAGATAATAATAAAGACATTTTTACTCAACATAATCGTACTCAGTAAGATTTCTAGGTATTAATAAACTTTCTCTTCAAAAATTTAATTCTAGTATCTTTAAATTATTTCTCAGGCATCATTTAAAGACAAAATATAAAGGATATTCATCAAAACAAAATTCATAAGTATCTGCTGACGATGGATGAGCAAATCTACAGTTGAAAAATAGAAAGCTTGATATACTATAAGTTAAATACTAACCAGCCGGAGTCTGTTTAAATATGTGGTGACCTGTTGAGGTTTTTATGTTTTTGCGATAATAACCGATAACCATAGAATGCAGTTTACGAAGTTAGCACCAGCATGTAATATAACGGTCTCTAAATAAGGAGGAATAAAATGAAAAAAGCAGGAATGAGAATAGGAGTTGCATTGCTAGTGCTCGTCTCTATGATGAGTATCGCATATGCAGCAGAAAGTTCAAATACCGCGCCGTCTGGCTATAAGCCGGTATCGAGCACGTCTCAAATCAACCCAGGTACACAGGGAGTAAAGAAAATCTTATTGATAGAAGACCAAATGCCCTGGGGATTTAATTCCAGCACTGATGCGCTCAGAACACTGGGTCTGCCCTACGATATAGTGACAGCAGCAGGTCTGCCTAATGTTGTCTGGAACGATTACTCACAGGTAATTGTTTCTTCAGATCAGCCCCAGTATCTTTACGACGCACTGGGACCGTACATAAGCCCCAGAGGAGCACTATATAACTGGGTTGCAGCAGGCGGCGTGCTCAACTTCCATGCTGCATCCTGGGGATGGCAGGGAAGCAACTGGACTGCGGCATTCAATCTGCCCGGAGGGATCAGCGCAGTTAATGAATATCAGGATGATGTCAACGTGACTGGACCAGCAGTTCCACTGCCGCCAGCAAAAGGGCCGGTTAAAGCAATAACGGACGCAGATCTCGATTACTGGATGTCTTCCACGCATGGCTACTTCAAGTATGCAGGTGGGGACCCAATCAAACCCTCATCCGTAGTGGTCACACTGACAGTCGCTGGTGCACCAACAAAACCGGTTTACATTATCTATAAGTTTAATAAAGGTGTAGTTCTTGCAACAGTGCAGACATTAGAATGGGTATACGGCGGAAGCTATGGAACGCCCGATTCTAAGTATGCCCTCTTAAACGACCTGGGTGCAGGAAGAATGATAGACAACTTAATATCGTGATCGGGAATTTCAATCCGGAATTCCCATCATTTTTTCTTTTTTATAAAACAGTCAATAATCTATCGGAGGTAAAAATGAATAAAATATCAATTTACATAATAATCGCACTGGTTTTAGGAACTGTGCTTGCAGCAGCGCAGCCCGGAACTGATGGAAAGACAACAAGAATAGTGATTACTCTTGACCCGCAGGCGGCTAAGGAAAATGCAATCAAAGCGGTAGAGAGTAATGGAGGAACATTTGTAAGAGAAACGCTCGATAAGAAATTGATTTTCAATATACCATCAGCATCTCTGAATAATAAGATATCCATTCTTACTATACCGGATGCAGCTTATATCGAGGAGGATGTACTGATCCAGATTCCGACCCCGAATGTAATAGAGGCTTCTGATACCGGGAGAATTCAGCTTATGCCCAACGACCCCCTGTATCCCCAGCAGTGGGGCATGCCCGTGATAGGTGCGAACAAAATGTGGGATACTACCAGAGGCGATCCACGGGTAATTGTTGCGGTCATAGATAGCGGAGTAGATTATACCCATGAAGACCTCGCTGCAGTGAACAGTAGTCTGGGATGGGATTTTGTCAATAATGATGCTGACCCGATGGACGATAACGGACACGGCACACATGTTGCAGGGATAATCGCAGCCACGATGAATAACGGCAAAGGGGTGGCAGGTGTTGCGCCAAATGTAACTGTAATGCCGGTAAAGGTCTGCAATAGATTTGGTTCGTGCTGGACCTCAGATATGGCAGATGGTGTAAGATGGGCTGCTGATCACGGTGCAAGGATACTGAGCATTAGCCTTGGAGGAACTTTACCGGATCCACTGACCTCTGATGCCACGAAATATGCGGTTTTGAACAAGGGAGCACTCATAATCGCTGCCGCGGGAAATAACGGATTGGAACAGCCCAGCTACCCCGGCGCATACCCATGGGTTCTTGCAATAGGATCACTTGGTTATAACGGTGCCAGAGCTTCGTACAGCCAGTACGGGAGCTTCCTGGATCTGATGGCGCCGGGCGGAAGCAGCGATGGTACTGCAGAGCACGATATCGTCTCCACGTATCCTGGTAACAGGTATGTTTACATGGCAGGTACATCAATGGCAACACCCCATGCAAGCGGAGTTGCAGCGCTCTACTGGTCGTATAACCTGAGTTTCACCAATAAGCAGGTAGGCACTATGCTCATTAAATTTGCCGATGATCTGGGCACACCCGGATGGGATAAGTACTATGGTTACGGCAGGGTGGATGCATATCCTCAGGATGGTTAGAAAAACGGCAGTTCTTCAATCCAGATACCCAAGCGCTCTTAACCTTTCCTTTACTTTTTTCTCATCTTCTTCTGAAAACACTTCTTCAGCTTCTTCGTCTCCATCTTCTCTGACGACTTCCTCCAGTACAAAAGCAGTATATTCATCTACCGATTTAAATTCTGTTCCATGTATGCGTTTCTCTACCTTTTCCAAAAGATCTTTTGGTACCTTTATAACTCCATATTCTTCACTCATAATTTCACATCCGATAATCCTCTCATCATCCCTGCAAAATCAGTTATCCTCGGACTGCCCAGATCCTTAAAACCCGTGCTCCAGAACCCGTAGTTCGAATGGTCTCCGAAGATTCCAACAGGTTCCATACCGTGATCCGACAGCACGATATAGGGTTCCCCGATAGTACCTGCGATCTCGTCCAGATCCCTGTATATCATCTTCATCATGGTCCTGTTGCCGAAATTCAGGTGTCCGATGACATCTGCCACACTGAAATAGCCGAGAACAAAATCATAGTCCCCCTTTAATGCCTCATTGAACTCCTGTTTTATTTTCCTGTGGTGTTCGAATGAAAGGTTATTATAGGCTGTTCTTACCTTCTTTTTTTCCTCTTCGTTTTTTGCATCAAAATACTCCTTAAGCAGCTTTCTCTCCATCTCGTGCTGTTCTTTGATGTAGTTAAACCCTGGCAGGTCTATTATTTTCGGGTTCTCAAACTGTTTGAAGAACGTGTCATTAAAATCCAATCTGGTATTCCACATCTCCCTGTCGCCTTTAGCCACTATCTCTTTTTCCATATTCCTCCCGGTCATAAAGGAACTCCAGAGAACCATTGTCTTTGGCTCTGAAAATTCCCTGATATTGGTCTTCCCATAGAACTTCTGCTTCAGGTTATTGCAGTTGAATTCCTCCACCAGTGTGTATTCCAGGGCATCGATGGCGAAGATTATCATCATACCATCTCCGTGATTATCCCGCCTGCGCAGGTATCCTCTCTTCCAAGCACGAACCTTCCGAGTTCTTCCATCCTGTTGAAGTTCTCAACCACTACAGGCTTGTCGGTTTTTATAGTAATACTTGCCACCTCCCTGTTTTTTATTTCATCCGCATCTTCGGCGATCAGCTCAAGTGTAGAAGAGTTGATGACCCTGCTTATATTCTCTATCTCGCAGTTCACTTCCTGCGTTGCACAGCGGAACCTCAGGCTCTCCCCTTTCTTAAACGGTACCCTGTCCATCCAGAAAACGTTGGCTTTTATCCTGTTTGTAACCGCAGGAAGGTCGCCCAGGCTCACGATCACATTTCCTCTGTCGATGAAGAGTTTATCCTCAGTAGTAATTCCTGTACTCTTCCCGGCTTCTGCTTCAGTGACATTTCTAAGATATTCCTCCACACTCTTTACTTTTGTCTCTTCACCCGACGGCAGTACCCTGATTTTATCCCCTTTCCTGATTATGCCGCTCTCAACCCTTCCTGCAATGATGCGCTTATCGAAGCTGTAAACATCCTGGACAACATATCGAAGAGGCTTATTATTGGCGCTTTCTTTTGTTCTGAAGGTGTCCAGCGCTTCAAGAAGAGTGGGACCCTTATACCAGTCCATATTCCCGGTTCTATTAGCTATAAAATCCCCGTTTTTTGCTGAGATGGGTATGACGTAGGACGGTCTTATATTGATATTCGATAGAAAATCCAGCAGGTCTTTCTTCACGCTCTCAAACCTTTCCCTGTCGTAATCTACCAGATCCATCTTATTGATGACCGCGATCACCTGGGACAATCCCAGCATCCCGAGGATGTAGGCATGTCTTTTTGTCTGCTCCTTAATGCCCTCTTCTGCGTCCACGATGAGCACAGCCGCCTCTGCCTGCGAAGCGCCGCTTATCATGTTCTTCACGAACTCAACGTGACCGGGAGCATCGATTATCACATAATCCCTTTTTCCGGTACTAAAGAATGTCTGCGCAGTATCTATTGTAATTCCCTGGTCGCGCTCTTCCTCAAGGTGGTCCATGATATAACCGAACTCGATATCCTTGCCGAGGCTCTCACAGAGCTGTTTTATCTCCTCAAGCTTCCCCTCAGGCAGGGAATTCGTGTCGTATAACAATCTTCCTATCAATGTGCTCTTTCCGTGGTCAACGTGTCCCACGATTACGAATTTCAATTTTTCGTTATTCATTTTTCCTCTTTTTATAGTCCCTGAATTAATTCAGGGGTCCCAATAGTTTATATAGCGAAAATAGACCGAGCAATGTTGTCGCTGCTCCTATGATCAATGTGAACTGCTTTACCGGCATCCTCTTCACGGTGTATACGGACAGGGGTACTGAGATCAGAGAACCTAGAACGAGATACGGAGCCAGCAGCCAGTCCACACCTGTACCGACGATGAAATATGTTATAACGCCGATAAAGCAGGTAGCCCCTTCAGACAGCGCGGTTATGCCGATCGAATTCTTTGTCTCCACCCCGGAAAGGATCTGTCCCGAGACGATGAGCGGACCGTATCCCCCGCCGGAAATGCCCTTGTTAAAAGATGCAAGAACGCCAAGTCCCATGATCTTTTTCCATGAGAATTCATTCCGGCTCTTATGCCTGGCGATTATGATAACCCCCATTGCGACAACAAGAAGCCCTATGTAGAGTTTAAGGTAAAATACAGGCAGCATCAATGCGATCAAAACTGCAGCAAACACTCCAACGATGCTGGACATGACAAGTACCATCGCCACCTTTGCGGCTGCGGATTTAGGGATATAACCCAGTTTCCCTAATCTCTTAACGATTTTATGCTCGGTATCGTTCTTGAAATCAAAGGATACATTGCCAGCTCCCTGGTGCAGCGTTGCAGCGAATATACCGGAAAGGAACTGGGAGAGCAAAATAGCGGGCACTACCTGCAGGGGTGAGAAACCTATCAGAAGGAGAAGCGGAGTCAGTGTTGTGCCGTATCCCATCCCGATAGTGGCATCCATGTATTCAGCCAGCAGAGATACGATGAAAACCCCGATGAAAACAGACTCAATCTCCATGCAAGATCACATGTAGCCAAGGGCTCTTAATTTCTGCATCATGTACGCCCTTTCCTTGTCCTGCGCTCTGCCGCTGCGTTCAGCCACTTTTGTTGTCCTGAGTTCCTCCACGATCTTATCGACAGTATCAGCCTCTGAATCCACGGGGTTGCAGCAGGGTTCGCATCCTATGCTCCTGTATCTTTTGCCGTTTTTCGCAAAGTAAAGGTCTACGATAGGAATATGCTCCCTCTGAATGTACATCCAGATATCCAGTTCTGTCCAGTGCAGCAGAGGATGCACCCTGATATGCTGTTCACCCTGCTGTTTGTTCTTGAACTGGTCCCACAGCTCAGGAGGCTGGTCTTTGTAGTCCCACTCAAACTGCCTGTTCCTGGGCGAGAAAATGCGCTCTTTTGCCCTTATGCCGTGCTCATCCCTGCGAATACCCAGCAGTATAGCCTTGTATTTGTATTTCTCTATCGTCTGCTTTAAAGCCTCGGTCTTCAACTGCCCGCAGCACGAAAGTTTATCCCCTGCATTGGGTCCCATGCCGCATTTGCGCGACACTTCATTACTGCCCACAACAAGCCTCATTCCCCATTTTTTTGACCATTCGTCCCTGAAGTCATATATTTCCTTGAACTTGTAGCCTGTATCTATGTGAAGCGCAGGGAACGGTACCCTGCCGTAGAACGCTTTTCTTACAAGCCACACCAGCGTTGTGGAATCTTTTCCTATGCTCCAGAGTACAGCTATGTCCTTGAACTGCTTGTATGCTTCCCGTATTATATAGATACTCTGACTTTCCAGTTTGTCCAGATGGTCCATTTTTTATTCTCCTATAAATATCCGAGTCTTTTGAGCCTTTCTTTTATGACCTGGACTTCCTGTTCCGTGAGCTTATCATCCTCTTTAATCTTGCCGGTGGAAGCCAGCGTCCGCAGGATAAAAACGATGAACTCCGTTGTGCTGGAGAAACCTGTCCCTTCTATCATCTCCTGCAAGGTCTCGTACAATTTCCTTGGGATTTTGATGGTGACTTTGTCCTGCATAACACTCTGATTGTAGTGCTATCATAGTACAATCAGAGTGTATATATATTTTTCTTAACCTGTAGGAGGGTATATCAGATATTTGGTGTATATGGTAGCTCTTACAATTAGAACCGAAGATATTATGAAAGATAAACTGCTGAGGCATGGAGCCATAATCCTCTTCGCCTACGTCATCTCATTCTTTTTCGCCTACGTCTTCTATTTCTACATGGCGCGTGCGCTCGGTCCTGAGGGCTACGGCATCCTCGGCTCGATGCTCTCCCTTCTCTATATATTCTCCGTGCCAGCCACTGTCATCACCACAACGCTGGCTCACGTAGTCTCAGAGCAAAAAAGCGATAGGGGGAAAATAAGGTCGATACTTCTGGCATCTGCAAAGAAGCTTGTATATATCGGCATAATTATTTTCGTTGTGCTGCTCGCATTGAGCCCCCTCCTCAAAAGCGTCCTGAACCTTCCTTCGGCGATTCCGGTCATTATCCTGGGGTTTTCCCTTATATTCATCACGCTTCTCACTTCTCCGAGGGGTACGCTTCAGGGAATGCAGGAATTCAACAGTCTCGGTTTCAATATTGCCGTGGAAAAGCCTGCGCTTTTGCTGTTCGGCGCTCTCTTTGTCTATCTGGGCGCCGGAGTGAACGGCGCAATACTGTCCTACGGCGCGGGCGCATTCGTCATCCTGGTGCTTGCTCTCATACCGCTCGTGCCAGTTCTGCGGGAAAAGAGCGAACAGGTCGAGATATCCGTCTACAGGTACGCTTCACCCATATTCGTGCTCGTGCTTTGCATAACTGTAATGAGCAGCATTGATATCCTTTTTGTCAGGAGATACTTCCCGGGCGAGGTATCGGGCTACTTTACAGCCATGAAAATGATCGGCGAGGTCATCTACTTCTCAGCCATAGCCTTCGGTAATGTGATTCTCCCCAAGGTGAGCGAGCTGTCCGCCCTTAACAGGACGCACGGGTTCCTGTTGAGAAAGGCTCTTATCTATTTCGGGCTTTTCCTGGCTGCCGTCCTCTCTGCCTACGCCCTCGCGCCCGGTTTGATAATGACTGTCCTCTTCGGGAAGAACTACGCTTCTATCGCAGGCTATCTTGTATGGTATGCCCTGGCTATGAGCCTCCTCTCCCTTTCCATTATCTTCATGTTCTACGATGTCTCGGCAAAGAGGACTGCATTCAGGTATCCCCTGGTGTTATTCACGTTGTTAGAGGTATTCCTGTTCCTGGTGTTCCATGATACCGTAGGTCAGATAATAGCGGTGCAGATAGCGACCTTCCTTGCGCTTCTTGCGAGCGTGATAACTATTAACAGGCGGTACGGGGGCTATGCCCTGAGGTAGACGGGTTGCTGGAACAATAATATTTAATTCCCCATCAGATATTAATTAAACCCTGAAAGAGGCATAAGATGACCAAATACCTTGTATTCATCACTGTGATAGGCAAAGACCAGAAAGGAATAATCGCCAGGATATCAAACGCTGTCTACCAGCACAATATCAATATCGAGGACCTGAACCAGAAGGTCATGGAGGGGTATTTCGTAATGACCATGGCTGTCGATATGTCGGATTCCCGGCTCTCGATAGGAGAACTGAAAAAAGAGCTGGCAGCGATAGAAGCTGAGATGGGGCTCAATATACAGGTGCAGCACGAGAACATCTTCAAGACCATGCACAGGGTGTAGGTATGGAATACTCGCTTGAAGAGGTCATGGAAACTGTCAACATGACCCTCTATCACAACTTCGACATAAGGACGGTCACGCTCGGTGTCAACCTGAAGGACTGCATCGATTCCGACCTTGAGGTCTTCAAATCAAAAGTATATGACAGGATCGCGGATTGCGGGAAAACGCTCGTCTTGGAAGCAGGGAAACTTGAGGATAAGTACGGCATCCCGATAATCAACAAAAGGATATCCGTGACCCCGGTCTCCCTGATAGTGGAGTCGTGCCCCTCCTCTGCCCCGCTTGAGATAGCAAAGACGCTTGACAGGGCAGCCCGCGATGCAGGCATCGATTTTATCGGCGGCTACGGCGCGCTCGTCCAGAAGGGGATGACGAAGGCGGACGCCCGTATTATCGATTCGCTTCCAGAGGCTCTCTCATGTACGGAGAGGGTATGCGCCTTCCTGAACGTCGCCTCGACCCCTTCGGGCATGAACATGGACGCAGTTGTGCGGCTCGGAAGCATACTTAAAGAGATATCAAAGCGTACCGAGAACGGCGTGGGATGCGCCAGGTTCGTGGCATTCTCAAACGCCCCTGAGGACAACCCTTTCATGGCAGGGGCTTTCCACGGTGTCGGAGAGCCGGATTTCTCGCTCAACATAGGTATAAGCGGTCCCGGGGTGGTGAGGAGCGTGGTCGAGAAGAACAGGGAATGCGACCTGACCGCGCTCTCGGAGATCATCAAGCGCACAGCCTTCAAGATAACAAGAGCCGGAGAACTGATAGGCAGGGAGCTCGCGGTGAACATGGGTGTTCCCTTCGGTATAGTGGACATCTCCCTAGCTTCGACCACGAAGGTGGGCGATTCGGTAGCAGGGATAGTGGAGATGATGGGCATCGAGAGGATGGGCGCGCCCGGGAGCACAGCAGCGCTTGCGCTCCTCATCGACGCGGTCAAGAAAGGCGGAGCCATGGCGTCAGGCAATGTCGGGGGCTTAAGCGGCACGTTCATACCCGTGAGCGAGGATTCATGCATGAACGATGCCGTGAAATGCCGCGCCCTCTCCATCGAGAAGCTTGAGGCTTTGACTGCCGTATGCTCTGTCGGGCTTGATATGATAGCCATCCCCGGCGATACGCCTGCCGAGACCATCTCAGCCATAATCGCTGATGAACTCTCCATAGGCGTGGTGAACGGCAAGACCACGGGCGTGCGGCTCATCCCGGTTCCGGGCAAAAAAGCAGGCGATTACGTGAACTTCGGCGGTCTGCTTGGTGAGACATACGTGATGGAAGTGAACAGATTCAGTCCCCGCGATTTCATCCTGAGGGGCGGCAGGATGCCGAGCCCGATCACGAGCATGAGGAACTAATAGCATAATCTGCGTTCATCCGCGTTCATCTGCGGTTCTTAAGAACAGTCACCAGTTATTCTCCCTTCTTATGCCCTTTCTCCCTGTGCCTTTTCAGCACCGTCCGCGCCGCTACCTCTTCCGCCCGCTCTCCGCAGCGCCCTGATTCCTCGGCTGATTCCTTGATGCGCTCGTACTGGAGCTGTTCCTTTTCGCTAACTCCGGCTAAGTGCTCTTTCTCAGGCTTCTTAATGGGTTCTGCTATTTGGCAGGAGGCATGATCTGGGAAGCCGCCCTGGCGATGCTGTCCTTTGTACCGATCAAAACAATGACATCCTGCGCCAGCACCTGAGTATCGCCTGAGGGATTGGATATCGTCTGCTTCCCGCGCTGGACAGCCAGCACTGTCACGCCAAAGCCCCTTCGCAGTCCTGCCTCAGCCAGTGTCTTTCCTGCCAGCGGTGAGGCATCCCCTATCCTGATTGTCTCTATCTCAATATCGGGAAGATGCTCCTTCAGCTCCGGGAACACGGTATACCTGTGATGTATGTTCCTGAACATCTCGTATCCGTCCTTCCTGATGTCGCCGATATGCCTGTCTATCTCATCAGCCGGGATAAAATAGCGTTGCAGCACCCTTGAGACGATTTCGATAGATGTCTCAAACTCCTCGGGTATCACTTCGTTCGCACCCAGAGAATAAAGGGGAGTGACCTCGCTCGTGTACCGCGTCCGGGCGATAATGTATACCGAGGGGTTAAGCCTCCGTGCCAGTTCCACGACCCTGCGCGTTGCAGAGGCATCCGAGATGGCGATCACGATAGAGCGCGCTGTCATGATATTAGCCTGCTCAAGCACCGCCTCCTTTGAGGCGTCGCCGTAGAACACGGGGACCCCGCGCTTTTTCTCGCTCCTCACGGTTTCCGGGTTCAGCTCAAGCACCACAAAAGGGATACCTGACGCAGAAAGAACTCTTGAAACGTTCCTGCCGTTCAGACCGAAGCCCACGACTATAACGTGATTGTTCAGGTCTTCCCTGCCGGGAACATCCTCATGCAGGCGCCCCATCTTTAATTCATCAGGCACCGGCAGCCGCTCGATAAATTCTGAGAGCCTGCCGCTTCCCTGTATCATGAACGGTGTGAAGACCATTGTGATGATGGACGAAGCAAGGAACACCTGGTAGTCGTCGAAGGATATCAACCCTGAGCCCAGTCCCTCCTTAGACAGCACGAAAGAGAATTCGCCTATCTGAGCCAGTGCGACCCCAACAGGCACAGCCACGCGGAGCGGATAGCCAAGCACCATGGGTACAAGCGCCCCGATAGCGAATTTGACTGCAATGATAAAGAGCACAGCCAGGAGTATGATGCCGGGGTAGCGAAGCACTGAGCCCACGTCCAGGAGCATGCCGATGGATACGAAGAAAAGGATGCTGAAAACATCCTTAAGCGGCAGGATCTCGCTGAATGCCTGGTGCCCGTACTCGGATTCTGAGACCACAAGACCTGCAAGGAACGCGCCGAGAGCCAGAGACAGGCCTACGAACGATGTGAGATATGCTGTCCCGAAGCATATCAACACGATACTGATAAGGAATAACTCACGGCTGTGGGTCCTGACGACCCGGTATAGCATAAGGGGAACTACATACCGCGCTACCACGATAGCGATGCCAACGAACACAAGCGCAAGGAATATGTTCAGCGCCACATCCGCTGCGGATAGACCGGATTTCCCTCCCAGTACAGGCAATAGCAGCACTATAGCTACGACGCTCAGGTCCTGGAAGATAAGGATGCCGGCTGAGAGACGTCCCTTCGGGGAATCGATCTCGCCCCGGTCTGAGAGCAGCTTGAAAACGATAGCAGTACTGCTCATAGCCACTAAAAAACCGGCAAATAGTCCCTTCTCGAACTGAAGGCCCGATGAAAGCGCTACCAGCAGGACAGCCGCACTTGTCAGCACGACCTGGAGGACTCCGCCCGCGAATGCAGTGCGGTTCATCCTGATAAGCTCATCGAGCGAGAATTCAACGCCGATGAGGAACAGCAGTAAAATCACGCCGACCTCTGCCAGCACCTCTATCAGCCCGGTGTCCTTTACGATGCCAAGCATCGAAGGACCGAGCAGCACGCCTGCTATCAGGTAACCCGCAAGAGGAGCCATTTTGAGGTGGTGGAAAAGAAATGCAATGCCGACTGCAACGCCGAAAATGGTGACGAAATCCCTCAGAAGAAAAAGCTCGGTCATAGAATCATACTTATATATCATATAAATATAAATAATTCTCCAAAAGCTTTATCAATGAGCCGATACTTTTAGGATACTCCCATTTAAGATTACCCGGTGGATTTTTATGACACAGAAGACAAAGGGAAAGAAGAAACGACTGGCAAAAGCGCAAAACCAGAACCAGCGCGTCCCGGCATGGGTTATTGTGAAGACCAACAGGCATGTGATGACCCATCCGAAGAGACGCCACTGGAGACGCAGCACACTGGATGTTTAAGGTGATACAGTATGGCAGATATTGAAAGGGTTTATACCATCCCGCTTTCGGATGCGAGGAAGGTTCCGCGCTGGAAAAGGGCTGAGAGCGCGGCGAGAAAGGTAAGGGCATTCCTTGCGAAACATTTAAAAACTGAGCCGACTGAGATTAAGATAGATAAAACTATCAACGAAAAACTGTGGGAGAGAGGCTCCATGAAGCCGCCCCTGAAAGTCCGCGTAAGGGCTGTCAAATTCGAGGCTGGCGGCGTGGAAGCCGAACTCGCGCAGGAATAAGCGGGGGAATAGACGGTAGAGATTAAGCGCAAACTAAATATTTCCGGGACCTCCGTGCTCGGTGTGTTCGCGACCTGCACTGAGGAATTTATTTTTGTCCCGTACGATACTTCAGACGAGATTATCGCAGATTTTGAAAATTCGCTGGGGGTGAGCGCCATCCGCTCCTCCGTCGGCGGAAGTACGATCGTGGGCTCGATGGTACGCGGGAACTCAAACGGCATCATGGTCGCAGGTCTTGTTCTCGACAGGGAACTGCGAAAGCTGAGGAAGCACACAAAAGCTGCAAGGTTATCCGGGGAACTGAACGCAGCCGGGAACCTCATACTGGCGAACGATACAGCCGCGCTGGTGCATCCCGACCTCTCGGATAAAGCCCTCGTTACTATCAAAAAGACCCTCGGGGTCGAGGCGATAAGGGGTACTGTCGGAGGCTTAAAGACCGTTGGCATGGCTGCGCTTGCCACGAACAAGGGTGTGCTTGTGCATCCGAAAGCCACAGAGGCTGAGATCGCTGTTCTGGAGGAGCTTTTCAATTTACCTGTGGATATCGGGACTGTCAATTTCGGGTCGCCGCTTATCGGCTCAGGTATTCTTGCGAACAGCAAAGGGTATGTGGCAGGGGAAGATACTACCAGCCCTGAGATAAGCAGGATCGAGGATGCGCTGGGGTATGTGTAAAACATCGGTTTAACCCTGCAAGCCCTTAGATTAAAATCTTCTCTCCACATGCTGCTGAAAAACTATTATTTAAGTAATTTAATATATATAAGCCATCATGTTAATATATGGCTTCATCTCATTTACGAGATAATAATACCTGCAAGTGTAAATTCAATCAAAAATTGGATTCAAGAAAGGATGTATAGACAGGCATCTATGTTGGATATACAGCCAGAATGGAATGCCCGAACCGCATTAAGATGCGGAATAGTCAGATAAATCGCTGCTATTTGGCATTATGAGAAAAATGAAACCAGAAAAATCAGAAACTCTACGCAAGCAGGCGGAGGCGGCTTTGAGCGAGGAACGATTCCGGCTGGTGGCCGGTACATCTAAGCTAAAGAGAGACTCGCCCAATCCCAAAGGCGATCCAAGACCGCTTCACATATCTCACTACGGGTAGGATGATGAGATGAAAAAAATTGTTGCTGTGATAGCTGTCACCGTTGCGGTAGTGCTCTTGGGATTCAGCCTGTGGTATTTCGCGAATCCCCCGGACACATATACGGGGAAGATGGAATCAATCAACATCGGGACCGTGCCAACTGCAGCCTCTGCTCTTATTTATATAGCGCAGGATCAGCACTTTTTCGCTGCCAATGGCCTTGATGTTAACATTAAGGATTACAATACCGGTGCAGCTACAACCGAAGCTTTATTGAAAGGTGAAACGGATATTGCGTGGGTGGCTGAGTTTCCATTCGTCAGGAGGGCGTTTACAAAAGAAGAAATCAGCATTATCACTGTTGTAGGCAGATTTAGTGAGCAGTATCTCTTTGGACGCAAAGACCGGGGAATCAACACCATTGCTGACCTTAAAGGGAAAAAAATAGGTATTCCCCGAAATACCATAGCCGAATTTTATCTGGGGAGATTCCTTGAACTGCACGGCATGACCGCGCAAGACGTAACCGTCGTTGATATCCCGGCGCAAGAATCCGTTGACGCCATCGTAAGCGGAAGAGTAGACGGAGTCATTGTCTGGGAACCTTATTCCAGTAAAATCAGGGTGCAATTGGCTGATAAGGTAGTTGCTCTGCCGGTACAAAATAACCAGCCTGGATATGGTGTCGTCGCCGGCAGGAACAATTGGATAGCTGATCATCCGGAAGTTGTTAACCGTTTCTTAAAATCCCTGGCTCAGGCAGAGGACTATCTAATCCGCAATCCTGCGCAAGCCAAGACCATTGTGAGAAAGCAGTTGAATTACGATGACATCTTTACTGAAATAATCTGGTCCGAGAATCAATTCTCCCTCTCCCTCGACCAATCGCTCATTCTCGCGATGGAAGACGAAGCACGGTGGATGATAAAGAACAACCTTACCACCGAAAAGGCCGTTCCCAATTTCCTGGATTATATATACGTGGATGGGCTGAAGGCGATAAAGCCCGGATCGGTGAATATCATCCGCTGAGGCGAGGATAAATGAAAATCAAAACCCAGTTTATCAACAGCATGGTCATCTTCGGTATAATATTGCTCATTATTGCCACATCTTTAATTGTCACAAATCAGCAGGTAGAGCGGCTTAATAAGCAGGAAGAGATTGCCAAGAATATTGAGCGTGACGCCAGCGAGCTCAGTTATCTCACGAACGATTATCTTCTTTATCACGAAAGCTCGCAGCTTACCCGCTGGGAGGCAAAATTTTCTCAGATTTCCGATCATCTGTCAAATCTGAACCCGAATAGTCCGGAACAACAAACGCTTGTCAATAATATGAAGGCAAATCAGCAACGGTTGAAAGCAGTCTTTGCCGATGTGGTATCGACTCTTGAGAATACATCCCAGAATCAGGGCGCCGACCCGGCATTATTTCAGATCTCATGGAGCCGGATGGCAATTCAAAACCAGGGAATGGCTTTTGATGCTGAACGGTTGGCGCAGATGTCACGTGATCAGGTACATAAATTGGAGCAAACAAATCTCACACTCATTTTTGCCCTGCTGGGAATATTCGGTGCATACTTTGTCACCAACTACCTGATAGTTTATCGCCGCACTCTAAAATCGATATCAGATCTACAGACTGGAATTGGAATCATCGGTTCTGGAAACCTTGATTATGCCATCGAAACAAAAAGGCAGGATGAAATCGGCGAATTATCCCACGCCTTCAACCAGATGACAGCCAATTTGAAAGAAGTGACCGCCTCCAAAACGGAGTTGGAAAAGGAAATTACCGAGCGCAAGCGGGCCGAAGAGGCGCTGCAGAAAGCGCACGATAAGTTAGAACTGCGTGTTCAGGAACGGACAGCAGAACTTAAAGAAGCCAACAAAGCATTGATGGAGAGCGAAGCAAGCTACAGGGAGCTTACTGAAAGCATTGACGACCTGTTCTATGCGATGGATAGAGATTTAAGATACACCTATTGGAATAAGGCATCTGAAGCTCTAACAGGGATTCTGGCGAAAGATGCTATTGGAAAATCTCTCTACGAGCTTTTCCCTGATGTGAAGGGAACAAAAGTGGAGCAGCTCTATATCAAATTATTAAAAACGCAGCAACCTCAGCGTTTCGAGAATCCGTTCCAGATTGGTGGCAAGAAATTCATTTTTGAAATTAATGCTTACCCAACTAAGACCGGTCTCTCTGTTATCGCCAAGAATATCACTGAGAAGAAAATGTTTGAAGCGCACTTATTACGAGCACAGCGGATGGAAAGCATCGGCATTCTTGCAGGCGGCATAGCGCATAATCTTAATAATATGCTGACGCCAATGATGCTGTCCCTGCAAATGTTAAAAGGAAAATTCAAAGATGAGCAGAGCCAGAAATTGCTTACGATTCTTGAACATAATTCACAGCGCGGAGCTGATTTAATAAAGCAGGTTCTTTCATTTTCACGGGGCATCGAGGGCGAACGCAATCCCCTCCAGGTAGTGCATATTATCACAGAAATTGAGAAGATCGCAAAAGAGACATTTCCAAGAAACATTGAAATCCGAACCGATATACAGAAAGATCTCTTTACCATCTCAGGAGATGTCACACAACTGCACCAGGTTATAATGAACCTGTGCGTGAATGCCCGCGACGCAATGCCGGATGGTGGCATCTTGAGAATTTCTGCTGAGAATTTTTTCATTGATGAAAATTACGCACGTATGCATACTGAAGCTATAGCCGGTTCTTACGCTGTCATTGCAGTCTCGGATACCGGTATCGGTATTCCTCCTAAAGTACTGGATAGGATTTTTGAACCATTCTTCACGACAAAAGAATTTGGCAAAGGCACAGGGCTCGGTCTTTCAACATCCATTGCTATTGTGAAAAGCCACGGCGGATTCATAGACGTGCACAGTGAAGTTGGGAAGGGAGCGATATTCAGTGTATATTTGCCGGCGATTAAAGCCGAGATACAAAATGTTGAGGAACAGCAGCTTGAGTTGCTCAGCGGGCATGGAGAACCGGTTCTTGTTGCTGAAGATGAGGATTCCGTTCGTGAGATTACTATCTCGACACTGGAAAAATACGGGTATAATGTACTTACAGCCAATGATGGCGCGGATGCGGTAGCAGTGTATGCTCAAAACAGTGACAAAATCAGAGTTATTCTTATGGATATGATGATGCCTGTTATGGATGGTCATGCGAGCATCCGGGCGATTCGTAAAATTAACCCGGGAGTCAAAATTATAGCAGTCAGCGGATTAGCAGAGAAAGATAAACTTAAAAACGTAGCAGAGTATACAAATGCTTTCCTGCCAAAGCCTTACACTGCTGAGAGATTGCTAAAAACCATACACGAAGTTTTAAGCGCGAAATAAGCCCATAGAAATTTTACACGATACATATTTAACATCAACAAAAAAATATGCTCCTATGAACTGTCCCACATGCAGCGGGGATTGCGTACGCCCGGCTGAAGAGATACTGAATGAACTCTTCCAGATGTACATGGCATGCGGCTCGTGTCCCCCTGACCCTTTGTTCAACAAGAGCGCCCCCTTTTACGAGAATATTGAGAGCAGTACAGGAAGATGCACAAAATGCGGCAAAAGGCACCTTGATCTTGTTATAGGGAACGTCCTTGCAATACTGAAAGAAAGCGGGCTCTTCCCCCGCGATGCTGCACTGAGAGAGGTCGGAACGCCGCTTATAGCATTCGGTTACCAGATACCGTACCCTCCCCGTTTGGGAGATAAAAGCCTTGTCCTCATTATGGATTCTGTGACGCGTGAACTGGCTGATAAAATAATATCCGATGTCCCGGAGGTAAAAGGGGTTGTAAAAAGGACTGGTCCACCCTCAAAGAGCATCGGTATACTGGATACCGACAGCGCGCCGCATACTTACGAGCTACTCTCGGGATGCGATATGAGGTGCGACGTGGTATTTTCAACGTTCGGCGAACTCTGCATTTACAAGAACCAGTCAAAGGTACATATCGAATTCAACAACACAAAAATAAATAAGATCGAAGCCCTGTACCTTAACGGAGAGCTTGATAATGCCGTAATAGTGGACGGGCTCTGCGGTCCGGGCATGCTCGGTCTTTTAAGCACGCTCGGCGGGGCAAAGAAGGTTATCCTCAACGATGCCTGGCTTCCCGCGATTCAGAACGCCATCCTGAACATCAGGATGAACTCAGGCGCTCTTGGCGTGAGAATAGAGACTGAGGAGGCTGAGGAGGCTGAGGAGGCTGAGGAGGCGGATCGAAGTAAGCTTATCGGTGGTGAGCCTGTGCTTGTGGCAAAAGCTAAAGGACGGACTGAGATCTTTGTATACCACGGCGACATCAGGGCGCTTGGAAAAGAGGTAAAAGGATGCGACATCTGCCTGGTCGATACGTTCCCATCAGTGAATCCGGCTGAGCATGCGGCTCTGTGCAGGGATTTTGCCAGGAAGGTTGTGATAATCTAATCAATAATCTAATCTTTGCAGCATACGTGGTTCAGTACTATCAGGCTTGAAGAATACTTCGCTTCGTATTCGTGTCCGTTTGCTTTGAGCAGCGATAAATAATAGTCCTGGATTTTCTGTATGGCTTTTTCATTTTTATAGCTGTGGTATATGTTAATACTCCTGCCAGATATCTCGATTTTATCAACGATCTGCAGGGATTCGTGGGTTTTCTTTAGCAACTTTAAGAACTCGGGGTGAGGTACGCTTGAGATATGTCTCTTTGACAGGGATTCTAACATACCCGCATCATTGGTCCTGTTGCCTGCAAGCAGCTCTTCGTAGTGATCGCGGGACATGGATACGATATTATAATCAAGGGAACTGTAAATCTCAACAAGGCTCTTCCAGAAATCCTGTTTTCCCCTGAATTCACACATTGCTTCTTTTAAGTAACCGAAATGTTTCCTTGCAGCGAGCGGCTGCGTTCCTTCCTCCCTCAACCTGAGATCGATGCGGATCATACTGGCTCTTTTGTGGACAATATCAATATCAAGACCTTTGTTGTAGACAAGGAACATTACCACAAGCTGGGCTAAAAATTCCCGGTAATGCTCATTATCGCCTGCGACCGTAACAGTCGCTGATGACGGATTTATGTTCTCCATGCTGAATATGGAGATCTTGCAGTTCCACCCTGATTCGCTGCTGATATCATTTATCTGCTTATCCAGTTCTGAGATCGTTTTTATTTTCAGCGGATCAAGCAGCTCGTCGAGTATCTCTTTATCGAGCAGTATACCGCTGGTGTACCTGATCATCCATATGAAAATAGGGCTGCTGAGCAGTATATTTTTCCCTGTCTCTATGGATTTTTCTCTCGCGGTCGGCTCCTTCCTGTCAACAGCAATACCTGAGACCGCTTTTTCGATAGTACCGTAGCGATGGAGTGCAGTCTCGGTAATATCAATGGCATCCCTGATTGCAGCGCTCAGGTTACCATTGTGTTTTTTGGTCAGCGGCTCAAGTTTTTTTAGATGGCTGTTCTCCAGGGATATGTTTTTCCTGACTACCATATACTACCAGAGTATCACTGACTTAGTATCTAATAAATCTTTTTACACAAACTTCAGGTATTTCCGGTCTTCTGTTCCCGGCGAAAAGATACTCTTCAACGATCCTATGCTACTATAGTGTCACTGAATTCTATCTCTGGTTATTTTTTCTTATTTAATCCAGCCGAGTGCTATTTCAATATTACCAAATTCACAACTGAATATTTACCTGTGCTACTATGTTATAGATGGATGATGATGATTAGTTAAGGAGGAAAATAGGCAGGTTAGGGAGTGGGGTGGTATCATCATCCTTTTTCTAAAAGTTATTCTCCCTTTCTCCGGCTACATATTATTTTATACCATCTACAGCGTAATATGACCGTCTAACGAGCCTATCAAAACGGATATAAATCCAGGGTTCATTAAAAAGGAAAGAACAATGGTCAGCAGAATCGAAACCTGTTTTAAAGACGGAATGAGGGATGCCCTTGGAGAGGGCATTAAGAAGAGGATAATCGATGACCTCCATATCGAAGTTGAATCTGTCAGAACAATAGATGTCTACATGTTCGACGCCGATCTTTCCGGGATGCAGATAAAGCTCCTCGGAGAAAAGGTATTTGCCGACCCTGTGATACAGGTTTTTTCTGACAGACCTCTTGCGAAGGATTTCTCATGGCTGATCGAGGTGGGATTCAAGCCCGGAGTGACAGATAACGTCGGTGCTACTGCGAAAAAAGCATCCGAAGATGTACTTGGAACTCAATTAAACGGTGTGTATTCCTCAAAGCAATACCTTATCAGAGGGGAAATCCCAGAAAAGGATGCCGAAAGGATCGCAGGCGGTCTCCTTGCCAACAGCCTTATCGAGAGGTGGAAAATCGTGGGGATCAAAGATTGGGACAGGGAAAAGGGCGTACACCTTCCCCTTCCCGTTGTCAGGGGAAAACACATACCCTCGGTCATGACGCTGAACCTGGATGTAAGCGATAGCGAATTAAAAGAAATAAGCAGGAGCCGGCTTCTTGCCCTTGATCTCTCAGAGATGAAAGCTATCCGGGAATATTTCAACGACCCCGCTGTACAAAGAGAGCGTGGGACGCTTAACCTCTCGCTGCCTTCGGATGTTGAGATAGAGGTGCTGGCGCAGACGTGGTCTGAGCACTGCAAACATAAGATATTCAACAGCCTGATAACTTATACTGACGGGAATGGAGCCAGGACCATTAATTCCCTGTTTAATACTTTTATAAAACGGTCAACTAAAGAGATAAATAAACCCTGGCTTGTCTCTGTTTTTACGGACAATGCGGGTGTAATAAAATTCAACGATGACTATAACCTCGTGATGAAGGTGGAAACGCACAATACACCGTCCGCACTTGACCCTTACGGCGGGGCAATAACAGGCATAGTTGGAGTGAACCGCGACCCGCTGGGTACAGGCATGGGCGCGCGGTTGATATTTAATACGGATGTTTTCTGCTTCGCCTCGCCGTTCTACGATAAGGAGCTGCCCCCGCGCCTCCTCCATCCCAAGAGGATATTTGAAGGCGTGCGGCGCGGCGTTGAGCACGGAGGCAACAAGAGCGGCATACCCACGGTGAACGGCTGCATCGTCTTTGATGAGCGCTACCTGGGCAAGCCTCTTGTGTACTGCGGCACAGGCGGTATAATGCCTGCTGTGATAAACGGAAAGCCATCGCACATCAAAGAGATCCATCCCGGAGATCTGATAGTAATGACTGGCGGCAGGATAGGGAAAGACGGCATCCACGGCGCCACGTTCTCATCCCTGGAGCTGGATGAGGATTCTCCCGTAACTGCTGTCCAGATAGGAGACCCTATAACCCAGAAGAAGATGCTGGATCTCCTGCTCGAAGCCAGGGATAAGGGGCTGTATAACGCCATAACTGACAACGGCGCAGGAGGATTATCCTCCTCTGTGGGGGAGATGGCGCAGCTATCGGGAGGATGTCTCATTAACCTTGAAAAATGCCCGCTGAAATACACTGGTCTTGACCCCTGGGAAATACTGCTCTCAGAATCCCAGGAGAGGATGACGCTTGCAGTCCCGCCTGAGAAGATAGATGATTTCCTTGCTCTTTCAAAGCTCAGGGATGTTGAGGCTACGGTCATCGGGACGTTCACTGACAGCGGGAAGTTCCATGTAAAGCACGGCGACAGGACAGTGGCTTACATGGATATGGATTTCCTGCATAAAGGTCTTCCTACCATGAGGCTCAATGCACGCTGGGAGCCCAGGAAATACGAAGAGCCCGTTCTTGGGGTCGTAGACCTGACATCTACCCTTAAAACCCTTCTCTCTCGTCTTAACATCTGCTCCAAGGAATATGTCATCCGACAGTACGACCACGAAGTTCAGGCTGGCTCTGTGGTCAAACCCCTTACATGCGATGGACCAAGCGATGCCGCGGTCATCCGTCCGCTTCTTGACAGCATGGAAGGCGTTGTCGTTGCTAACGGCATCTGCCCCAGGTACGGCGATATCGATACATACCACATGACCGCATGCGCAATCGACGAGGCTGTCAGGAACCATGTTTCGGTCGGGGGTTCGTTAGACCATGTGGCAGGTCTTGATAACTTCTGCTGGTGCGACCCTGTTAAATCCGAGAAAAATCCTGACGGGGAGTTCAAGCTGGCGCAGCTTGTGCGGGCGAACATGGCTCTGTATGATTACACGAAAGCCTACGGAGTGCCCTGCATCTCAGGCAAGGACAGCATGAAGAACGATTACCAGATAGGCGGAAGGAAGATATCGATACCGCCCACCGTCCTCTTCTCAACAATAGGCAAGATAGAGGATGTTCGCAAAGCGGTGACAATGGACGTTAAACGGCAGGGCGACAGGGTTTACGTCCTGGGTATGACGAAAGATGAACTCGGCGGCTCGGAATACTTTGCATCGCTCGGGTTCGTCGGAAATGATGTGCCGAAAGTTGACGCCATGGCGGCGAAAAAGCTCTATATTGCGCTTGGAAAAGCCATCAGCGAAGGCGTAGTAGCATCATGCCATGATTGCTCCGACGGCGGTCTCGGGGTGGCGCTGGCTGAGAGCGCGTTCTCAGGCGATCTGGGGATGACAGTCGAACTCACGAAAGTGCCGGTCGAGAACATAAAGCGCGCCGACACAATACTGTTCTCCGAATCGCAGAGCCGCTTCGTGGTGACAGTGGCGCCGAACAAAGTGAAGAGGTTCGAGGAGATCATGAGAGGCAATGTATTTGCGGACATAGGCGCGGTTACGTCGCAACAGAACTTTATGGTCATGGACGGGGAGAAAGTTATCCTGAGCGCTGGGATCGATGAGCTTAAGGAAGCGTGGCAGAGGACCTTGCGGTGGTAAAGCAGGGTAATGATTCTATATGTAATAATACAAGTAATGATACAATATGGAGTCCAAAGAAATACATGAACTGTTTCTCAGGTTGCGATCTCAGGCAAAAGATAAGCAAATCACAAAAGATAAAATCTTAAAAGATATTCGCAAGGTCAGACGACAACTCTACAAGGAGACTTTTGGAGATTAAACTTTTTTCATTAGTGAACAGACCTCAAATTCGCCTCAACCGGGCCCTCCCAGCCTTTAAATTTACCCAAGTCCTCATCTATAAGCCTGAGAAGCTCGTCCTCATCTTTTGCTTCGTATCTCTTTATTCCCATATCACTCAACCTCCCCCTTCTCAAACATCACCATCCCTGTCTTCAGCCGCTCAATCTCTTCATCCGTAAGCTTCCTTCTCGTAGCGTTCTTAGCGATTATGGCGCTGTTGCCCAGCGGATCTTCCAGGATGACCGTGACCTCGCATTTCCCTGCCTTTATATCATCAATAGTACACAGAAGCTCATGCGCACGCTCGGTCTTCCCTTCCTCGTCCCATCGCTTCACCATTTCCAGGATATCCGATATCCTTTCAAGCACCCCTTCCACGTTCGAGACGAATGACTCAGAGGCAGGTCCAGGCTCTATATCCACTCCCAGTTCAGGTATCCGTATCGTCCCGGATGTGGAGCGAACAAAGCGCGCGTCCAGGTCATCCTGGGTCTTCACTTTCAGTTCGTAATGCACTGGCTCGTGCTGCGTCAGTATCAGCGTGTCCGAGTACTTGAACCCGCATTCGCACTGGGAGGTGATGTGCATCACCTCTCCGAAGTAAGGGATGTCGTCGGGAACCCACATAGTCAGGAGTTCCCTGCCGCACACCGGGCAGGTATTCCTTGTAACGGTCAGTGACGGTTTTTCCGGGCTCACTTTAACTTCTGCCTGTCGATGCGGATACTGCGCGGCGTCACGATGACCTGGTCCTCCTTCACCAGGGCGATATCGCCGTGGACGTCGTTGACCACCTGTTTTAGGTCCTTGACAGCCCTGTCGAACAGCAGCTTGTCATGTTTTGCCGGCGACACGTCGATAATAACAACATTTCCCTCGTAGATCTCTTTTTTCAGTTGCGGCATTATATCAAGTCCCGAGAGTTCTGCCACGCGTATGAACATGCTGGTGGGTTCGTCCTTAAAACCCTCTTCGAACTCTGAAAGATCAAGTTCCTGATATTCCTCAGCCTCGGATTTTGCCTTTTTCCCGCTTCCTATGAGCTTCTCTAAAAACTTAGCCATGAAATCATCTCCTGCCCCTTTTTAATGTGTAGTTTCTATTTATCTATTTCTGTTCAAACTTCCAGAGCTTGTCACCAACGTAATGGATGGATCTTACAGCCTTGCCTTTTTTTCCAGGCATCTCGCTGCCCGGTATAAGAGCTCTTCCGATAGCCAGCGCTTTACCGTGCGCCTTCTCGACGATTATGACAAGGTCGCCTTCTTTTATGGACGGGTCAGCCTCAATTATTCCCGGTCCCATCACATCCGCCCCGTTAATGAGGAACTTCACCGCCCCGGGATCTACTACAACCCTTCTTCTCGCCGGGTTCAGTTTGAGCGCACCTTTCACCGTGGGGAATATCTTCCCGTCGAATTTGAACAGCAGCGGTTCACCGTCCACGAAGATGAAATCTCCCTCGTCAGTAATAACGTATTCAAGCTTTTTGCTTGAAAAGGACGATGCATCCCCGAAAGCCTCTGTAATATCGCTGATGAGAGCCTTTTCATCCGCCTTCCTTATCACATTCCTGGATTTTATCTTCATTTACCACCAATAGTTTTAAATATTCAACTGACTACTTTGGTGCACTATTGTGTTAATGGTTTAATAAACTTTATTAAGGAGCATTTTATGGGAAACAGACCCCTCGACATTCTAAACAATGCGTTAAACAAATCAGTACTGGTACGGTTAAAAGGAGCCAGAGAGTTCAGAGGAGAGCTTCAGGGATACGACATGCATATGAACCTCGTACTGGCAAATGCCGAGGAAATAAAAGAAAGCGAGACAAAAAAACTCGGAACCGTTGTGGTTCGCGGAGATAACATCGTATTCATTTCCCCTTAACGGTAGGTGATAATAAATGTCAAAAGGTACGCCCTCAATGGGTAAACACCAGCATAAGACGCATGTAAAATGCAGAAGATGCGGAAAGGTGTCATTCAATGCCCATACAAAGATGTGCGCATCGTGCGGGTTCGGTAAGACCGCGCGCATGAGATCATATAAGTGGCAAGAGAAAAGCGGATATTGATAAGATTATTAAGGTGACCCCTGTTGCATGAAGAATGCGGTGTGGTGGGAGTGTCTTTTAAGGACGAGGCACCCGCCGCGCTGTCGATCTATTATGCGCTTTACGCTCTTCAGCACAGGGGACAGGAATCCGCAGGCATAACTGTCCACGACGGCATCCAGGTCCGTACCCTGAAAGGCATGGGACTGGTGCCCGAGGTTTTTAACAGGCAGGATATCCAGAAATTAAAAGGTCATGTGGGTATAGGGCATGTCAGGTATTCGACCACCGGAGGCTCAAAGATCGAGAACTGCCAGCCGCTCCTTGTTAGTTTTAAGAGTGGGACGATCGCAATAGCCCATAACGGCAATCTTGTCAATTCCAGGGAGCTGAGGGAGGAACTTGTAAAGGAAGGAAGGATATTCCTTTCTGATTCGGATACCGAGGTCATAGCCCATCTCCTGGTAAAAGAACTGATACACTACGAACTGGAAGATGCCGTCAGGGAATTGATGAAACGGCTCGTCGGGTCCTATTCGCTCGTTGTTCTTATAGATAATAAGCTCATTGTCATCCGCGATCCGCTGGGTATAAAGCCGCTGTGCCTGGGGCAGATAGATAACGGCTATGTCGTGACTTCAGAAAGTGCAGCCATCGATATCCTGAACGGGCAGCTTATCCGCGACGTGGCTCCCGGCGAGATGCTCGTATTCAGCAACGGGTCCTATGAGAGCAAACAACTGGTCAAGTCAAAGAACCGCGCCCACTGCGTGTTCGAATATATCTATTTCGCGCGCCCCGACTCGATCATCGACGGAAGGCTTGTTTATAGCGTGAGGATGCAGATCGGTAAGACGCTTTTTGAGGAGCATCCTGCTGAGGCGGATATAGTTTCTCCTGTCCCGGACTCGGGTATAACGTACGCAATAGGTTTCTCCAAGTGTTCGGGGATAGATTATATGGAAGGGCTGATGAAGAACAGGTACATAGGCAGGACGTTCATCATGCCTGGGCAGGATATGAGGGAGACCGCTGTCAGGCTCAAGCTCAATACCATAAAACCGAATATCGAAGGTAAAAGCACAGTGCTTGTGGATGACAGTATCGTGCGCGGGACGACTTCGAGGCGCATAATAGACCTGATGCGCAAATCTGGCGCAAGGGAGGTGCACATGAGAGTGGCAAGCCCGCCCATCATCTCGCCGTGCTACCTCGGCATCGACATGGCGACGAGGGAAGAGCTTGTGGCTGCGCACAAGGCGGTGAAGGGCGTGGAGGCGGTGATAAACGCGGATTCGCTGGGGTATGTAAGCATCGACGGGCTTGTAAGGTCGATAGGGATTCCTCTGGACGACCTGTGCGTGGGGTGCCTGACTGGAGAGTATCCTGTTGAGATACCCGGCGAGCGGTGCACGAGGAGACAGTTGAAGCTGTCGGAGTTTTGAGATTTTGGGCTGTAGACAGATTGATAGAGCATAGGCTAGATAAATACTGATTATAGTGATTTGTGCCCTGATTATCTGAATTATATACCTTTAAGAAGTAGATACCACTGCAAAACTCAATATAATAGTATGATATTATAGGATAGTGTAAAATATAATAATGGATTAATCCTCTGTAAGGTCTAAATGATAAATAAAATCGTTCCAGAACTGGTAAGCATCTTCAAACAAAAGTTCAGCCATGACCTTTTATCTGTTGTCCTATTCGGTTCCTTCGTCAAAGGCACTTTCACCAGTACTTCAGATATAGACGTTCTTATAATCTGCAATAATCTCCCAAAAGATTGGAGAGAGCGCGATAGAATGGCTCTTGAACTCACAGAAGATATCGAAATAAAACATACCATCCCAATCCACATGGTTCTTATTAGCAAAAATGAAATTTCGCATGCTATAGAATCAGCCTATCCATTGATGCTGGAGATTTATGATACAAACAAGATAGTTTATGATAAAGATAATTTCTTTAAACGATTGCTGGTTGAGTTTGAGAAAAATCTCGGACGATGGCGTGCGAAAAAAATTAGTAAAGGTGTCTGGAGAATCCCGGGTTTAGCAGTGATAGAAAGTGGTTGAGACAAAGGATATTTTTGATGCTCTAATTTTAGAGCGACAGGCGATAAAATCAAGGTATCCGTTATTCACCAACCCAGAGAGACCTATCTGGATTCCCTCTCATGAATATACTGAGCACGATGCAGATGATGCATACAGGAAAGCAATAACTATTCTAAAGACTATAAAGCAGTTTTTAAAAGAGAAGTACAACATTTCATCTGTAGACATACAATAAGGGAAAAGATTCTAAAAAATTAACAGAAAACTAAAATAGGTGGAACATATATTAAAAGAGACTGAGGCATAACTATGGGCATAATAAAACGGCTGGGGATAAATTTTTCCTGGTTAAAAAAATTATTTAAGAAAAAGACCGCTCGGATAGGGATTTATGGACCTCCCAACGCTGGCAAGACAACGCTTGCGAACAGGATTTTGCGCGACTGGACAGGCGATGCGATGGGCTCGGTGTCGCACATACCGCATGAGACGCGGCGGGCGCGGCGACGCGAGGGCGTGACTATAGAATCCAACGGCTCCTCCGTGATGCTGGACATCATCGATACCCCCGGGCTTGCGACAAAGATCGATTTCCACGACTTCATGCAGTTCGGTCTCTCAGAGGAGGAATCGAAGAGGCGCGCCAAAGAAGCGACCGAAGGCGTGATAGAGGCTGTGAAGTGGCTGGACGAGCTTGACGGCGTGATACTCGTGATGGACGCAACCGAAGACCCGTACACGCAGGTGAACGTGACCGTCATAGGCAACATGGAGGCGCGAAAACTTCCTCTCCTGATAGCGGCGAACAAGATAGACCTCCATAATTCCTCGCCTGCGAGGATACATAGCGCTTTCCCTCAGCATCCCATCGTACCAATATCTGCTCTTGAAGGACAGAACATAGACCTGCTGTATAAAGAGATAGCAGAACATTTCGGGTGATCACAATGAAAGGAATTCAATTGGATTTGATATCAGAAGATAAGCTTGACGGTATGACCTCGATGGAAAAGGTGAGATTGATCCTGGACGAGGTACGGAACGGGAAGATTCTCGTACTTGAAAAAGGTCTTACCCCGAGCGAGCAGACCAAGCTCATTGAGCTTACAATGACCGAGATAGCGCAGGACGATTTCTCAGGTATCGAGATAGAAAGCTATCCTGTCAAGCAGAACGAGACTTTCTTTAATAAACTGCTCGGGAAGAACTCACTCAAAACAAGGCTCACCGTTATCGGTCCTGCCGCGCAGTTGAAGACCATAAAAAAGGACAGGGATCTGATAAGTGCCCTTGTCTCGCCATAGATTATGCCACATAAATGCACAAAATGCGAAAGCGTATTCCGGGACGGCGCAGCTATTATATTGAACGGCTGTCCGAAATGCGGCTGGAATAAATTCCTCTACGTCAGGGACGATGCACCTGCACATGCTGAAAAAGCAGGAACACACGAAGGCTCTATTCCCCCTGCAGCCTCCAGGTTCATCAAGGAAGTAGATGAGCTACTGGCGAAAAAACCGACCACCTCTGAACCGGTTAAAACTAAGGATGAGACAAAGCCTGAAGAGGTCGGAGACAGGGTGGAATCAGTAAGGATATTATCCCCGGGCTCGTACGAATTGAACCTGGACTCGATTATGAAACGGGATGAGATTGTTATGGCGCTTAAGGAGGACGGTACATACATTGTCCACCTGCCATCCGTATTCCAGAAAAAGAAACATCAGGAACGGTAGAATATATTGGGTATTGAGTACATGTAAGGAGAGTATATATCAAGCCTTCCGCTGTCCTCTTTAACCTGCAGCTCATATGCTTTGACACCATTGATATTCAGAAGGGCTTTTTTCTTGTTTTTATCAAGCGTAACGTCTGCGGTTCCATCTTCTGTAGTGATGCTGATGGTCATGCCCTTATCGAGTTTCAGTAATTTTGTATTATTAGCAACATCGATATTAAGATCCTCTTTTAAGAACGTCAGGAGTTTTAAGCTCTCATTCCCCGGGACATTATCCCAGCTAAACAGATAGGGGTTTGAATATTCCTTCCGGTTAGGCGAATCAGGTGTATAGACGTATATCGCATCTATACCCTCCCCGAACCTCATGTGCGAATCGTACAAGTAATAACCCTTATCCAGTCTTGAGATATTTTTTACGCTCAGTATTGCCCTGTTCTGGTCCATTTTAATTATCCTGTAATCAAAATTCGAGAATATGGATTTTATCTTGGGCTCAAGGCTCTTGCTTCCGATAAGGAGAAGGTACATCTTTGGCAGGTTATCAATATCATAATCTACTGTGAATACGGCATCAGTCCTGTCGAATTTAATAGTGAGCGAGGTGATGTGCGGGGACTGCCTTTCTGTTTTCCCTTCAGTAAGGATTGCTGTGAGAACAAGTACTGTGAAAAGCACCAGTATCAAACTTTTCATGTATAGAGTATTACACGTTATGTAAATATATCTTTTTGCTATACTTATGGATGTACCGATGATTAAGCCTATGAAAACAAATAAGTGACCGTACGACAGTACTATATATCAGGAGGAGTTAGCTCAATCCTTATTTGATTGAGAAATTACCGGACGTATTATGGATTTGATCATCCCAAAAAAAGTGCTCCTGACAAAGGGAGTGGGGATACACAAAGATAAACTTGCATCCTTTGAGCTTGCATTAAGGGATGCAGGCATAGAGAAATGCAATCTTGTATCTGTATCAAGCATCCTGCCGCCTCGCTGTAAAATAATACCGAAGGACGAGGGGTTAAAGCTCCTGAGCCCGGGTCAGGTAACTTTCTGTGTTTTTGCCAGGAACGAGACCAATGAGCCGAACCGGTTGATTTCAGCGGCTGTAGGTATCGCGATACCTAAAGACATAAGTATCTATGGATACCTTTCCGAGCACCATTCGTTCGGCGAGGTAGGTAAAAAAGCAGGCGAGTATGCCGAGGACCTTGCAGCCACCATGCTTGCAACGACGCTGGGTATCGAATTCGACCCTAACCAGGCGTGGGACGAGAGAAAA
>JAPMTX010000184.1 GCA_026552855.1 Candidatus Methanoperedens sp. | reverse complement strand
AAGTACCTGTCAAGGTATTTCTCCTCCGGCGGATAGCTGAATTCCAGATAAGTATCTTTTCCTCTTCTGGAGATAGGGGTTCCCGTCAGGGAAAAGAAGAAGGCTTTTTTCAGGATTTTTTTCATCTGACCTGCCATTGTTCCATACTGGCTCCTGTGTCCTTCATCTATGAATGCGACCACGTTCCTTCTGGTGAGAATCGTTTCTTTTTGCTTTGAAAGTTCTTCCAGTTCTTTCTGCAATTCACCCAGTTCTTCAACCCTGAACTTGTGTATCAGGGTTATCAGAATGCCCCGCCTGCCCTTCCCCTCATCATGCTTCAGAACCTTTCTTAATTCCTCGATGGAACCGATGATCTCAGGCTTTACTATATCCAGAGAGTTAAACTCAGTGTACAGTTGCTCTTCCAGCTCGATCCTGTCTACGATGAAAAAGATAGAAGGGTTTTCAAGGCTCTTTAGATGGTAGAGTTTGTGGGCTGCAAAAATCATGGTGAGAGTTTTGCCCGAACCCTGCCAGTGCCATATCAGCCCTTTATTCTTTTCGTCCTCTCCCTTCAGGTTCGCTGATACCCTGTTCACGATTTTCCTGGCTGCCCTGTACTGCATGTACCTTGTAATGACTTTCGTGGCATTCCCCATCTCCACCCTGAAGAACATGAAATTGCGGATGATATCCATTAATATATCCTTTGAGAGCATTTCAATTGTGGAATCGATGGGGTCTTTCCCTTCTTCCTTCCATTGGTCTGCTTTGACCTCTTCCTGCCATGGGACAACAGGGAAATACATGGCGGTCTCTTCTGCAGCTATGCCTATCTGGACATACTTGTAAAGTTCAGGAACCGTTTTTTCATAATCCTTTATCTGCCTGTAAGCATCGAACCAGTTTTCAGAGAAGCTGGCAGGGTTCTTGCATTCGATCTCCGCGAGAGGAATGCCATTGACATAGAGCATGATATCCGTCCTTATATCATCCCTCCCGTGATAGATAACCTGCCTGCTCACGATGAACTCATTATTATCCATGTCATCGAAATCAAAGAGCCTGACATATTTCACCACCCGCTCTTTTTCAAACTTTATTGGTACGCCGAACTTAAGATAGTTGAGAATTTGCTTCAGTCCCTCAACCCCGGAGCCTTTAAGCTTCAGTTCGTTCAGGACATGTTTTAATTCCTCGTCCCCGATCCCTTTGTCTGCGTTCAGCCTGTTTATTGCCCTGACAAGATTATTGAGCAGCAGAGGTTCGCTGAAGCTCTCTCGCTCAAGCTCGCTGGCAGGCACGAAGCGCCAGCCTTTTTCGATAAGTTTTTCGATGATGTAATCCTCGACGAGGGATTTTTCAGTGAAGGCTGGCATCTAGGGCAGCTCCTTGCCCATGTGGCATTTTTTGTATTTCTTCCCGGAGCCGCAGGGACAGGGGTCATTTCTTCCGATCTTTTTTTCTTTAGGTTTGATTTCTTCCATCGCAGGTTCAGAATAATCATCTTTTAGGACAGAGTCAATTTCGTCTTCAAATTCATCATTGTCTTCGTCATCTTCTTCATAGTTTATCATATGCAGACGTTCAATATTCTCCCGTGAGAAATGGTTAAGCGGATCTGCGGTATTTCTCTTGAAATCTCTTGCATCCATATCAGAGAAAACGCCATTTATGATATCTTCAAGTTCATCCTCCTGTACAAACGGATCATCAATTATTCCATCCTCAAATGCCCTGTGGATATCAGGCATTACAGAAGGATCATGAAATGAGGCAAGATCATCTGCAACAAGACCCGCAAATGTGCCATCTTGAGTGGTTTTTAACAACTCTGTCAAATGGTGCTTGATGCCATCTTGATGATGTGGAAATTTTTTCCCCAATGCTGCAAGAGCAGAAGCTGCTACCGATCTTACAAAAGTTTCAAGGGTTTCATCATTTGTAAACTCCTTGATAGGCTCTATGAAATCTTCCCCGAACGCGACCAGCAGGCTTGATGCATCTTCTGTCAACCAGTTAC
>JAPMTX010000019.1 GCA_026552855.1 Candidatus Methanoperedens sp. | reverse complement strand
TCAGAAGATTACTCATAAGATGGGAGAAAAAACTTCAGAATTATATAGCACTACTACATTTCGCATGCGCATGGATTACTTACAGGGCAGCTGGACTTTTCGGATAGGCTCTTAATAGAGAGCAAAGGATTCGATATTCCAGTGACATAAAATTAAAAGATCCTTCAGACATACCCCATGCGATTTTAGCCTTTATAGAAAAATGTGACTGCATTGTGACTTATGATGCACATTTTAATGATATGAATACTATAATTAAAATAAATAAACCTGAAGAATTGCTATAAATTGGCTCATCCCTCCCATCAGCTCTCTCCACTTCGACGCCGGAGTTTATTATTTAAAGACAGATGAATTTTCTGTGCTTTGCACCGCCAAGCTCGCTAAGGAAGCAAAGCTACGGCTTCTTTATACACCTCGGCGCGCCAAGATGATTTAAAAAATCTGCGCTCATCCGCCCTCAACTATGGTTTTTATATAAAGCATCAGAACAGCCTAAAGGTGGTTTATAAAAATAATTCTGCGCCGCTTTTTTACTCCTTAAAAAATTTCTTCTTCTGTAAATCGTGCTCCAGCGCCAGAACATAAAGATTGATCAGCGGCTCATACGTTTTTACTTTACAGATTTCCTTGATTTCACTAAAGAGGCTGCGCTCGATCTCGATATGCAACTTATCCAATTTTTTATCAGACAATATTATAAACAGCTTGGTCCTTAACCCGGCTTTATAAAGGTCAAAAAGCCTGCCAAAAGCCCTTTAGTCACTTCAGTTGTATGCTCCACCTCAAAAGCAAATTCGGGACAAGAGCATCCGTATCGCCTGTAAACCATATCACATCAATATAGCTTTACGCAAACGGATTTTACAGTAAATCGCTCCCGTTCATAACGTGGATTGCCTTTGAACACGAGTTCTTACGAAACTCAGTACGAATCTGCTGTTAATTCTGTGCTGTTTCTATTGTAAAGCGGTTGCGCGGGGCTATCGGCGCTGGGGGATTTAATATTTAAAAAGTAATAAATCTGCGGAGCCTTACAGTGACGAGGGAGAGGGACACAAAGTAAAAGACCTCATATGCTCATCAGAGCATCGCAAGTTTATGAAGAAGTGCAGCATCTTTAATTACAGCTTACCATTCATTCTTTTAATGGGTATAGCTTGATCACATCTTTTGTAGACAGTACCCTGATGCGCTCTCCAAATATCTCCTGTCTGAAATGTTTTGTATTGTATGTCCAGATTCCTTCATTATCCACCGATAAGGCAAGTGCGATAATCGGGGAGTCATCTTTATCATCCGTAAGTTTTCCCGCTTCTGGAATATACGGATTGTAAACCTCAGGAGATATAGTCATCACAAATAGCCTTTTTACATCGCTAACAACTTCAAGCAATTCACTATCCTGAAGCTTGTTCTTGTTCCATCTATCCCTGTGCTCCCACAGCTCCTCAAAGCAGTATTCAGGGGATATAAATACATCCGGGTTCCCGGCTATGATCCTGCGGGTTATACCGTTTGTGAGGAGAAACGCCAGCAGGACATTTGTATCGATAATTATCATTATTTCTTCTCAGACCGCCATTTGCTTACCAGCTCTTCAATATCTTTTTCCTCTAACCCTTTTACTTCAAGTTTTCTGAGTTTCTGGAGTACTTTTTTGCGCTCAACATCATCGAGGAATTCCCGGATCGCTGCCCTGAACCATTCGTTTCGCGTCTTGAATCCAGAGATTTTAAGAGTATCATCGAACTCTTTAAGCAACCTTTTATCAAGTCTGAAAATAACCTGAGTTTCTGCCATAACAATACGATATCATTTTGATATCATATCAAATTTTCGGAGAATTCTGGTATCGTTAATTCATCTCTTGGTCTATAACTGTATACCCTCCAGGTTCAAGAAGCATCCCCTGCACATCCTCATGTCCCGGATTCGGGTTTTTCTTCGGGCCGAACTCCTCAAATGGCTTTTCCTTCCTCAAAAACTATACTCTGCTCCCCTCCTCCTGATAGAAAGTGCTGTACTGCTGAAGCGTCCTCCTAATCAACGCAGAAAAGATGATATTGGAATCCAGTACTAGTTTCATTCCTCAGCCTTTATTTTATTGTAGAGAGCACGCTTTATGATATGATCGAGTTCATCTACGTCCTCTTCTTTCAATTTACTCTTCTCAGCAAGCAGATTTCCTATTTTTATCTCGGTAAGTCTGCTTATTATAGCTGACTCTACCCATTTCAAACCTTCTTTATTCTTCGTTATCCAGCTGAAATCGTTAGGGAGTTTTAATACAACATCTACCATTTTTCACCTTGTACAGTTTGGTACTTGATTATTATATTCATTCAGGAGGTTTTAAGGTTTATCTTCCTGAGTTATACTCCACTCTCATTGTATTTCATAGTTCTTTTACCTGAATTGGCACTGAATTCACGGTTCATGTTGTGCAGTCTCTAATGTGAGGCGGTTGCGCGGGGCTATTGGCGCCGAGGATTTAATATTTAATGAGTAATATATTTGTCACCTTACACCGCAAAGAACGCAAAGTCAAGTTGTCTTTTCATGCGTCAGCGCCTCTTTCTCATAAATAATTAACGTCTCCTTACTGCGGGTGAGTCAAATAAAGGATTATCAACCACCGAGTACACAAAGAGCGCAGAGAGTTGTTGTTTTTCTCTGTGTCCTCTGTGCTCTCTGTGGTTTTTATCTTGCGCGGTTTTTGAATTGATGCGGTTGCCTCGGTTATATCGGCGCCGGAGGATTTAATTTCAAAAATTAAATAAAAGAGCTTGAGAATATATCAAAGTACTGCAATAAAAAGCTATATTAAGAGCATTGATGAATGATAAAATATGCTAAGAGATGCAGCATGATACTTGAATACATAAATGCGGCGCTTGAAAAAGCGAAATATGAGATAATTGAAGATGATGAACCTTATTACGGGGAGGTTCCAGAACTTAAAGGAGTATGGGCAACAGGCAAAACCCTGGAAGAGTGTCGGAAAAACCTTGCTGAAACAATAGAAGGATGGATAATTCTAAGATTAAGAAAAGGACTTCCAATTCCTCCAATTGGCAATGTAAAGTTTGAAGAGATAAAGGTGATGGAATCTCTTGACAAAATTGATGCCGGTCTCATGGAAACAGCTAGTTAAGAGACTGAAGGACTTCGGGTTCGAAGGGCCATTCTCTGGTGGAAAGCATCCTTATATGGTAAAAGGAGACCTTGTTTTGACACTACCTAACCCTCATAAAAAAGAGATCGGCATAGATTTACTATCTCGTATATTAAAACAAGCCGATATAAAGAAGCAAGATTGGCTAAAATGGTTTAGTATATTTTTCGATTCCTTATAGTATTGAATTCATCCTCTATAGCCCCTAAAGAGATTTTTCTTTTCTGAGAATTCGTACCCTGCCCCCCTTCTTTTCCTGATAGAAAATACTGTACTGCTGAAGCATCCTCCTGACGGTATCCCTCCAGGTCGGATTTGTTCCCGTCCTCTTATGCCCCTCTATTCTTGAGTAAAAGCAATCAATACAAAAAAACTTAATATAGAAGAAAAGAATAAGGCAGTGGGTGATAGTATGTCTTCGGCGAAAAATATATTAAAAATGTTAATTGGGATAATTATCCTGGCAATTGGTATTATCTGGTACACCGGTCCCCAGGTGTATGGATTCCTTGGCTACTTGGAAGAACTTAAAATTTTATTGAAAGGCACCATCGGTCTTTTCCTTCTGTTCGTGGGATTGATCATCGCCTGGATGGGATACGACGATTACAAGATGGATATAGAGCTTGCAAAGGAAGAGAAACAACCCAAGGAAGAAGCCAAATAGATTAATAAGAAACAATCAATACTCAGAGAGGGTGCTCTGCCCTCTCCTTGCTTTTTCAAGAAGTCTTTTTGCAGTCTCCCAGGAACGCCGCGAAAAATCAGGAAGCGACCCGTGTTCCCGGATCCACTTTTCAAGGAACCCTATGGTCTTCGGGTCAGAGGGGTAGCCGCTCCCAATTTCAACGCCAAGCGTTCTCTCTATCTGTTTTACCAGCGCATCCCTCCTCACTTTCGCAAGTATGGAGGCTGCTGATACGATGGGATATTTCTCGTCTGCATTGTGCTCTGAGATTATCTCTATCTCCCCTGTATATTTTCTCTTTATGTTCTCCCCGAAGCGCTGCTCATTGACGTCGGCTGCATCCACAAAAGCGCGGTCAGGCTTGAGTTCTTCAAGGACCCTCACGTAGCAGTTCACCATTATCTCGTTCATCGTCATTATTTTGCGAAGCTCATCTATCTGGGCAGGGCTGACCTCCAGGATGTAATATTTGTCTACGATTTTTTTTATCTCAGCATCAAGTTCTTCGCGTCTCTTCGGCGTCAGCTGCTTTGAATCCTTTACGCCAAGGCGGGTGAGCGCGTCAAGCTTTTTCTCATCCACCAGTATGCCTGCAACGCACATTGGACCGAGCACGGGTCCTTTTCCTGCTTCATCTATTCCCGCTATCTTCATCTAAAGCGCCTTATCCGAGCTTGTGATCTCGGCGCCATAGATGCTTTTCATGTATTTAATTGCCTGCTCCTGCGCCTTCTCATCTATCGAAGCTGTGCAGTCCTGGGGAACTATTGTCCTGTACCCTGAGAAATAGGCGTGACCTACGTTGTTCTGGACGCAGATATCCGTGCTCACGCCCACAATTACAAGGGTATCCACGCCCAGCTTCTTAAGAACAGAAGGAAGCTCGGTGCCAACGAACCCGCTGTACCACTTCTTCTCGATCACGATATCGTTCTTCTCAGGTTTCAGCTCAGGCACGATCTCTGAAGCCTCTGTACCTTTCATGGCATGTTCCCCCCATATGTCCATCTCCCTGTCCGAAGGTGTATGTGCATCGCGCAGGTATATGATCGGAATGCCCTGTTCCCTTGCTTTTTTTAAGAGTTTCGCTATGTTCGGCACAATATTCCGGGCGTGGGGGCTTCCGAGTTTTCCCGTGACAAAATCATTTATCATATCCACGACTATGATGGCTTTTTTCATATGACCACTCAGAACAATGTTAGCACGTGTTTATTTAAGTCTTTGGGTTATTTTTAAAATATAATTAATGATAATGATAAACGTCAAAATGCTTAAATACAATGATATAAATCCTAAGCTAATTCGCTACGAATCAGGGGTTTAAACCCATACTTGAACAAGATCATATTCCAGAAAGACCGCAAAATTATAATATTGTTAAATGCAATTAGGATAGGGAAGTATATTAGACGATAATCGTTGGAGACAATAAATGATAGTTAAGAAAGGAAGTTTTGTAATAGAAGGATTGGAGAATGTCCAGGTAAACATAGGCAAGATAGTCGAGCCCGGACAGGAAGAATCTCAGATCGAAGGTCCCACGCCGAGACCTGAGATCATCAGTCTGCGGAACTGGGATTACCGCCTCCTTAACAGGTATAATCCCGTGTACACTCCTACAAGCGATACGTGCGATTACTGTACGTACGGGAAATGCGACCTCACAGGCAACAAGGAAGGAGCATGCGGTATCGACCTTGAATCCCAGTCAGCAAGGGAAGCCCTCAAGATAAGCATAATGGGAGCCGCGTGCCACTCTGCCCACGGCAGGCATCTTCTTAATTACCTAATTAGAAAATACGGCGAGGATTTTCCCATAGACGTGGGTCCGAGCAACTTAAAAGCACCGCTCACCGAGACTATAATGGGCTTCCAGCCGAAAACCATAGGCGATTTCCTCCCTGTGCTTGAATACGTTGAAGAGCAGCTTACGCAACTGACTGCATCCATCAACACAGGTCAGGAGGGGGCTTCTGTTGATTTTGAATCCAAGGCGCTTCACGCAGGCATGCTCGATCTCCTGGGAATGGAAGTCGCTGATATCATACAGATATCCTGCCTCAACCTGCCAAAGGCTGATGAGAACACGCCTATGGCTGAGGTAGGGATGGGCATCCTTGATCCCAAAAAACCTGTGGTGATATGCGTGGGGCATAACATCGCTGCACCCGCATATATCCTGGATTACATGGACAGGGACGGACTTTTCGATAAGATAGAGATAGCAGGTCTGTGCTGCACTGCACATGACATGACCCGATACAACAAGACAGCCAAGATCATCGGCTCCATGAGCAAGGAGTTAAAATACATCCGCTCAGGCATACCGGATGTGCTTGTTACAGACGAGCAGTGCGTGAGGGCGGATATTTTGAAGGAAGCGCAGAAGCTTCTTATCCCCGTGATAGCCACGAATGAGAAAATCACGTACGGTCTCCCGGACAGGTCAAATGATCCGGTCGATGCTATCGTAGAAGACCTTGCAAGTGGAAAACAGGCAGGTGCATTGATACTCGATCTTGAGAAGGTCGGCGAGGTCATACCCAAACTGGCGATGAAAGTAGCGCCTATCAGGAAAGCTAAAGGCATCACCGCGCTTCCAAGCGATGAGGACTTCAAGAAACTCGTCTCAAAATGCACGAAATGCCTCCAGTGCACGCGCGACTGCCCGCAGAGCCTGCCGATCTCAGATGCGATGGCTGCGGCTGTGGGCGGCGACCTTACGAAGTTCGAGGTACTTCACGACAAATGCATCGGCTGCGGGAGGTGCGATTATAGCTGCCCCGTGGATATCCCAGTCCTGAACGTCATCGAGAAAGCAAGCCAGCGCGTGATATGCGAAGAAAAAGGCAAAGTAAGGATTGGCAGAGGGCAGATCGGCGACCCTGAGATACGCGAGGAAGGCAGGAACCTTGTGCTTGGCACAACGCCGGGAGTGCTTGCTTTTGTGGGCTGCGGGAATTATCCTGACGGGACAAAGGATGTCTACGACGTTGTCGAGGAGATGCTCCAGCGCAGTTACATCGTCATCTCTTCAGGCTGCAGCGCCATGGATATCGGGATGTACAAGGATAAGGAAGGAAAGACGCTCTACGAGCGCTACCCCGGCAGGTTCATCAAGGGCAACCTCCTGAACACAGGCTCATGCGTCTCGAATGCTCACATAGCCGCGACTACCATAAAAGTAGCCTCCATATTCGCAGGGAGAAAGACGAAAGGTAACTGGGAAGAGATAGCGGATTACGTGCTCAACAGAGTAGGAGCCGTCGGGATAGCCTGGGGTGCATACTCACAGAAAGCCTTTGCTATAGCCACCGGATGCAACAGGCTTGGCATTCCGGTTGTTACAGGACCTCATGGCACAAAATACAGGCGTGCATTCATAGGCAAGCCTTACAGGAAAGAGACGTGGAATGTTCTTGATGGAAGGGACGGCTCCGTGATCAATGTGGAGCCTGCGCCTGAGCATCTTATGATCACGGCTGAGACGAAGAACGAGCTGATGCCGCTTCTTGCAAAGCTGTGCTTCAGACCGAGCGACAACAGCCTTGGGAGAGCGATAAAATTAACCCACTATATCGAACTCAGTGAGAAATACATGAAGAAGATGCCCGATGACTGGCATACCTATGTGAGGAGCGAGGCTGACCTGCCTGTGGCGAAGAGGGAACAGCTCATGAAGCTTCTGGAAGAGAAAGGATGGAAGGTAGACTGGGAGAAGAAGAAGATCACAGAAGGACCGCTCCGGAAAGTGGACGTTTCATTCCAGCCTACCAATGTTCCCCGCCTGTGCAAGGAGGCTAAGAAATGAACAGAAAGGCACCTGCAAAACCGGCTGCCGCTGCGAATGTTGTTGAAAAACCAAAAACAGTGGAGAAACCCGCCGTGAAGCAGGAAGAGAAGATCATCGATACGACCCGCCAGGCAGTACCTTTCAACACCGGGAACATCCCTGGTCCAAAGATGGCGAGGGCTGTGATGCCTGCAGTATCAGGTAAGATGCTGGCAAAAGCGAAACGCCCTCTATTGATCGTGGGCTCTGAGGTCCATGAGAAAGATGTGCTTGATAGAGTAGTGGCGATAGGGCGGACCGGGGTTCAGATCGCTGCTGTCGGAGATGCCTATATCTCCCTGGGGGATAAAGGGCTTGATGTACATTATGCGAACATGCATGCCCTTGCCTCATACCTCTGCGACCCGCAGTGGCAGGGGCTGGATGGAAAAGGCGGATACGATTTCGTCACGTTCCTGGGGATTACGTATTATTACGCTTCCCAGGCGATTTCCGCGCTCAAGAATTTCTCGAATATCAAAGTTGTATCGATAGATAGATATTACCATCCCAATGCAGATATGTCTTTTGGCAATCTCAAGAAGGATGTATTCATTGCAGCGCTTGATGAGGTTATAGCACAATTACCAAAAAAGTAAACCAAAAAGACCCCGCAGTACGGGGATCAAATATAAAGACCCTGCACTTTAGTGCGGCGGTAAGACAGGAAGGACAATGGCAAACGAATTTCCCTTTGAAATTTCACCCATGTTCGAGGGTGAACGTGTAAGAAAAGATGATATGTTTGTTGAGCTTGCAGGTCCAAAATCGAGAGGATTTGAACTCGTGAGGGCTGCTGGCTTGGATGAGATCGAGGATGGAAAATTTACTCTTATCGGACCCGATATCCCGCAGATGCAGGAGGGCTCACGCTATCCCTACGCGATGATCTATCGCATAGCAGGGAAACTGGTCGAGCCTGACCTGGAAGCGATCGTGGAGAGGCGGAACCACGACTTCCAGAACTACATCCAAGGCTACATGCACTTAAACCAGCGCTACGATGTCTGGGTCCGCATCAACAAGGATGCGATCAAAAAAGGATTAAGCTCACTTGAGCAGATTGCAAAAGCCACAATGATGCTGTTCAAGAACGAGCTGCCTTTTATCGAGAAGATCGAAGCTACGTATATTACCGACCCTGAGGAAGTTGAAAAGGCGAGGGCTGAGGCGCTGAAGATATACGAGGCAAGGGATGCCAGGACGCGCGGTCTGCACGATGAGGACGTGGACGTGTTCTACGGCTGCACGCTGTGCCAGAGCTTTGCGCCTACGAACGTGTGCGTCGTTACCCCGGACAGGATATCCCTGTGCGGCGCGATCAACTGGTTCGACGGGCGCGCTGCGGCGAAGGTCGATCCTGAAGGTCCCCAGTTCGCCATTTCCAAGGGCGAGGTACTCGACAAGGTGGGCGGGGAATACTCAGGCGTGAACGAGAAAGCCGTCGCTCTCTCGGGCGGTGAATATTCCCGCATCAAGATACATTCGTTCTTTGAGTACCCGCATACAAGCTGCGGATGCTTTGAGGTCGTCGGGTTCTACATCCCAGAGGTGGACGGCATCGGCTGGGTTGACAGGGACTACAGCGGCAATGCCCCGAACGGATTGGCTTTTTCCACCATGGCTGGACAGACAGGCGGAGGAAAGCAGATAATCGGCTTCCTGGGCGTGGGTGTGAATTACTTCCGCTCACCCAAGTTCATCCAGGCTGACGGAGGTTGGAGCCGCGTTGTATGGATGCCGAAGAACCTGAAAGAGAAGATAAAGGCAGATATACCGCCTGAGATAGCGGATAAGCTGCCTACAGAGGATGATGCCAGCGACTTAAAATCCCTGCGTGAGTACCTTGAGAAAAAGCAGCATCCAGTAATGCAGCGCTGGAAGAAAGAAGAGGCGGCTGCTGAAGCGGTCTCATCGGATGGTGCCACGGCAGAGGCGGCTGCGCCCGCATGGTCTGTGCCCGCGCCCGCAATGAATATGCCTGTGGGCATGCCGCTGATGCCGCCAATGGCGCTCGGCGGCGAGGGTGTGAAGATCGTCCTCAAGAACGCCAAAATCACCATTGACCGTATCGTGTTGAAAGGTAAAGAAAAATAAAAATGATATAAAGAAACGAACCGCAGATAAACGCGGATGAACGCAGATGCTTCATAAATCTGCGTTTATTCGTTCGTCTGCGGCTTTTATGTTTAAATGTAATATCCAATTTTGCACCCTTTGCGTGCTTTGCGGTGAATTGACATATAACACCGCAAAGTC
>JAPMTX010000183.1 GCA_026552855.1 Candidatus Methanoperedens sp. | reverse complement strand
TTCGAAAAAATTGCTGAAACTCTCATTAGCTCCTTTTATGGAGAGAAGCATCTTGTAGACATCCTCTCGTATAGTTATTGTCTTGGCTGTCATGATACAACATATGTTTAAACATATATTTAGTTATTCCTGTGCCCCTGTTTGTTGATAAACGCCGAAATAAATAAACCAGATGAGGCTTCCTCAAATAATTAATGAGGTCGTAACAAAACCAAACAGTTAAGCCATAGTTGATCCAGGCACAATGATTTCAGGCATGATCCTGAATCTCCTATTCTCATTAACCGAAAAGTTCCTTAACAGGTTGAAGCGCGTCAGGTAAAGTAAAGATAACAACCTTATCATCGGCAATTATTGTCTGGTTGCCATCAGGTATTATTACTTCCGAGCCTCTTACTATCGCGCTGATAATGGCTCCGCGCGGAAAAGTTACATCCTTGAGTTTTTTATTGATTATTTTTGATCTCTCGTTTGCAGCCAATTCAATTATCTTGCCTTTTTCTCCTTCGATTGTCACCAGTGATTCAATGCCGATCCCCATTGTAAATTTTAATACTTCATTGACAGTGGCCTGGATCGGGCTGACGGCCACGTCGATTCCAACCATCTCGAACAATTCCGCATAATCGGGCCTGTCTGCCCTTGCGATAACTTTTTTCGCCCCGAGCTTTTTTGCCAGCAGTGAACATAAAAGATTCTTCTCATCGCTATTTGTGACCGCGACGACAGCATCCATAGACCCGATATTTTCTTCTTTCATCAAAACAAGATCAGTGCCGTCCCCGTTCAGTACCAGAACGTTCGGAAGATTCTGGGCAAGTGTTTCGCTTCTTTTTTTATCAGATTCTATTAAGGTCAGCTTGAATTTTTTCTGGTTGAGGAGGTTGATGAGGTAATATCCAACTTTGCCCCCTCCCACTACCGCAATTTTTCCGTTCCCTTTCTCATCTCCCTCGAAAAGTTTTCTTGTATCCTCAACGGCCTCGGGTTTCCCGACAAGCACCACCCTGTCGTTCTTCATAATAGTGTCAGAGCCGTGGGGTATCATCAATTCCGAACCCCTGAAAATCGCAGACATTATACAGCATTGGGGAAGATCGGATTCGTATAGTTTTTTCCCTATAAGCGGATTTAGCTCACCAACCTTGAATTCCATCATTTTTACTTTCCCGCCGACAAAATCCACCACGTTCATCGCTTCTGGAATTGAGAGGATCTGGTTGATTTCCGAGGCAAGGGATAATTCCGGACATACCATGGCGTTCATGCCCACGGTCTCGCGCACCGAAACCGGCCTGTTTATATAATCGGGATTGCTGACGCGGGCGACTGTCTTCACTTTACTGTTCAGGAGTTTTGACGCCATGCAAGCTACTATATTGATTTCGTCCACACCTGTCACTGCCACGACTAATTCAGCTTTTTCGATATTTGCTTTTTTAAGAAGCTTTACATCTGCCCCGTTCCCCTGTATGACCTGCACGTCCAGGTGACCTGCCCTCGTGCAGGCATCTTCGTTTTTTTCTATTATAAAAATATCATTGTTCTTGCACAGGGTCTTTGCCACATGATATCCGACTTCCCCGGCGCCGACGATTATCACGCGCATAGCATCAAATTAGGGAAAAAATCAAGAGGTTCATTCAAGCAGTGTTTTTCCTTTCGTGAAGCCAATAAAAGAACCTGCGGCAATGATTAAGAATATGATTATTAGAGAGAATGTTCTTGTGAATGCTGGTTCTGAATTTTTTAGCAGAACAGTTGAGAGGTTATCGGCTGTCCATATGCCTATAATAACTCCAATAAATCCAAAAACAAGGGCATAAACCAATTTTTTGAGTATTTCATATGGTTGCATAATTCTAGTGGTAATTGCATTTTATTATATTAAAGCTATCTAAAATTGGTACTTACCAAGACCCCTCTAAAACCGTTGGTAACTTTTTTTCACCCCTTATGTCAAATAGGCAACTGAAGAAAGATTTTCTTTGATACCATGTTGCAGTCTGGTCAATGCTACCGC
>JAPMTX010000018.1 GCA_026552855.1 Candidatus Methanoperedens sp. | reverse complement strand
TTTTTGGCGTTAAGTATGTTAAGCCCCTTTTTCCCCTGCTTCATAAGTTCAAGCAGCCTCTGTGCAACCCTGAACTTCAGGTCCCCGCGGTTGGGCGCAAGGTACTCCTTGCTCGCAGCGCCGTGGCGCTTCTCGACCATGGTGGCTTCTTTCAGGAGTGATTTTTGTCTCTCAAACTCTGCCTCACTGATTATCCCTGCTGCAAGCGCGGATTCAAGCGCGATGATCACACCTTTTGTATTATCTCTGTAGCCTGCATGTACTTCGACCTCGATAACGGGGACATCGGGCTGGACCTCGGTGACAGCTTCGTGCAGTTCCTCACCTATTATCATGCTCGCGCACGTCCCCACTATGCCTATGCGCTTCGGGTTGAAGCGTTTTATGACCTTTTCGAGCACCTCCACGAGCGATTCGTGCCCCCCGAAAACAAAACCTGATTCATCAAGGGACGTAGTAACGACCCTCATGCCGTCCTCCTCGAGCAGCCGTGCGTGCTTGAAGCAGCAGCCCGGAGGACCGTGCAGGATAACAACATCGGTATCAAGGTCTCTCAGCGTGTACAGCGCAGCCACTATCGAGCTCGGGCGCGGGTGCATTATCAGCGGTTCTTTTTCTTTTACAGGCATCTTTTTCCCTATATGCACCTGCTTAGATAATACTTTCGCACTACTTACGGTGTATGTATCCTATTCAAGCCCGGCAGGCGCAGCGTTACGAGAACGTCAGGTCAAGCTTATCGATATCGATCTTCTTCATCGTCCACCTATAGTAGTTAAGGTGAACATAAAGCCCTACGGCTATCATCAGATAGCTCAGGATGTAGATAGAATCAAGCAGCGTCCCGGTATGGAACCCGCTGCTCAGCTCCTGGTAGGATATCTTGGAGACTATCTCAAAGACATAGTCCCCTATCGTACTGATGATTATACCGATAAGCACGATTGAAAAAGTGATGCTCTCCCTCTTATCCTGTGTGGATTGTTTCCTGTACAGGAACAGCACGGGTAGGAGCATGATGACTATCGTGTTATCCAGTATCCGAAAGAGTATCTTTGTCAATACCTCGACCGTGAGCTCGATCTTGTAATTTAAGATGAAATTCGCGGTTATGAAGTTCCCCAGGGCGAACATAAAGAGTACCGCCAACCACTCTTTTTTATGTATCTTCGTGAAATCGGTCACTTTCAATATGTTTATGCACGACCTGACCAGAAGGTAGTAAGCTATACCTGCCACAATGAGGGAAATGTACGGATGAGTCCCGAATATACCGTAGAGCAGCTCCCAGAACTGGTTGAGGTTGGCAAGGAACAGGAACAATATGAAGAAGGCGAGGTACTGGAATACTTTTTTAAGTTCGCGCTCGTAGCTGTATGCTACTTTCAGGGAAAGTAGAAACGCAGCAAAAAGAGAGGAGAGCATGATATAAACTGTGTAAGCCCCTGCTATATCCCCGGGTAAGAGCAGGGTGATGGCAGAAACGCCAAAGGTCACGGGCAGTGCCATCTTCAGAAAGAGCCTTGGATCCATAGTTAAATAATTGAACTTGTTCAATTTAAGCTTTTTGAGTGTTTTACAGAAGAAGGCTCTTTACCAGGGGTGTCATACCACTTCCTGGGATGTATCCAGTATGATCCGGTCTTTAATATGCACTTTCATCCGTTTGGTCGGCGCTATCATCCCGCGTATCTTTGATACTATGAGCAGGTTGGTTATATTGTCCCCGCTGACCGTTACATCCAGATCGAACACAACGTCGCATTTGTTCACTATCATGTTCTCGATATCTTTTTTGTGCGTATCCCTGAAGATGTACAGGTAGCATATGCTGTCCGTATTTGAGGTTATTTCGTAGACCTGGTTCAGGAGACGCCTTATCTTATCGCGGTTGTCTATGAGGTCGATGTAAAAAGAGAAGTTATCGATCATTATCCTGTTATCTTCGCTCTCCCTGACCTGTTTTAGAGAATGTTCGGTGAAAAGGGCTATCTCATCGTCCTTTCGCATGGATATGGGGTTAAAGAACCTTGCCACATTATCCTGGATATCCTTATCTCCGCCTGGACCGATAACGAACGTGCAGTATTCGCCGCCAGCCGCATGGCAGTGGGTCTCGTACGCGCTCATCTCCGAATCAAGGAGAGAGGAGAGGAGACCTGCAAAGAGACCTGCGTGGTAGTAGCAAATCCCGTCTTTAAAACCCGAGAGATCAGAGCATTCAGGGCAGCCCTTGAAATCTATAGTGAACCTTTTGTTCTTCGGGTCGATATGGGAGAATTGAAAGCTGCTCTGTTCCCTGGTTTTCAGGAGTTTGGTGAATATCTTGTTACACAGGTCGCCCAGTATCTCGATGACCTTCTCTTTCGTCCAGAACTCGAACTTCCACAGGGTGTCCTTTGGCAGTTTTACGCTTTCCGTAAAGATCTTCGCATCGTGCTTCGCGCTTGTGTACGAGAGCTCGTAGAGATTTTTTTTGGAAGTGGGAGGCTGTTTCTCTTTATCCTCGTAGTTGAATTTGCTGTATATATCTACGAATGAGAGGTTCTTCGTATCAAAACCCAGCTGCTGCGATGCCTGTATGACGTGCTCAGGCTTGCGCTCGGTGGTAAAATACAGAACCCTGCCTACAGAGGCAAGCTGGTATATGAGGACTTCAGCCATGGATTTCGGATTTATAAGGCAGCAGACCACCGAGCCGCCCGGAATGCCCCCGCCGAGTGTATTGTCCAGAAGCGGCACTCCTGAAGATTTTATAATGGCTTTTTGTCCTGTTTTCATTTTCTGATAATAATTGTTTAGGGTGTATATATCAGGTGCGCTGCTTAAAGAAGGCGTTTGATCCTGTATTATTATGCATAATTAGCCGCAGATGAACGCAGATGCAACCTTATATCTGCGTATATCATCAAAATAGCACTATACCAGTATCTCCCTGCGCAGGTAATCGAGCGCCACAAGAATCCCCGTGAATCCGAGAGCCCATTCAGAGTACTTTATAATCCACTGCGGCTCCCCAGCCGAGAAATAGACGTATCCTCCCAGGTTCGCATATATCCATACGAAAAGAACAACGGTCATATAGCTTAAAAGAGACATAAGCCCGATGACGCGTATGATTTTTATTATATTTGATCTTATTCTCGTCATATCAATAGGCTTTCGGGAATGATGAGCATCATGCTGCAAATCCAGGATTGCAGGCGCTCTGTTTCCTATGGAACATAGAACTGCCTGTTCTACTGTCGTAATCAAGTCCCGTCTACTCCCCTATTATAGAAGCATGTCATACGTTAAAAACTCAAGGAAATTTTTACATATGTTGAGCTCATGTAGTACAGTCATCTGCATTAACATATGCAAGAACAGTGCAACTAAAAGAACACGCCTTATAGAACCTTTTTATAACCCGCCTCATCATCCAGTTCTTTGCGCAGTAAATCGGCTGCCGCAAATATACCGATGAAACCGAGCACCCATTCGGGATATTTTATCATCGATACAGGCTCACCAGCCGAGAAATATATGTAGCCCTGCAGGTTCGCATATATCCATGTGAAGAGAATAACGGTCATATAGCTTATCACAGCCATCAAGCCCAGTATCCTGACCAGTCTCACGAGCCTTGGGAAATCTATGATATTGAGCGCTCCGTGTGCGTATTCGCTGCCTGTGTTGTTAACGAAGTTCATCGACATGGTCAGGTGTGCTGGTTCAATGGAGGTTACTGCCATTGTGACATTTGATATAGCAGGTGTAATCCAGTATGAGGATGCCGTAAGCCCGCGGGAAATCCTGCCGCCCGGTGCGGCGCTCATATCGCCCATACCAGTCCCGGAGGCTGCTGATAACCATATATGCAGAGGATCGCCTGTTCGCGGAGCGCTTTCTCCTCCGCTCCCGTTGCAGTGAACTTTGATCTCCTGGATATGGGGGAATTGAGACACGGTTCAACTTTTATTTTCACAACGTTATAAACACTTGCATCATTCTAATTATCATAATGATGAAAATTGGATGAGGATTAGGATTCCAGAAAAACGAGCAGGAGACCGCAAAAATGGATTTTTAACTAAACAGATCCCTATGAATCTTTCAACCTGTATCTGGCATAAGCAAGAGTATTCTCCTCAATGAACCCCGGAGCTTCAACCGGTTCTATTCCCCTGCTGAGCAATTCCCCGGCAGCGCCCCCGCCTACCCTGCTGCATAGCACAGCGTCGCAGTCCCCGATGAGGGATATGCTTCTCTCCAGCGCATCGTCCGCATGACCGCCGTATTCCAGGGTACCACAGGCAGGATTGTTCTCTCTTACTCTCATTATCTTCCCATTCTCAACAACTACCCGCGTCCTTCCCTGAAGTTCCATTACACGGCGTGCTTTTGGCATATATTGCCTCCATATACTATGAATAACATTAGTCGCTGCATATTTTTAACGTCTGGCTTTTCGGCAAACCGGTTAAAAACTGGGCAAATATTGCCGCTAACTGCTGCCTTATAGCTTTTTCAAATCCTCAAAATCAATAGTGGTGGAGATCGGATATGTAGTTACCTTGATGCCCATCTCGCTTACTGCTGCTATGATATTTGTTCCTGCGTATATCACAATACCGGCTTTTCCTGTATCAACCGCTGAGTTAAGCACAGGCTTTCCAGGCTCTCCAATCCCGGCTATGCCCCCTATCCTTGCTTTTACAGCGTAGCCCAGAATTTCTTTAGCCTCCGAAATAGCAGAACCGGGAACCTCGCGGAGGTTGGCAAGAAGCCTGCCTGAGCCTGTATTCACAGTATCAAGAACGCGGGTCATCTTCTTTGACATAAAAACCCGCATCGGGTCGATAGTAGTGCCGCTGTAAACGATCACATCCTCAAAACATACAGGCTTTTTGTTTTCTACTTTTAACGTACCGCCGTATTTAGGGCTGACAGGGATGCCGTTTTTCAGCAAAATACCGTCTATAGTCGTACTGCATACGGTTGCTATTCCTGTTTTACCTTCCGGGACTTCAATACCTGAAGTAACAGTACCTTCTTCTATTAACTTGATATATGGGCTGAAGGAATAACCATTACGTATAACATGTTTGAGTATCCTCATGGTTCTACCAAGATCGTTTTTATCTATAATTGACATGTTGATTATTACGGTACCCTTCTTTGTTCCAGGGTCAAAAGTAGTATTGCACATCAGCTTTTCTATCCTTGAGATTATGAAGCCAACCCTATCTCCTACCAGTGCATCGTGCAGCTCATCTTTCCCTCGCTCTGTAATAACCCTGCCATTGTACCCCAGGCGTTTTGTGAGACCCTGCGCATCCAGAACGCTAAGGTGATAGCGGACAGCCCTTTCTCCGATGTCATACCCTCGTTCATTCATTCTGTATGCTATTAGTCGTGCCCCTACAGGCGTTTGATTCTCCTGGATTATTCTCAGCATCTCTATGAGCTTTCTCTGTACTGTCAAGTCCATAGTTATTGTGCTCATACCCCTTTTAGTTTAGACAGTATCCAGGCAGCAGTCAGGCTGCTATCAATGAATTCTTACTCTATACGCACTTAAATAAAACAACCATTCCAGCACGTCTTAGCATGCTGGAATGAAAATGGAAAATTAAATATCGAAGTACTGGTAGAACTCGTACGGCGTAGGTCTGATGGAGTTCTGCTTCGATTCTTCCGACTTGAGCTCTATCCACATATCTATGGCATCCTTCGGGAATATCGGCTCAAGGAACTTCCTGTCAGACTCCAGTTCACTTAGCGCCTCTGGCAGTGAGCCTGGGCACTCTTTGATTCCCATCTGCTTTCTTCTCTCAGATGTGAGGTGGTAGATGTTCTCATCACATGGGTCGCCCGGATCGGCCTTTCTCTTGATACCGTCAAGTCCTGCCGCGGTGAGCGCTGCAAATGCGAAATAGGTATTGCAACTGGTATCGGGCGGTCTGAACTCGATCCTCTTGGGTGCTTCCTTGCCCTTCTCGTATACCGGCACTCTTACGCTCGCTGACCTGTTGCGCTTGCTCCATGCGATATAAACCGGAGCTTCATATCCGGGAACAAGCCTCTTGTAGGAGTTCGTGGTAGGCGAAGTGATAGCGCAGAGCGCCCTTGAATGCTCCATAAGCCCGCCGATGTAGTAGCGGCAGGTCTGTGATATTTCAGCGTACTCGTCGTCAGGATCATAGAAAGTGTTGTGCAACTTCCCATTCAGCCCCTTCCAGAGCGACTGATGGATATGCATGCCTGAGGCGTTGTCGCCGAAGATGGGCTTGGGCATGAAGGTGGCTACCATTTTCATGTTGTACGCCACGTTCTTGACCACGTTCTTGTATGTGAGCACGTTGTCCGCCATCCTCGTCAGAGTATCATATTTCATATCTATCTCGCACTGTCCTGCGGTTGCTACTTCATGGTGATGTGCATCGCATACAATACCGAAGTAGTCGTAAAGCTGCCCCGTCACCTCGCTCCTGTACTCCTGAAGCGTATCCTGGGGTGGCGCCGGATAATAGCCTTCCTTGAACCGGATTGGATGGTTGATGCCGCTCGTTTGTGACCACGGCGCCTCTTTCGATTCTATCTCATACCCTGTTCCAGCCCAGGCATCACGCGCTGTGGAGTAGCTCGGCAGCAGCCTGACCGAGTCAAAAACGAAGAACTCAAGCTCAGGTCCCCAGTACGATACATCGAACCCGGCTTTCTTCACAGCCTCCTCAGCCTTCTGAGCTATGTACCTGGGATCGCGCGTGAAGCGGGGTCCTCCAAAGGCATCATAGAGGTCGCAGATCAAACGTATAGTCCTGTGGGAGGTATTATCTGTCCACGGCAGGATTGCGCAGGTGGTGGGGTCGGGGAACATCCTCATATCGGACTCGAATATCGACTTGAAGCCTTTGATAGAGGAGCCGTCCAGTTTTCCTATGCCGTCCGTGAAGTCCTCTTCCTTCAGTGTATACGAGGGGATTGTGATGTGCTGGATATAACCTGGGATGTCCATGAACTGCAGGTCTACCCATTTTACGTTCTTTTCTTTTATGATTTCCAGTAATTTTTCAGGTGTTGTCATAATATTTTCTCCTGTACTATAAGTCCGTGAAAGCCAGGTTATATGGCTTCCCTCCCTCGCTCTCCCGTGCTGACACGCACGACTTCCTCAACAGGATAGATGAAAATCTTGCCATCGCCATTCTTACCGGTTTTCGAGACCTTAGTTATCGCTGCAATCGCCGATTCCACATCTTTGTCATCTACGATCATGTCCAGCTGCAGCTTTGGAAGGAATTCAACGCAGTACTCGCCTGCGCGCCATTGAAGATTGATGCCTTTCTGGCGTCCGCGTCCCTGCACCTCTGCAACTGTCATGCCAAGGATTCCTTTCTCCTCCAGGGCTGTCCGAACAGCATCAAGGCTCTCAGGTCTTATTATTGCTTCAACTTTCTTCATTTTGCTCACCTCACGAATACGCCTTCTCAGCATGCTGAGAAATGTCTAATCCGACTGATTCCTCTTCATCGCATACACGCAGTCCAATGGTTTTGTCTATAACCTTTGCCAGGATGACGGTCATAACAAAAGCGTACACCCATGTCACACCGACTGCAATTATCTGCGTTACAAACTGCCCCGGATTGCCATAGAGCAAGCCATTTGCGCCAGCGGAGTTTACCGCGACGGTGGCGAATATTCCTGTAGCTATAGCACCCCAGGTTCCGCCCAGACCGTGGCACGCCCAGACATCAAGGGAATCATCTACGTTCTGCTTGCTCCTGAAGAGCATAGCATAGTAACTTATGACCGCTGCTACTGCTCCTATTACTATAGCAGCCAGCGGTGTAACGAACCCTGAAGCAGGCGTGATTGCTACCAGGCCTACCACAGCGCCTGTGGCTGTGCCCAGAACGCTTGGTCTCTTATGGTACCAGCTGAGCATTGTCCACATCAGTGCCGCCGCTGCTGCAGCTGTGTTAGTTACTACAAAGGCGCTTGTTGCAAGTCCATTGCTTGCTACCGCGCTGCCTCCGTTAAACCCGAACCAGCCAAACCACAACAGCACCGCGCCAAGAACAACCATAGGTATGTTGTGCGGTTCCATGGGCTGCTTTCCAAAGCCCTTGCGCGCGCCTATAACAAGGGCGATTGCAAGAGCCGAAACCCCTGAACTTATATGCACAACTGTACCACCTGCGAAATCAAGCGCACCCAGGTTGCGAAGCCAGCCTCCTGTACCCCATACCCAGTGCGCTATCGGGTCGTATACAAGAGTTGCCCAGAGCAGAGAGAATACCATGAAGGCACTGAACTTTATGCGCTCAACGAATGCACCTGAAATGAGCGCAACTGTAATTATGGCAAACATCGCCTGAAATATCATATATGCCAGAGCGGGAATGGTTGCCGCATAATCAGCATTTGGTCCCTGACCTACACCATTGAGCCCGAGCCAATCGAGATTGCCAATCACACCATGCACATCAGGACCAAAGGCCAGGCTGTAGCCAAATAGCACCCACTGCACACTTATTAACGCAAGAATCACAAAACTGAACATTATCGTTGAGAGGGCGTTTTTCTTCCGTACCATACCGCCGTAGAATAAGCCTACTGCTGGAATCATTATCATTACAAGCGCTGAGCTTATTAGAACCCATGCAGTGTCGCCTGAATCTACTTTTGGTGTATCTGCTGCCAGAGCAGGTACAGAGAGCAGTACAATAGCCGCTATTACCGACCAGTATATTGAATTTTTTAACCTCATCTTGATTCATCCTCCTAATGATGCCTAACCGAAGGCATACGGCTATCCACTGGATAGACAATAGTATATAAATTTAACGTACATGCATATAAACCTGGCCCATGAGCAACATATCCATAATTTATATACTGAAAAAGTTTAAATATAATTAAGTCACCAGTAGGCTATCGTTTACCTGTTTAGGAGGAGGACATGAGACAGATAGCAATATATGGAAAAGGTGGAATCGGTAAGTCCACAACGACACAGAACCTTACCGCTGCACTTGCTTCCATGGGCAAGCGTGTGATGCAGATAGGGTGCGACCCGAAGGCTGACTCAACAAGGATGCTTCTGGGAGGAAAAGCCCAGGCGACAGTACTTGACACCATGCGGGATAACGGCACCGGAGGCGTAAAATTAGAAGCTGTAAGGCATACTGGCTTTGGCGGAATAAAATGTGTCGAGGCTGGCGGTCCTGAGCCCGGCGTGGGCTGCGCAGGAAGAGGTGTGATCACAGCCATCAAACTCCTTGAGGAACTGGGAGCTTACAACGAGGACTTCGATTTTGTATTCTACGATGTGCTTGGGGATGTCGTGTGCGGCGGCTTTGCCATGCCAATACGCGAGGGCTATGCAAAAGAGATATACATTGTGGCGAGCGGAGAGCTCATGGCTCTCTATGCTGCCAACAACATCTGTAAGGGCATAGTTAAATTCGCAGAGAACGGCGAGGCGCGGCTTGGCGGCATCATATGCAACTCCCGCAACGTGGACAATGAACTGGAGCTTCTGACCGAATTCTCAAAAAAGATTGGTTCACAGTTGATACAGTTCGTGCCGCGAGACAACATCGTGCAGCGCGCTGAGATCAACCGAAAGACAGTGATTGATTTTGATCCCGCCTGCAAACAGGCTGGGGTGTATCTGTCCCTTGCGAGAAGCATCATTGAAAACCAGAATTTCGTGATCCCCAAGCCCATGCCCATGCAGGAGCTTGAGAACATGATGGTCGAATTTGGCATTGTTGAGAGGTGAAAACATGAAGATGATCCGCGCGATAATCAGACCAAATAAAGAAGAGAAGGTTGTGGAGAGCCTGGAGAAGGAGGGCTTCGTATCCCTGACCAAGATGAACGTGTTCGGAAGAGGCAAGCAGAAGGGGATCAGGGTAGGAACTGTGTGCTATGACGAGATCCCCAAAGTTATGCTGATGCTCGTTGTCGAGGACGGCGACGTCCAGCGGGCTGTGAACATCATCCAGAACAGTGCAAGGACAGGGAACATAGGCGATGGCAAGATGTTCATCAGCGAAGTGCTGGAAGCGTACACGGTAAGAACAGGCGAGGCGGGGCTGTGA
>JAPMTX010000017.1 GCA_026552855.1 Candidatus Methanoperedens sp. | reverse complement strand
TGGGTCTAAAATTGGATATGATTACCTTATATGATATCTGGATTGGTCAGGGACGTGATCCGAACATTAATAGGGAGAGATTGATGGATAAATGGATTGCTTAACCGAACACCTATGAATGCTTTCTGAAAAAAGTCTGATTCCATCGTGAATCTTGTCCCCATGAGACCTAGTTTTTTTAGCTTCATGCTTGATGCCCGTTTGCATGTTTCATCAACTATACTGAGCATAGGTACAGGGGACCTCGATTTGACTTTATCAAAAACTATGTGTGGTGTGTTTGACCCAATTACAGCAAACTCTGCGCCTGCACTGTGAAGCGCGTTTACCATTTTTACCAGCCAATCCACAAGGTTATTCCATTCCTTGGCTTCAACCAATTCCAAAAGTCTATTTACATCTGCGCTGTATATTATTATTTCAGGAGTTACTAAACCAGCTTCTCGCCGCCGGAAAGCATTGATAATTCCTTTATAGTAATCAATGGTTGATTCCGGCCCCAGCCCGCCAATAATCCCAATTCGTTTCATGGAACATCCTCTACGAAGATCATCTTCACAACTTTTGTGAGAGCCTTGCCGATGTGTTTATCTTTTTCACCTGCCGGTATGAATAATCCATCACCTTTATTGAACACGACCATATTTCCATTGAAATTTACTTCCAAACGCCCTTCTAAAATATACACAATATGTCCTTTTTTACACCAGTCAGTTTCGACAAACTTATCAGTAAACTCTACTAAACGTACCTGTTTGCCATTCTGTTTATAAGCTTTGAATCTAACACCTTCTGCCGGTATTTCCCACGGGATGGACGTAAAATCAATTTTGCATTGTTCCATGTTCATTTCCTCCTAAATGCTTTATATGCAATTGAATATTAAAATTTATGTACTACACTCAAGATAAAACTGGTGCTATTTATGGAGGGATAACTGAGCAGGCATTATCCCACAAAAAAGTACGCCTATTTTTAAGAAAGCCGCGATGCTGCGCAGTTCGCAGGGTCGCCTCCCCACGCTTCGGGGCGCGCCGTCCCCGCAGGGATTCGGCTTTGCCGAACCTTCGGCGGCGCGCCTGTAAGCGGGGGCGCTCCCGTCTTGGCTCATATACAATAATTGACTATCAAGTTTGGGAGATGATTTTTTTTTGAAAATTTAATGTAATCAAAAGATATAAAAATGTGTATTACAAATATGAGTGTAAGTACATAGGCTATGATGTATCTGCGACACGAACTATTTTAATCGACAAATATTATGACAAAAAAAATCACACCAGAACCTCACAAGAAAGAAGAAGCAAAAGAAATTCTTCCGAAAATTAAAACTCCACTTGTGTTCATAAGCCACGAAACAAGAGATGCTGAAATTGCAGAGGAGTTTGGTAATTTATTGAAAAGTGCGAGCGCAGGTGCTTTAAAGTCATTTCGTTCTTCTGACAAAAAACCAACCCAAGGAATTGAATATGGTTCTGAATGGTATCCAGCAATAATGGAAAAAATCGATGAGGCAACGGATGTAGTTTGTTTACTGACACAACATAGTGTTGACAGACCTTGGATACTTTATGAAGCAGGTGTAGCAAAAGGTAAGTTAAATACCAAAGTAATTGGTGTTGCTTTAGGTATTCCATTAAGTGTGGCAATAAAAGGACCTTTTGCACAGTTCCAAAATCTTGATGATGACGTACCCTCTTTGACAAAACTTATTTTGGAACTTGTAAAAAAGGTTCCTGGCTTAGACCCAGATGAGCAAATTGTCAAAACGCTTGTAGAAACCTTTAAGAAGAAGTCAACTGAAATAATTGCTAAAAATTCAAAGACAATAGCCGCAGTAGAGAAAAAAGATAATGTTGCGGAAACTTCTGTTGCAAAACTTTTTGAAGAAGTCAAGATTATGTTTGAGGACTTACCTTCAAGAATAGAAAATAGGGTTGACCCTGAATATAGAAGAAGAAAGATGAGATTTAATCCTATGATGATGGATGACATTTTACATATGTCTGGAGGTGTTAATTCACAATCACATATTCCAATTCTTATGGTTTTGAGTATCTATAAAAATGAATTCCCTTGGATTTACGAAATCGGTAGCGAAACGCTAAAAATACTTCAGTCAAAAGAACCAAGTGAGCAAAAGGAAATTGCAGTCAAAGAGTTTCTTGAAATTTTTGAATTAACCTTTAAACATCCGATGATCAGGGATACGATGAGCTCTAATGAAGCAAATATGATGTTCCGAGAAACACAACATATTCTTGAGAAGTATTTTAACCGATACATTTTAGGAGCTAAGGAGTTCCGAAAATTAAAACATCGAAATAACCCTTCACTAAAGCCCCCTTATTAAGGTAATATATTCACATCAGAATAACTACCAACAAGAATTTAAACGGTTTCATTAAATGGGTGTATTACAAAATTATATGTATTTTTTCAATATCTTTACTCTGATTTAATACGGAGTCGAAATATATATTAATAAGTTAGAATACAGATAATTCAAACAGAGTGATTTTTTGTGAAATTTGAAACAATGAAAGAGTGTGGCGAATTAGGGATTGAATTTATAAAGGACGATAATGAGGGAACAAGGGTGTCAAGGGATTTTTTGACTAATCTCGTTACCAGCATTGTTAAGCGTTCTACTGCTTATTTTGATGACACAGGGGATAATATTTTCATTTATAGAGAAAAGCAGCTGCATTCAGTTGTTTGTCCTTCTATTGCAGATTTAACAAATGGCTATGTAATGGAGCATCCACTTACAAGAAAGCCTGCTGGAGAGGACGAATATAGCGGGTTTGTTGATTATTGGATAAATTATAGAAATTATTCATTTGCTATGGAAATGAAACATCGTTATTTTGCTTATAGAAAATCAGATCAACCTAACCAAAAAATATCAAGCGTTTTTAATTCTGCTATTAATCAATTGAATAATATTAGAAAAGAGCAGTGTAGAGATTTAATGTGGTTCAATAGAGGCTTGATTAAAATCGCATTACAAACAATCGTGTTTTATCAAAGTTCTCAAGACGATATTGTACAAGATGAATTGAAGAATCAGGATTTCAAAAAGATATTCAAACAACTGATTAGAAATACTGATTTGAATGAAAAATCAAATTTTAGATCATTGTGGCTACCCAGCGAAGGACTTATTAAATCTGTTGAATATAATAATGGATTCGAAATATATCCTGCAGTCGCATTCGTAGGAAAAGTCTTTGATGTGATATAAAATCAATAAGCTTCATTTTAAGTCGTTTTAATAAATATGCTATCTCAAGATAACTACCAACACCAATGAAGTTAAATTCAAGTTGTGAATAAATTAAATGATGAAACTGGATAAAAGTAACTACAATTTACCATAACCCCGTACTTGAAAAAGTACCGGGATTGATAGCGTTTTTTTGCCTATAAACCTTTCTCTCTGTCAGCATAATTTTGTGAAGAAATGTATTTCTTCACCACTTCCTACCCTGTCCAACCGAGCCATGATAACACCCCGGAGACCAGAGACGGCCTTCGCATCATTCCCTGAGATGCGGGAACTCCTGTCTCAATATCCTGCCTGATAAATCAGGCAGCATTACCTCTCAAAATTAAAATTCTGCTTCACGATCTTCAGCGCGCAGTAATTCCCGCACATGGTGCAAGCCTCACTATCCTCTGGAGAGCGGCTGTCCCTGACCTGTTTTGCATGCGCAGGGTCGATAGCCAGCTCGTACATCCTGTCCCACTGCAGATCGCGCCTGGCTCTTCCCATCATAAGGTCGCGCTCCCTGTCGTTGTTCTTCACCATGTCGCCGATGTGCGCCGCTATCCTGGCTGTTATCACGCCCTGCCGCACGTCCTCTACGTTGGGGAGCGCGAGGTGCTCCGCAGGCGTCACGTAGCAGATGAAATCCGCGCCGCACGCGCTTGAGATGGACGCGCCTATGGCAGCAACGATGTGGTCATAGCCCGGCGCTATGTCCGTGACCAGAGGACCGAGCATGTAGAACGGCTTCTCGCCGCTCAAGCGCTTCATGAGCTTCACGTTCGCGTCTATCTCGTCTATCGGGATGTGCCCCGGACCCTCGACTATTGTCTGCACCCCGGCTTCGTGCGACCTGTCCGAAAGCTCTGCGTTCATGATAAGCTCCTGTATCTGCGCCCTGTCTGTGGAATCGAATACCGCCCCCGCGCGCATGCCGTTGCCCATGCTGAGCGTGACCTCGTGCTCTTTCATTATCTCAAGCAGGTAATCGAATTCGCTGTACAAGGGGTTCTCCTTCCCGTTGTGCAGCATCCAGGCTGTCATGAAAGCGCCGCCACGGGAGCAGAGACCGCCGAAGCGCCCCTGGTTTTTTAGCCGCTCAACCGTGAGAAGGTTGATGCCAGTATGTATCGCCATGAAATTCGTCCCCAGCTTTGCCTGCTCAGCCGTTATCCTGAACAGTTCGTCCTCTTCCATGTCCACGGCACTCCCGTACTTGCGGATAGCCTCAATAAAAGCCTGGTACAGGGGCACGCTCCCCACTGAGAGGTTCGTTGAAGCGATGACCCTTTTTCTTATCTCGTAGAAATCCCCGCCAGTTGAAAGTTCCATGAGAGTATCAGCGCCCGTTGCCTCAGCCACCCTTGCTTTTTCGATCTCCATATCGATATCCACTATATCCGAGGAAGTTCCGATCGATGCATTAACCTTTGTGCGCAGCCCCTTCCCTATGCCGCAGGGCTTCGTATAGCGGTAAGGGCTCACGGGGATGACTATCCTGCCGCTTGCTATGCCGCAGCGCACGGATTCAGGTTCAACGCCCTCATCATTTGCCACCTGTTTCATCTCTTCAGTCAGATTGCCTTTTTTTGCTTCGGTGATAAGACTCATAAATATTACCGGCTTTTGGAAGGATGCATCCTGTATTTAAAAGTGTTTAATCAATAAAATTGAACTGAACGCAAGTAAAGTTGTTTTAACTCCCGTTCGTCAGAAGGTATATGCTCATCATGGCAAGAACAATGCCAGCCGCAATCCGCAGGTTAATCGCATCCTTCAGGAGAACAATGCCCAGGAGCACCCCGAATACCAGGTTCATGTTCACGATAGGGGCTACTTTCGATATGGGCGCCTGCTGGAGAGCCAGGAAGTAGAGGATAGTCCCCCCTGCTGCGGCGATACCCCCGATTATGCCGTACTTAATGCTGCCGGGATCCACATCCAGCTCGCTCTTTGAAATCAGGTACGCTCCCAGTATGATCTGCGTAAGGAACTGGGCTGCAATAAAGAACATGGACGATGCGATGGGATTGCCGCTACCTGAAGCAAGCTTAATGAAAAAGAGCATAATCCCGTACAGGAATATGCACGCAAGGGCATATACTATCCAGTTCATAGAACTGACAGTAGAACGCTTGAAGGGATAAATATTACTTCATCTCTTCCCTGCTTAAGTCCCTTATGCTCCTGGCGATCTCATCAAAAGCAGGTGGTCGTACCATGAAGACATCCATATCCTGCGGGAACTCAACAGGTCTTTCATCTGTTAGAATAAGGACGCCGTTCGTATCCTCAGGCATCTCTCCGACGAGCTTTGAGACAAGCCTGTTCATCTCCGCCTGAATCTCCTGGATCTTTCCTACCAGGTAATTCCTCCACCCCTCAAAATCAATGTCCTTCCCGAAGAACCCTTCATGGAATTCCTTTACATCGGGCAGGAACGATTTGGAATACTCATCAAAAAGCAGCCTTGACCGCCTGATATATTCGTCTTTATCAATTCCCCTGAGCTTAGCACCTCTCTCAACCAGGGTCTTTATCAATTTATAATGGTTGCTGTCTTTCCCGTACCTCTCGAAAAACTCTATGCCGGCATCCTCGCCCTCGTCGATACCCTCAACATACACGGTGCTGATATTCCCGTACGTTGATGCAAAATAATCTATTTTCTCCCTGACCTCTGCCCAGAACCTTTCGATCTTATCGTTATCGAGCTTGAACTGCAGTGCCAGTTCCTCAAAGGGCAATGTAGGCACAACGTAAAGTTTTCGCCTGGCTTTGAAGCTTTTTGTTTCAGGCTTCTCTATTTTCCCGAGTTCTACCATAGTCCAGTTCTTATCATCAAAGAAATATAAACGTTATCCTGTACAGCCCAAAATAATAAAAGCAGAGCGGCAGCCCATGATCGGGTTTAATTGCGCCGCTTCCACAGCAGGAGACAAGCCAGTAATAGCCCTACCAGAGAAACCGCAAGCCCGAATCCTGGGGATCTTGGCGTTGTCGTAGGTGTCGTAACAGGTGTCTCGGTTACCATCGGTGTCGATACAGGAGGTGTCATGGCTGGAGTCAGCGTTTCTATCGGTACTGCAGTCATTGTCGCTGCAGCGGTCGCGGTCGTTGTTGCTCCCGCGGTCGCTACTGCCGTTCCGGTCATTGTTGCATTTGGCGTTGCATTCATACCCGGAGGAGTTCCCGCTGCTATCAGTGCAGAACTGGGATCTGCCGCATGGTTGGGCTGGCTCGCAAAAAGACTGCCGTATGGTGTCAGCGTCCCGCCGCCTGAAGGATTAACATGACAGGTTGCGCATGAACCATCGCCATAAACAGCGGTAAGATTTGTAAGATACTGGGGCATTGCTAAAGACCCTTGTACCCCTAACTGTGCCAAAAATATCAACAGAAACAATACAGGTATTGTTCTTCTTATCATTTATTTATCTCTCCTTCCTCTCTTGATTTTATATTGCGTGCTCTCAGCACTAATTAAATATCCCCATCTTGGTGTTAGCTTTTTGTAATAATAAGCCTTGCGGTATGATAGCGGATTTCCGGGCTAATTTTTCTGCAAGTATGCGGTTTCCAGAGCTTTTTTATAGGTCTGCAGGTCGCGGGGGCTGTGAAGCACGAACCTTACTTCTTCTATCCCTGTGTTCTCCTTAAGGAAATCAAGTACAATCCTGACAGCTATAATGCTTGCTCTTTCGACAGGGTATCCATACACGCCTGTGCTTATGGAGGGGAATGAGACGGTCTTTAATCCCATTTTCAGAGCCAGGGCGAGGCAGCTCCTGTACGCCCGTGCAAGTAACTCCGGTTCTCCTTTATCCCCACCGCTCCAGACAGGACCGACAGTATGGATGACCTTTTTTGCCTTCAACCTGCCTGCCGCAGTTGCAACAGCCTCTCCGGTCGGAAGACCTTCCTTCCATGACGTTTGCCTGATAAGTTTGCACTCTTTCAGTATATCCGGACCGCCTTTTCTGTGTATGGCTCCGTCCACTCCTCCCCCTCCCATCAGGCTGGGATTTGCGGCATTGATGATGGCATCTGTATCCTGCTCTGTAATGTCGCCTGATACCAGGGTAATGCGGGTATTTCCAATTCTGGCATCCATCTGTAAAGGGGTACAATTTAGGTCCGCTTATACTTTTCGCAAATCTCCCGGTACTGTAACTTCGTGATAAAATATATATAATAATAACCATAATGTAATAATATGCGATGTGCTAAAGGAGGAGACTATATTTGAAAAACACTAAAAGGATTTACCTTCTGCTGGTAATTGCTGTTATTTTTTCACTGGCAGCCCAGCAGGCATATGCAAAAGATTACGTGATAGGCGAACACAAGACCACGGTGGCGAAACCCGATCCTGCCTCAACATATGTAGGATCTGAAAAATGCAAGATGTGCCATCAGGAGAAATACAATGACTGGAAGACATCCGGTCATCCGTACAAGCTGAATACTCCGGCTGAAGCGCAGGCGTTTAATTCACCTGCCATACCGGCGCCTGACGGGTATACATATAATGATATATATCTCGTTATAGGAGGCTGGGGCTGGAAATCAAGATACATGGATAAGAACGGATATATCATTACCAAGACCGGGGCAAATAAAAACGTAGACGGTTCGAACCAGTATAATATAGTAACAAAGAAATGGGTCGATTATAATGCAGGCAAAACATTAAAATATGACTGCGGTAACTGCCATACGACCGGCTATTCCCTCGCAGGCAGCCAGGATAACAAGCCTGGTATTGTCGGGACATGGGAGGAGAAATCCATAGGATGTGAAGCCTGCCATGGACCGGGCAGCGTGCATGTCTCCAAAGGCGGAGGAATAGGTGTAGGTATCCTGAAGAACGATTCTGCTGCCATGTGCGGAGCCTGCCATACAAGGGGTACGGATGATACAAAGATAATATCAAAGGACGGGTTCATTGATCACCATGAGCAATACCCGGAGATGCTTAACAGCCCCCATAAAGCTCTTAACTGCGTATCATGCCATGACCCGCATAAGGGAACCCATATTGGGCAGACAAACCCGACAGAGGGAGCCGGGATAAAGGCACAGTGTGCAACGTGCCATGCCAAGCAGAGCACGGATTTCACCGGAAGTACGATGCAGAAAGCAGGCGTCAAGTGTACCGACTGCCATATGCCTTCCGCAGGGAAATCTGCTACAGGCGACGCAGCCAAATTCAAAGGCGATGTAAAGTCGCACATATTCAAGATAAACACCGACGTGAGTGCCAATTTCTTTGACGATGCCGGGAAATTCGCAAATGGCTACGTAACGCTGGACTGGGCGTGCCTGAACTGCCATCCGGATAAGGATAAGGCATGGGCGGGACAGTACGCCAAAGATGTACATAAGTACGTAAAGGCAGGAGGGCCAGCCGCTGCACCCCCAACACCTGCGCCAACACAGAAGTCGCCGGCATTTGAATTGTTCTTCGCTGTAGGAGCGCTGCTGGTTGCTGTACTTGCCAGAAGAAAGTAAATTAATACTTTCTTCTTTACTTTTTTACTAAGAAATACATTTTATTGTAAAAATGTTTATAAACCATAACTTACAAAGAGCTAGGTGACACTACTCGTAATAGGGTAAAAAGTAGTGCATACAATGTCTGGGAGGAATCTATAGTGAAAACAGGGATATGTGACATCAATGTATCTATCGTAGCGCTTGCGATATGGCTTGTGCTTGCAATAAGTGCCGGGTCTGCCGCGACTCTTACCTCTGTAAAGGTGGATGTAGCGCCTGTAATTGACGGCATGCCTGAAGCTGTATGGGATGAAGCGACTGCTACGACCATCAATGTTGCAGGAGGAGCCAATACAGGCTCTCATACGGTAACATTGAAGAGTATCTATACGGATGATTCGGTATATTTCCTTGCGACATGGAACGACCCTACGCAGAGTCTGAGACGAGAGCCGTGGATAAAACAGCCTAACGGCACCTGGGTACAGCTTAAGGATCCGGACGATAAGGGCGGTGACAACAACAAATACTATGAGGACAAGTTTGCGCAGATATGGAATATAAACACTCCTTCGTTCGAAAATTCGGGCTGCCTTGCCCTGTGCCATGCGGGCGAAGCAGGTAAACCCTACGGCAATAAATATACCCCGAACCCGGGTGAGACCGCAGACCTGTGGCATATGAAAATCGTGCGCACCAATCCGACGGGGTACATAGATGACCAGTATGTGGACTCTACAAGGTACAATATGACAAGCGCGCCTGATGCAGGAAGGAAAAGCGATCCGGGGCTTGTGCCGTACTATAACAACGGCATCAATGCCTCAACGAGGATGCCAAACTTCACCTCGGCAGACCAGCCAGCCCAGGTGAGCAAGATATACTGGATATTCGACGACCAGAAACTGCCCTTCAACGATACGTACAAAGCCAGCGATGAGATTGCTGGAATAATAGTAAGACCCCCTGCCGGAGATAGGGCGGATATCAAAGGCAAAGCGGTGTACCAGGATGGCAAATGGACGATGGAATACGGCAGAAAACTCACCACAGGAAGCCAGTATGATGTCCAGTTCTCAGACCTGAAAAAGGAATATGCCTTTGGGATCGCGGTCTTCGATAACGCGCAGGTAAGGCACAGCTATGAAAGTGGAGCAAGCAAGCTCGTTTTCGGAGCAGCAGCGACCCCTGCGGCTACAACGCCTGCACCCACAGCCACAAAGGCGCCGGCATTTGAGATAGTTTCTGCCATACTGGCATTGGTGGTATCGGAGCTGGTCAGAAGAAGGTAAAAACAATCCCTTCTTCTAATATTTTTATCTGCTCTACT
>JAPMTX010000159.1 GCA_026552855.1 Candidatus Methanoperedens sp. | reverse complement strand
TATACAATTCAAAACGCCTTCATTCATCGATTGGTTATAAATCGCCGATCAATTTTGAGAAGGCGTTAACTTTAAATATACAAGCTTAACTGACTGTCTACTAATTGGGCGCAGTCCAATTAACCGAACACCCATGAAGGTCTGATTTTAACCGTCAAGACCTTCTGAGCCATCGTCCTCTTCTCCCTCATTTCAATCCCTCTAAGGTCTGATTTTAACGAAATGGAGATGCGCTGATTGTGGGCACGTTTTTGATTTCAATCCCTCTAAGGTCTGATTTTAACACTTGGCTTTTGCTCTAACTAAGTTCAATCGTATGGCATTTCAATCCCTCTAAGGTCTGATTTTAACCGTGGTAGCAGTAGTACGCTATCAACTTGTTGATTTATTTCAATCCCTCTAAGGTCTGATTTTAACGCCTGCGGGCACACCCGTAAGGCTTGAGGAAAAGGTAGTATTTCAATCCCTCTAAGGTCTGATTTTAACTGATGGGAAAAAGAAGGTTGCGCTATCCTCGATTCTGAGAAGGGAGTTACCAGGAACTATATCTCAGACCTGGTATACGGCTAAAATGATTAATGTCCCTGGTGATAATTTCTTCATTATTTGCTATAACGATTCCTGCTATAAGGACGTCCATAGGGTCCACAGGTCTTCCTGAATTCATTAATTTTGCCTGAATGGCCCCGGCTTTTAAAGCAGAATATCTGTCGAATTCCAGTATTCCAATAGATTTCAGTAATATGTCAATTTTTGAAGTATTCTCTTCCGGTTTTGCAGAGCGACCTGCCCCGTAATACAGTTCAAAGACGTTTATGATTGTTGTTTTTGGCTTCTGAAAAGAATCGGCTATTCTCGAAGCTGCCGGGTCCTCATTTAGTAAATCTACTAAAAAATTAGTGTCAAGCACAGTCATAGCTTTACCTTGTTTAATCTTGTACTCTTTAAGTGTCTTACTTCAAGTGCTGCTTTTCTAAATTCTTCGTCTTTTATCATCCCAGCAAATTCACTTAGTTTCTTCTTTTGCAAAGGTGCAGTGATGCGCTTTATGAGTTCGGTAAAGCTTTCACCTTCTTTTTTAAGCTCAGCCAGCATTTCATAAGCTTCTTCCGATATTGTGAGTGTTTTGTGTGCCATGCTGATAAATGTATTCTTAAGTGTATTTATAGGTTTTTATATCCTTATCGGCGCAAGAAGTATTCAACCATATTTTTTCTTTAATTTTTCCAGTTTTTTAGGAGGAAAAACATTGCCATTTTTATCCCATATATGAAAATCATTATTCATACAGCCTAAAACCACTATTTGCCCCCATCCCTGGCAGACAGGGCACTTAATATCTATGGTGACTCCCGTTTCTCTATTTCAATCCCTCTAAGGTCTGATTTTAACAGGAGTTCCAGGAATTTGTAAAAGAGAGCGAGAGAAATTTCAATCCCTCTAAGGTCTGATTTTAACGAATCCAACGAAGCACATCAGGAGACATGGATAAGTATTTCAATCCCTCTAAGGTCTGATTTTAACTAGAAATAAAGCCACCATATTTGCGCTGCTTTTTTGTCATTTCAATCCCTCTAAGGTCTGATTTTAACCAAAGCCAGGAATATTAGTTGTAACATAATAATGCAATTTCAATCCCTCTAAGGTCTGATTTTAACTATCGCACGGCGGTGACTACCGCCCGGCTACAAGCATTTCAATCCCTCTAAGGTCTGATTTTAACCCAACAGCCTGAACAGCATCACAGCTACCACTCACCCATTTCAATCCCTCTAAGGTCTGATTTTAACGGTATCCAGCAACCTGAGCCGGTTAGCTACATACGCATTTCAATCCCTCTAAGGTCTGATTTTAACATTACCTACAAACTGCATTATAGCAGGCCAGAGAAAATTTCAATCCCTCTAAGGTCTGATTTTAACCAGCAAAGCCAGAATCAACCTGTGAATAATTTATAACATTTCAATCCCTCTAAGGTCTGATTTTAACCGTGTGTGGTGGTGAAATGTGCTGTTGCTCTAGTTGTATTTCAATCCCTCTAAGGTCTGATTTTAACGTGCGAGCTGGTGTTCAGCTCTGAAGCCAGCAAGGGATTTCAATCCCTCTAAGGTCTGATTTTAACTCATTGGCAAGGTTATAGTGTACCGGCTGGATCGCCATTTCAATCCCTCTAAGGTCTGATTTTAACGTAGATTTACTCAAACGGATTTTGCCCTGGAACTTCATTTCAATCCCTCTAAGGTCTGATTTTAACCGGTAAAGGAAGACCGTATCGAGGTGAATCGTCTGGATTTCAATCCCTCTAAGGTCTGATTTTAACATTTACGGCGATAGCTATACCAACCGCTAATGCAAGATTTCAATCCCTCTAAGGTCTGATTTTAACCCTTGCTGTGCTTCTCGCCGCTGATCTCTTTGCACGATTTCAATCCCTCTAAGGTCTGATTTTAACCCCTCTGTCAGGTTATAGATGCTCTGCACTCCGCTAAATTTCAATCCCTCTAAGGTCTGATTTTAACCTTGCAATACCTATCTATATATACTTATCGGATAATATTTCAATCCCTCTAAGGTCTGATTTTAACTGTAAATATTGTGTTTATAGGTAACAAGGGAGATGCATTTCAATCCCTCTAAGGTCTGATTTTAACAGATGACTAATGATAAAAAGGACACTACTTTTCCTTATTTCAATCCCTCTAAGGTCTGATTTTAACTATCTGAAATAAGGAAAGGACTTGGTGGATTAACAAGATTTCAATCCCTCTAAGGTCTGATTTTAACGCAGGCGTGATAAATATGACATTACCACTTCTTAACATTTCAATCCCTCTAAGGTCTGATTTTAACTATCACCTCTGTTCTTTGTGAGGGCTATAGTTATGATTTCAATCCCTCTAAGGTCTGATTTTAACGTCGAACGTGGCTGGATACTTCGCAACGAAATCATAATTTCAATCCCTCTAAGGTCTGATTTTAACGCTTTAATGAAAATATCAGCATACCATAAAGCATTATTTCAATCCCTCTAAGGTCTGATTTTAACGAAGATAAAATCCAATGGCATGAGATGAAGGAACAAAATTTCAATCCCTCTAAGGTCTGATTTTAACCCCTCTGTGGATACTCTTTGGTGTCCTTGTTCTGGCATTTCAATCCCTCTAAGGTCTGATTTTAACGATGTCCTCCTTTGAGTTATTCCTCTAATCGAATGAATTTCAATCCCTCTAAGGTCTGATTTTAACACAACCAGATTTCCACCACCCGCTGCCCGAAACATCATTTCAATCCCTCTAAGGTCTGATTTTAACGAAACAGATAAAACCTTTGAAGTGCTCCCGGATGGCATTTCAATCCCTCTAAGGTCTGATTTTAACGACGTATCCTGCTGATTATCGAGTTATAACTACTAAATTTCAATCCCTCTAAGGTCTGATTTTAACGGGTATAGCGGCTACTTATAGCTATACCGCAGTTGTATTTCAATCCCTCTAAGGTCTGATTTTAACGTTGTATATATGTTCTATAACATGCTTTATATTATAATTTCAATCCCTCTAAGGTCTGATTTTAACTAAACACTCCATCAAGTCTTCCCGACCTCATGAGTGATTTCAATCCCTCTAAGGTCTGATTTTAACACTCTGCTGACATATTTTTTTCGGGTGCAATAAGCATATTTCAATCCCTCTAAGGTCTGATTTTAACGACAATAACGCGATCATTCTCAAACGATATTGCTCTATTTCAATCCCTCTAAGGTCTGATTTTAACGATAAATTAGATGATGTGCCATTAGAGTTCGTTACTGATTTCAATCCCTCTAAGGTCTGATTTTAACCTGGATTTGATTAACATAACCAATGCCCTCAAAGACATTTCAATCCCTCTAAGGTCTGATTTTAACTTTCATAAAAAGACTGATATTGTAGAGGTAGAAGCTATTTCAATCCCTCTAAGGTCTGATTTTAACAATACTGGTAATTCAGATAATCGTAATGGCTATACTATTTCAATCCCTCTAAGGTCTGATTTTAACTACAAACAAGCTTCAGATAGAGGGTGACGTTCTCCATTTCAATCCCTCTAAGGTCTGATTTTAACCCCAGGTTGCCAGAACGAAATAATCCGCTGTATCCCATTTCAATCCCTCTAAGGTCTGATTTTAACAGGAACATGACAGAAATAATTGATGAAATGTGCCATATTTCAATCCCTCTAAGGTCTGATTTTAACGTGCACGGGAGAATTAGCGGGCGCTCATGTCCCAAAATTTCAATCCCTCTAAGGTCTGATTTTAACCGAGGTCCGGGAGCCCAACGAGATAAAGAGCAGCCACATTTCAATCCCTCTAAGGTCTGATTTTAACGTTGGTGTACAGCGTGCATCAACCCGCCTGATTACACATTTCAATCCCTCTAAGGTCTGATTTTAACCAGGGAGCGGGACCTGACAGTCAGCCAGGTCACACATTTCAATCCCTCTAAGGTCTGATTTTAACCTCCTCTGCGTCGTCTGATCCCTTCCCACCACACACATTTCAATCCCTCTAAGGTCTGATTTTAACAAAGTCGCGGCAGTAGCGGCAGTACCGCCAGCACTTCATTTCAATCCCTCTAAGGTCTGATTTTAACATCTTCTTCTTCCTCTTCTTCTTGGTTTTCCTCTTCATTTCAATCCCTCTAAGGTCTGATTTTAACCTGTTCGCCTCGTAAAGCTGCTATAGCCTCTTCCAGATTTCAATCCCTCTAAGGTCTGATTTTAACAGAATTATTAATCATGATATACAGAGGAATATTCCTATTTCAATCCCTCTAAGGTCTGATTTTAACGTTACACCAGCTTGTAGGTTGCCTTCTCAAACGGCATTTCAATCCCTCTAAGGTCTGATTTTAACTAGAAATTATAATGTCATGCAAGGTGTTATCATACTTATTTCAATCCCTCTAAGGTCTGATTTTAACCTTTGACCATACTTGTGTCATTAATCCACATACTTATATTTCAATCCCTCTAAGGTCTGATTTTAACTATTAATCGCAAAAGAGGATGATGAATAACCTACAAAGATTTCAATCCCTCTAAGGTCTGATTTTAACCAAAGTGTTTATGTGACGCAGTTAGTATGTGTGAGAATTTCAATCCCTCTAAGGTCTGATTTTAACTATTGTCCTTGGATGAAATGGGTGGGACATATCTATATTTCAATCCCTCTAAGGTCTGATTTTAACAAGAACAACGAGCTTGAAGCCGTAGAGTTCACAGGAATTTCAATCCCTCTAAGGTCTGATTTTAACTTAGCACCGGAAGCTTTCAGGGCTTTGGTCATGCTCATTTCAATCCCTCTAAGGTCTGATTTTAACCATCATGGTTCTCATCTCATCCGTCATCATATCAGGAATTTCAATCCCTCTAAGGTCTGATTTTAACAGAAATGGAACACACACCAAGCCGAAATCTTAGCAGATTTCAATCCCTCTAAGGTCTGATTTTAACAATGCTCGACTGCTCCTCCGTGTGATTCTATGAACTATTTCAATCCCTCTAAGGTCTGATTTTAACCTCTTATCATGTACGACTCTGCGAATAATATTTGGCATTTCAATCCCTCTAAGGTCTGATTTTAACGTTCGAGAAGCGCAAGCGTAAGGCGCGGCGTAGTTAATTTCAATCCCTCTAAGGTCTGATTTTAACGCGGTGAGTTTTTTGCGCTGCAGAGGCACCGGGACCCATTTCAATCCCTCTAAGGTCTGATTTTAACGCATTAACCTATTATGGATTTTGCGATCCTGCCCTATTTCAATCCCTCTAAGGTCTGATTTTAACGAATGATTACAGCACAAGCAAGGACTTTGCAACTTTATTTCAATCCCTCTAAGGTCTGATTTTAACATGTCACCTGGTATTGTTTGCCATCATACCGCCCGAATTTCAATCCCTCTAAGGTCTGATTTTAACTCTTTACGCATGTAATTGCTGAGGTCGCCAGTACCGCATTTCAATCCCTCTAAGGTCTGATTTTAACCGGAAGAAATTCAGGACGCCTACCTGCTCGTAGCTCATTTCAATCCCTCTAAGGTCTGATTTTAACCTTATCAGTCTGCGCGGGCTGTGTGAGTTGTGTAGCATTTCAATCCCTCTAAGGTCTGATTTTAACTTACAATGCCAGATTGGGAAGCTTGCAATGTTTGAAATTTCAATCCCTCTAAGGTCTGATTTTAACATCAGGGCACCTATAGTTGGCAGATAAACGTGACTGAATTTCAATCCCTCTAAGGTCTGATTTTAACTCTTCCTCCTGGTGCGGTTGAGATAAACAACACATAATTTCAATCCCTCTAAGGTCTGATTTTAACAACCGCCAACGATATTATAACTGTATACGATAATACATTTCAATCCCTCTAAGGTCTGATTTTAACATCCACATCCATTTTAAGAACTTCTGCCATTTATATATTTCAATCCCTCTAAGGTCTGATTTTAACGCGAATCCCGGCTGGACTGTGCGTTGCCCTTACTGATTTCAATCCCTCTAAGGTCTGATTTTAACATAATTCAAAAGATATTATAACATCCCATGAACAATATTTCAATCCCTCTAAGGTCTGATTTTAACCGGCACACACTTAACGCGCCCCCACATCGCATCGGAATTTCAATCCCTCTAAGGTCTGATTTTAACACTTGAAGCGCTGAAATCAAGAATCGACACCATGAAATTTCAATCCCTCTAAGGTCTGATTTTAACCATGAAGCAGCGCGTCATGTTCTTGCGATGCCAGTAATTTCAATCCCTCTAAGGTCTGATTTTAACTAATACGAACCCAATAATAAAATATTTCTCGGATATAATTTCAATCCCTCTAAGGTCTGATTTTAACACATCTTCACCGACTATCTCGATGAGGTAGCGGTGAGATTTCAATCCCTCTAAGGTCTGATTTTAACCTCTTGTGGTACCTTCCGGGCAGCCGACGGGCTGGGATTTCAATCCCTCTAAGGTCTGATTTTAACCATCAGTTTCATTTCTCACCTTCACTCTCAGGTCGTATTTCAATCCCTCTAAGGTCTGATTTTAACATACCTGACCGCATCTATACTATGGTTGTCTTTGTCATTTCAATCCCTCTAAGGTCTGATTTTAACAGTATTTGCGATTCAAAACCAGTCCAAATATCCAGCATTTCAATCCCTCTAAGGTCTGATTTTAACTCGCTTCCCGTTGTCTTGCTGTCTATCAACGTTCCAATTTCAATCCCTCTAAGGTCTGATTTTAACCGGCAAAGATGCGTTCACCCGGAAAGCCGAAGAGTCATTTCAATCCCTCTAAGGTCTGATTTTAACAAGGCAACTTAACATCAAACGTACTCCAATCCACGTCATTTCAATCCCTCTAAGGTCTGATTTTAACGCACACACATCGAATATCTGACTGAAAGCCCAAATTAATTTCAATCCCTCTAAGGTCTGATTTTAACATTCTTGAAACTTCTATCAACCCTTTTTATCACATCCATTTCAATCCCTCTAAGGTCTGATTTTAACCTCTATATTTCCAATACCATCCGCCGCTAAATTTCTATTTCAATCCCTCTAAGGTCTGATTTTAACGAAAATAATTGAGATTAGACCATCAATAAGTACCGTATTTCAATCCCTCTAAGGTCTGATTTTAACGGTTTGCAGTGATGGTAATTTCTTTGTAGCTGCTACATTTCAATCCCTCTAAGGTCTGATTTTAACGGATGATATTGTTCATACCCCTGGTCACTTAAAAATATTTCAATCCCTCTAAGGTCTGATTTTAACACATGGAGCGAATTCAAGCACACCTGACTAAAAAACATTTCAATCCCTCTAAGGTCTGATTTTAACGGATGCAACTCACTTGACATTATCCGCTAATTATTCATTTCAATCCCTCTAAGGTCTGATTTTAACGAGGAGTGGGCAGTATATGCATATCAAGATTCGGTCAGCATTTCAATCCCTCTAAGGTCTGATTTTAACTTTCAGTCTTGATAAAAAGGGCTGGCTTTATTCTCACATTTCAATCCCTCTAAGGTCTGATTTTAACTACTTTTACAAAGAGGGCAACAATCCATTGATACAAATTTCAATCCCTCTAAGGTCTGATTTTAACAAATATTCCAGTTCCTATATTTATGAGTACAGGTTTATTTCAATCCCTCTAAGGTCTGATTTTAACGCGGGTACTCACAGGGATACGATGCCCGGCATAGAGATTTCAATCCCTCTAAGGTCTGATTTTAACCTGCTACCAGGCACATCCCGTCCATTCCAGAAAGATATTTCAATCCCTCTAAGGTCTGATTTTAACGCGCAAGGGTTCAGACATGCATTCTTGTTTTTGAGAATTTCAATCCCTCTAAGGTCTGATTTTAACCTGAGGGTCTGCCCCTCTGTAAGCGAATAATTATTCATTTCAATCCCTCTAAGGTCTGATTTTAACTGCATGGCAGTAGGCACGAGCGAGATCAAATGCACAATTTCAATCCCTCTAAGGTCTGATTTTAACCGAACGGTTCTATACTGCGTTTGACCGTGCCATACTCATTTCAATCCCTCTAAGGTCTGATTTTAACATGACGAGCCGCCTTTCCTCAATCCCTGCTCTGATAAATTTCAATCCCTCTAAGGTCTGATTTTAACATAGCCGCCCCACAACATATGTTACATGCGTTCCGAATTTCAATCCCTCTAAGGTCTGATTTTAACAAAGAACGCCGTCCCATCGTATCTTCTTAGTTATAAATTTCAATCCCTCTAAGGTCTGATTTTAACGGGAATGGAGTGAGTGCTACAGGAGCAGGTATTAACATTTCAATCCCTCTAAGGTCTGATTTTAACCAAATCAATTGATATGATACTCACAGACTTGCCATAATTTCAATCCCTCTAAGGTCTGATTTTAACCATCTGAATTGGGTGGTTGCTACGGTGCTGAGGAACTATTTCAATCCCTCTAAGGTCTGATTTTAACAGGCAAAAAAATGCTCGCTTATGCAGATGCCAAAGCCCATTTCAATCCCTCTAAGGTCTGATTTTAACAATGTATATAAACGCAAAGATAATACATTCAAATGTATTTCAATCCCTCTAAGGTCTGATTTTAACTTCAGTTGTATGAGGGCAAGATGTTTTGCTACCCCGATTTCAATCCCTCTAAGGTCTGATTTTAACCAACATAAAAGAAGACATCCGTGCTGACTTCGGATCATTTCAATCCCTCTAAGGTCTGATTTTAACGCAGTTCAAAAATTCCATTCCTGATAACGTAATTGTATTTCAATCCCTCTAAGGTCTGATTTTAACGTCATCTCAGACTGTAGTATATAAATCAGTATCAGTATTTCAATCCCTCTAAGGTCTGATTTTAACATACTATGTCAGTGACCTTGATGGTCAAGGATTGGGATTTCAATCCCTCTAAGGTCTGATTTTAACATATATTATATCCATCTGTTTTGTTTCCTGTACCGTATTTCAATCCCTCTAAGGTCTGATTTTAACATGATACAAATCAAATGAGATGGTATTAATGACAAGGATTTCAATCCCTCTAAGGTCTGATTTTAACTATGGATGTTTATAAGAAATGTATGGTGGGATTCGTGATTTCAATCCCTCTAAGGTCTGATTTTAACAATATGAAAATGATAGATGAAGAAGAAGATAATAACAATTTCAATCCCTCTAAGGTCTGATTTTAACAAACGAGAACGGCGACGATAATTAAAGCCTGAATAGAATTTCAATCCCTCTAAGGTCTGATTTTAACATGGTAGGCGACCATATTGATGAAGATATTGAGACGCATTTCAATCCCTCTAAGGTCTGATTTTAACCAAGCTTTTTTAAGCCAGTTTTCCGATGGATTTTTTGTTATTTCCAAGACAATTTTATGGGAATTACCTATTGTTTTTCCCTCAAATCTTAATCGAACTCATTCCACAAAAACCTTTGGTAAAAAGAAATTCTTTATCGTGAATGTCAGGTTTTGTATTGCCTTTATAAAGATCCACGATTTTTTAGGTCTCAAATCAAATTATTGTTGAAATTTCAGCTTTTCTGGTACCAATCTCCTCTGTATCAAGATATCTCTTATCCCTGCTCTTGTAGCATATTACATGATCCAATGATTCATCGATTATCTCTTTGAGATGATTCATTATTTTCATATATTCGGGTTCGGTAAGTTCACCTTCAAAAACACTGTTCTGCACCCAGTTAAGATATTGCTTGAGGTAAATTCTTATTTTATTTACCCTTTCCACCCCTACATCATATACGATTACAACATACAGAATTACCACCACATTACAAGAGGTTTGTATTCCTTTTCACCAAGACAGTGTTTTACCAGCTTATATAGTTCAAGCCTGATGAGTCTCTTGAAAGAAACGTTTCGGTCCAACCCCCGGTGTTTTATCGTAGTTGATAGTTTCTCATTGTATTCTCCCAGGAACATCTTTTTTCCTTTTTCACTCAGCAGCATATCCCCTATCTCACCCCTGAAACAATCCTCATCAAGCATGTTTTTATTGACGAGTTTAAAGATTATCCTGTCTATTATGATGGGCTTGAATATCTCGCTCATGTCAAGTGCCAGTGAAAACCGCCTCTCAAAGGGTTCGTGAAGAAAGGATATTGTAGGATTAAGCTGGGTATTATAAATCTCTGAAAGAACTGTGGTATACATTAAAGAGTTGCCGAAACTGATAAGTGTGTTCATCTTATTTCCTGGCGGCATCCTTGATCTTTTGATTATTCTGTAATCTTCTGGGAATATCTCATCGAGAGCATTATAATAGATATCTCTTATCCTGCCTTCTACATTCATGACTTCAGGAATGGTCGCTGTCGCAGGTAATCTTGCGAATTCGGATTCAATGTTAGTGATACGCGCTTCCAGTTCAGGCTTTTCCCGCGCGTAATATCTCAGGTTTCTCAGGATATTGCCGCATGCGCCTTCCACAAAAGATTTTGCAAGGCAGATCCTTTTCCCGCTATCGAGGTAATTCGAAGCCTGTTTCACTATCAGGTCGCCGCTCACCAGTGTTTCGCGCGGGTAGAAAGTGCCTTCGTAAAAGCCGTAATAATTGAAGAAATGTATAGGTATCCCGTTCTTTGCAAGGTAATCCACGACGCCAGATGAAAAACTCAGCCGTCCGTATGCATAGATCGAATATATCTTGTTTATCGGCAGGGCGCGTTTTGTATTCTCGTTCTCGAAGTACACCGTATTCTCATGTCTGGTCAGGCTGCCGTCCTGTGTAATATAGAAATCATCCTTCATGTTATTTCATCTCCGAAGCAGAACTCGAAGTAAGCGCATTTCGGGCATATCCTGATCTTTTTGGGCGAAGGCATCCTGCCAGTTATGATTCTCCTGATTTCGCTCATCACGTTCTCTATACTCGATTCATCCTTTTCTGAAAGTATAACCTCCTCTCTTTTACTGATGAGCGGGTAATTGATCTCACCGGATGCCGCGATACCTTTTGATTTCAGGTAAAAAAGATAGTAGAGCATCTGCCAGTGATGTGCTTCTTCCATTCTTTTTGTCTTTTTTATTTCATGGAGGACTATCGAATCTCCTTTCCTGATGAAATCGATGCTTATCGTCTGGTCTATAGTAATTTCTTTTGAGTCACGCTTGTAGCGGTCCTCGTGCAGGAGTTTTCCTATATTCACGTTATCGTTCTCTTTTTCAAGAGTGATATTATGCGAGAAGAGCCAGAGTTTTGTGTGGCAGATGAAGTAGTATGCTATCTTCACGCCACTGATGCGCATGCTGCCGGTAACGATCCCTTCAGGCGGGGGTTTTTTTGTATCTTCCGGTGTTATGTTCGGTTGGATCATCCTAACCCAGTAAATTCATATTATCAATACATATATTAATAATGTTGTGCTGTATCTGGAAAAGTGGCTTGTGGAACTGCTGAATAGGCAACACAGGAATGGAGCAGCATAGATTTCCACTGTAAATCACCCAAATCCCTTAAAGATTCGGCTGCGCTTTACGTTCGATGTACCTTACCTTTTTTCAACCTTATTTTCAACCCATTCAACAAGCCGTTCAGCATCCCTTAGCATTTCCTGTGCTTCACTTTGCTTAATCAGCCTGTCTTCATATTCAGCAGCATTCTTCAATGACATTACTCTTCTCGCCTGCTTCAGCTTTGGGTCAATTTCAGATCTTTCCAGAGGAAGGCTGCTCAGAAGCTCTACTGCTTGCATATGATCCGCTCCACCATGGCGCAATTGCAGAAATCTGGCACAGACCGCATCGCATGCGCTGATGACAGCATGAATAGAGAGGACTGCTGATGAGTTTCCATCCTTCTTTCCCTGCCTGCATCATGGCTCCTTTGAGGAATTCTCTGGCTTTGGTGAGGTAGATTTTATCTGAACCTACCTTTGCAGGTTTTGTTGCAAGACCTCTCACCATTCAAAACCCTCTTGTTTAAAGATTATCTCACCGTTTTTTATTTCTCTGTAAATTGATCTGGTTCTCATGTCCAGGAGCTCCTCTTTATGCTTTATCATCAGTGATAGGGGATTTCCAAATTTATTTTGGGTGGCAGTTGTCAAATCCTTCAATTTACCCTCCAATCCCGATTTATCCCCTTTGCATACTATAAAGATATCTATGTCGCTGTCTACTCTTTCCGTGCCCTTCACTATGCTGCCGAATAGAACCGCAAGCTCTACTTCGGGAAGGCTTTTAACCGCTTCTGTAACCAACTTTTCAAGCTCTGCCAGAACATCTCTCTCCCTATCGAAGCTGTTGCTCAGGACAGCGTAAAGAACATTCTCTTTATTCAGAGAATAAAGGTTTGCTTTCCCTATCCTCTTCCTGTCGAGCAGACCGTTATCGAGGAGGGATTTTACGTTCCTGTGCACGCTCGCCTGCGGTATTCCCTCTATCCTCTGGAGCTCGCTTTCTGTAAATTCTTTTCCAAGATAGGTAAAAAAAGCCCTCAGCAGCTTCACTTTTGTTCTATTGCCTAATATTTCATCAAGGACATTATGGAACTTCATGGCAATCTTTCCATTTTTGAATGAATTTATTCATTTTTGAATTTATAAAGGTTTGGGATGAATGTAAATACGGTTGTGGTTATCTTTTTGAGCCTATCTTTGCGGTCGTTGGGTTCAGGACTGTGATTGAGGGCGTGGAGGCGGGGCGGGGGAGGGCATGCCTTCAGAGGGACGGGACAGCGCCATATCAAGGGGATTATAATCAATCCAGTAACAGCGCCAGGAAGCCTGCCTGCTGGAAATGCTCGTCTGTTGTTAACTGTTCGCTTTCATGCAGTGCGTCCTTTTTCTCGCTTGGGTACACCGTACAGGTAATGGTCATGCTCTTTTGACCAGTCCTCAGGTCCCTCGACTTTTCCTGAGAACTTGCTGAGTATATCCCAAAGACTCTGCTGACCTGTTTCTTCTTTACGCTCGATGGTTACAAGATAACGAGCATTTGTCTCTAAATCCACAGACTCTTCAGGTCTGAGCACGTTTCCGTCAAAAATTGCATGCAGTGTCTTTGTGCGGGGCATGTTGTACCTCTAATCAAGTCTTTTATGGTTTTTCACACATTTATATACTACTCTCCTTCAAGCATTAAGAAATGATCCAGTATTTCAAAAAAGGAGGCGCGCCAGCGACCGGGGCAGTGCTATACACGAACAAGTACGAATCATACCCACCGCAAAGCGCGCAGGGTCCGCAAAGGTACGGCTGCTTTGCTGTATATAGGTTCATGGCTGTGGGGTTGAGGGCGTGGAGGCGGGGAAGGGCATGAATCCCATTTTCTCATTCAGAGTATTGCTCAAATTATTATTCTATCTTCCTTAGCTTTCTTATTTTCTCAATTCCGCCTTCAACTCTGGCAAGGCGCTCATAGAAAGTATTTGCCATGATTATCTGTGCATCTATCAGAGGTCCAACCTCCCTGATCCAGATCGAGCGAGGATGCGTTTTTACAAATTTAGCCCATCGCTCGATATGCTCGGTATGAGTCCTGTCTCTCATGATAAGCGCAACCTGCGGATGTCCGCTTTTATCTTTGTGATCTCGTTTTCATCAAGGACGTCCGAATAGATGATCCGCAAATGCTTTGCATCATCCATGTCCTTTTCTGATCTGAGCAGTTCTTCCTTGAAAGCGATATTCATTTCAATACTTGAAAAATATAAATCCAGCCCTGTAAAAGGCAGTTTTTTCCTTGTCAGGATTTGATAATCATCCAGTTCATCTTTAGCCAGTTTCAATTCCATTTCAGGGATAAAGTGTCCTTTTCTGATATACCGAACACTAGTGTTATCTTTTAAATAGTCGTCATAAATTACTTCCGGATCTTCTGACTGTATGCATTCAAAACCTGCCGCCAAAAGATCATTATGCATTTTCATGAACTCGTCTTTTTTGATCCTTTCGATGATTATATCCACATCTTCAGTTCCCCTGCTTCTTCCATGCGCAATCGCTACAAACCCTGATACAATGGCATATTTTGTATGCTTTTCTACCACTTCAACAAAATCTTCTGCAAACGTATCAAGAATGGTACGCTCTTTTATTTCTCTGTTCATTCAGGTTATTCTATATATTTGCGAGATAATATGCCTTTCCACATACCCGAAGCTGCCAAAACAAGATGAATATGCGAACAGTTGACGTAGAACAGGGGTTGCGCGGGTGATACGGGTTTGCACAGATAAAAAATCCGTGTCATCCATCGAATCAGTGTCGTCCCTGTTCTGCTTTGTGGTTATGATACTTTTTCATATCAGAGCACCGATTTCACGAAGATACGGCTGCACTTTGCTGTCTTGGCGCTCAGGGTTGAGGGCGTGGAGGCGGGGCGGGGGAGCACGGGCGGGAGGGCGGCGGGGTGAGCGTGAGGGTGCATGGGCTGGCGATGCAGGATTGGAATATTTGATAATAATTTAGACAGAGCGGCGCCGTGTTTGAATCAGCGTGCTGGGGCAGTGGAGGAGCACAGTGAGATATGGAAAATGGTACTAAGAGAGGCTAAATAATTACTGACGAGGGAGGAGGAGGACAATCGAGGGGCGTTTTAAAATCGAATCCTTTTTGTTTAGAGTAAAGTATTCTGGTTATCCAGTAGTATTTCTCCTTTTTTCCTACTTTTTTGGATACTTTCTTAAAACAGAATAACTCTCCATGTTCTTTTTCATCTTTCTTGTACCACCATATAGGAACTTTTGCCTGATTTTCTACAATTAAATTGCGTTCATCTCCAGCGTAATATTCCCAAGGTATAACATCAAATTTCTGAACCTCATCACTTCGAATTTGGATTAATCTGTGATTTTCTTCGTCTCCAAAGTTTATTTGTTTAGGTGAATAACCGAAGATGCAACATTCTTTGAAAACATCTCTTAAACGGGTTGGTGTTATTAGTTTGTAAGAAGAATATACTTCATCACATATTTTTTTCAACTTGGAATAAGAACAGGGTCCATCTTGTATAACTTCCATTGTCTTTTTAAGGAGAACCAAATCATAAGGCTTTTTCTTGGGTGTGTCCTCATCAAGTTCTTCAGGCATGAAAACCTTCATTGTATGCTCGAAGCCATTCGACTTCCATGTCCTTCCTTTTCTATTAAGCCTGCCTCCTCGCTGTCCAAGAGCATCTCCAGGCGCCAGCTCTGTATACATTATATCGCATGAAATATCTAGACTTATTTCAATAACCTGCGTGGCAACAAGAATAAATGGTCGTAATTGTTCTATTTTTAGTCTCTGTAAAATATCTCTTTCTTTATCGGCACGGTCTTGATACGTGAACTGTGAATGATGAAGGATTATCCTTTCATGTTCTTCAGATTGAGGTAAATGGCTGATTAAAGCATCATAAATAGATTTACTTCTTTCAATAGTATTCAGTATGATGAACTGCACTAACCCTTTATGATAATTTCCAATAATCCCATCAATAATTTCCTTGTTTATTGCCTTTTTTGTCACGAACTTTTCCTTTGATATGTCGAGTTTAAAAGGTTCAAAAAACAAACCTTCATTATCGGTATAAGGTCCATCATACTCTGAGTTTATTTGTTTTACTTCTTTTACAAAGAAATCCGGTAAAGTACCCGACATTAGCAGATTTGGTATTTTCATATCTTTTAAAATCTGGAATAAAGTTGCAAGATGATCTAAGGTCGATTTATTGTGGTCATTGAGGTTCTTTTCATAATAGTGCACTTCATCGAATACTATAACCGCATTCTGGAGATTACCTAAGGTGAAATCAGCCTGTGAGAATCCATGAACGAAAGAATATATTAAATGGTCAATCGTTGTAACAGTAATTGGTTTAAAGAATACGTTACCTTTGAAAGTTTCTCCTCTGACTTCATCTAAATCTTCGGTGGTTAAGTCTTCTTCGTCTTCTTTTTCTTTCTCTTTTTCCCCTTTTAACTTTATGAAGCTCTTTCCATGAAATAACCCAACATATTTCTTCCCTGATTCATAAACGCTTATCTTTTTATCATCTTTTTTTAGAATATATTCCAAATGACCATCAGGAATCTTCCAATTTTTCTCATCAAGTTTAGAAACAGTCGCTTTACTCGATAAAGAATGTTTGTTATTTTCAAATTGTACTATTAAGTTACTATCAATCGCCCCTGATTGAAGAATCTTGTCATTTTCTAAATCAAAACTAAATAAATACTCATCAAATAATCTACAAAATCTTTCCCACATTGCATTACTTGTAATCTGTGTAGGCATGGCGAAAACAATTTTATTCCGCTGATATTTTTTAATAGCTTTTAAAGCCCAGATAAGAGCGGTCTCAGTTTTTCCTCTGCCACATGGAGCAAAAAGTAAGCCATAAAATGGGACATCTCCACAGATTTTTCCTGGCTCGTCACTCTGATATTCATAAGGGGTGTTTTTGCCCAGAACTTTTTCATATGAGTTATCGACATAAAGATGTGGAACATACTTGGTCGGTTCTTTCATTACTGAATCAAATACGCTATCATTACCTACATATCTTCTCATAAACTCTGAAAACTCGGCGCTTGAATAATCATCACAAGTTTCAAGGATGGAGAATATATAACAGAAAATCGATTTCAACCTCCCTTTCTCTTCAAATGAAGAAGTCTCTCTTATCAAGTCATTGCGAAAATCTCTCAATATCCCCGAGAATTTTCTCGCTTCCGGCAATGATTTAATGTTCAATCCTTCGAATAAAAACCACGTATCAAAGCCAAGTTCGATATAGATTTCCTTTGAATTTTTTACAAATATGCTTATGTCCTTTTCAAGGAATGTCGGGTTATTAAATCCCTCATCTATCGCATATAACTGGGAGTATAGTTGTGTGTGATGTCCCAATATTGCTGCTTTTTCAATGGGCACGTCAAGAAAACTTGGAAAATCAATCTCTTTTAAAATAAACTGCCCATAAAAAGCATGAGGATATTTCTGAGAAGACCGTCCGTTCCTGATATTTTCTTGGAATTGCTTTGTCAATTTTCCAACATCATGGAGATACACTGTGATAAACAGGCTTTTCAAGAAGGATTCCTTATTCAACTGCCAACGCTTGCTGAATTGATCGATTACATCAGAGTTTGTTTCTATGTATGCTTTGAGGATTTTAAGAGCATCAATAGTATGTCCCTTTAGAGTTTGGAAATATTTTGGAGTTTGTAATGGATAGGCTTTCGCAAGCATTGCCAGCTACACGTCCTTAGATACAATATCTAAAAAATCAATGCATTTATTCAACAGTTTAAACTGTGCATTTATGAAATCTATAGGTGATTTTTTAACGGTTGAAGATGAAAACAAATATTCATAACTAAACTTTGCTTTTTCAGAAAACTCCTTAACGGCATCTTCACCCCATTGTTCGGGGTCATGAGAATAATAATAATTTCGTAGATTTCCAATTATTTTCCAAAAATCATGCGAAAGACATTTTTCACTAATTTTATATTTATTGTTATTTCTCTTGCAACTGTCTCTGAAAAGAAGACATAAATCCGAAATTAAACTTCTGAATTCATCTTCATTTTGAGCTAATTTACCTTTCCACTTAAAGGTAATTCTTAATTGTTTTGATGTTGGAGTAAAAACAATCTTTTTTTCATTAATACTCACAAGTTTTTCGATAATTTCGTCCCAATACTCGATTTCCTTCTTCTGATACATTGGTAATAAATACCGTAATACTTCTATAGTTCGGAGTTCCTTAGTTTCAATGAAAAAAATACTTTCTTTAAATTCTTTAAAACCAATGCTAAGCAATACATCCTTTTCTTCATTCTCTAAATTAGAGATAGTATAGAAATTGTAGGTAAGATCCCCATCACTTATTGATGTTTCACCATCAATGGGTATATCTAACAAATTAAATAGTTTATCTATATCCATTACCTCATCGATACTATAGGTTACATCAGCCATACATTATCCCCATCAAATCGCCAACATTTAACTTCTTCTCTCAAACTTAGAGTATCACTTTGCGGTATTGACGCAGTCATATATTCCAGTGAATAATCTTTGCCTTTTTTGACGAATTTGTATGGGATATTCTCTACCAGACAATTTTCATGGACACCTTCAATTACTCCGGAAATTTGTTTTGCATTAACTTCTTCGATTTCCACAGGTTTTGAAGGCTCGATATCAGTAAGATCGTCCGAAGCTCCAATATAAAGTGGTCTGGCTGGCTGGAGGAGAGCATTGTAAATAAGATTTACTTTATCGTCTTCTCCTGATATGTATATTTCGTAAGATGGGGAAACGAGAAATTCTTTGAACATAGGCGAAGATGGAAAAATCTTCTGATGCGTTTCGCCAGTACCTTTTAGTTTCAGCATTTTTGCCATTTCCCTTGACCTATTTGAAAAGCTGAGCGGTTTTATACCTATTTTCACCCAATCCTGAATAGAGTAATCGTCTCTCTTCAAACCTAAAGCATTCGCTATCAATCCCCTGATAGTGGTATAAGGAGGAATCGAATAGCTCATTATAAGGCTTGTCGAAGTAGGTTTTCTAAAAGTGGTGAAATACAGTCCTTCGAGCCTGAACTTCAAACCAAGCATCATTTCACCAGATTTATCGCCTCATTAATCACTTCGCTTGGAGTTTTTACAATGATACCTTTTGCCTCGACTGCTTTTTTCACTTCAGCCTCATTTTTAACCACTCCAGAAATCATGCCAAATAGTATTTTATCACTATAACTTGAGACATCATCCAGTATCTCGTTTAATCGCTGGATGTTAATCTCTCTTCCATTATTAAGTTCAAAAAGTTTCTGAAGTCTGTGTGAGTACTTATTCTGTAACGAGATAGCAATTACATCTGGAGAGAAGTCTGTTAATAGCCGCGCCTGCTTTGAGTAATCCGAGAGATATTTGAGAGCTTCAAGGGTTTTCTTTACTCTTTTCTTTTTCTCAGATGCATCTAAAACATTTTCTATAGAGACGGTTCTTTTATCATCGTCTACTTTTTCATTACTGCCAACGCGCACCATATCTATTGAAATTCCACCCTTGTAGATGTTAGTACCTATTTCAACATTAACGATATCACCCTCCATTTTTGCTCCTTCGGAAACCCTGTGGCGCCGTGTGAGAAAGTCCACATTTGCATTTTCATCGAAAGGTAGCAATCCTATGGCTGGTGAAACTTTTATTGGAGAAACTCTTGTTTTAGCACCTTTTCCTTTTTCAGTTGTCATAAACCCAAAAAGATCACACATAATGCATTTTTTAATATCCCCGCATGTTTCGCCTTGGTCGTCTGGGATGCACATATATTCCCCATCTTCTAAGCTTCTTCTCATCGCTTCCTTGAGATAGAACCTCATTGCTTGCCCGCTTACATAGGGATATTCAATACTATCCTTCTTGAACTTCTTTACATCTATGAAGTTGCTCTCGCCTTCGCCGGCATTCAGGTTTGTCAAATCCGTTTCTGAAAGCCACACAATATTTAATCCTTTAAATTCATTCATTTGTCTCACCTTCTTTTCTTCCTCCAATTGAGTAATACATCGAAGAGTATATCACAAGAAGGTCTCTGATTTCCTTCCACTTATCCTCATATTCTTTAACGAGTTGGATAATCCCATCGAGAGCGGTCGGCTTAATCATTTTTTTATCGCTGTCTTCGAAACCAACAAGCTTCCGAGATATCTCTCGCAACACACCCCAAAAATCATCTATCGTTCTTGTTTTATCCAACTTGTACAGAAGGCTTGGATTTTTCCTCGATGCCTTTGCGACAATATTCCCAACACTCTTTATCGTATCGAGTTTATCTTTTGGTACACCCATATTTTTCAACCTCCAAATGTAAATTAAATCTTCTAAGTTTTTTCTTATTTCTTTCGAGTAACCTACTTTGCCACCTTTCCCCGGAAGAAGACTTCTTGCAAAAGAATGGAAATCATCTTTCAGAATAGCCTTGGAGAGGTTTTCTCTAATTTCTCCTGTTAAGTCCCAGTCCACTGGTGCGCCTTTCGGATGATCATAAAAGAAGAAAATCTCGGTGAGTATCCCTTTATAGATACGTATATTATCTTCAGAAAGTTCTTTGATTACATGCAAAACCGATTCTGCAAGGTTGATAACATTAAGCTTGATGTTTTTGACCGCCCCAAATGGGACTTCCATCATTGCCCATGATTTTCCAATTACCTCTTTTTTATCAACATCAAAGAAAAATTTTTCATAAAAGCAAAGCAAAGTGCTAAAAGAACCTGATGGATTTTCTGTTTCTTCACTGCCTTCTTTAACCCGTATGTTGCAATATCGTGAACTTTTATTTAAAAGTGGACGATATGATTGTTTGAATTTACCTAGCTCCTCTAAGTTATTAAAACGAGGTAAAAACAAGATGGATTTTTCACCAGGAACCGTACGATAAATTATTCCATCATCTAACCACTCGGAGATTCCTGTCAAATAACAGGTTGGGCAGAAATCATCAAAGTACTCTTTAAAAGAATAAACTATGCCGTCCTTATAGCTTCTTACCCCGCTAAGGCTTTTAATCTTTGTAACAAAGGGATAAGATGCTTGCTGAAGTTTTTTCATTGGCTTGGAAAATTGTCTTCCGCAGACGATGCAGTTGTTTGTCCCTTTTTCTGCAATTAAGTCAAATACTTTTTTAACAGTATCAGCAGCAGTTTTGTCATTGTATAATTCCTCTTTAAAAGCTACTTTTCCCCCAACCTTCGTTCCTTCTTGAATAAGTATATAATCCTTCTTTACCTCCTTCTTTACACCAAGCTTTTTATCTTCATCTATCACAATGAGATTTGACCTTCTGTTCTTTATTGCAATACCAACAGATTCCTTGAATTTATCAAAATCTGCCACAGTTATTATCAGAGAATTATTGTCAGTCTTTACACTGAAACTACTATTCTGCGCCTCTTTCAAAAGCCTATAGAAAGTCTCAACGCCATTATCCATCCATACATCATTAAGCGCAGGTATTACTATTTCCATCACTTCCCCTCCCCCATCCCCCTCTTCGCCTCCTTAATCGCCTCCTCCAGATCATCCAAAAACGGCGGCGGCATCCCCGTACTTATCAAAAGCCCCAGCATCGAGCTTGCGCCCTGTAAAAAGAACATCTTCGCAAGAGCCTCATAATTGTAATGCTCCATGCCCTGCTCCTGCACTTTCGCAAAAGGCTCATAAAAAGCAATATCCAGCATCTTCTCTGCGACCTCATCGCAGCGCGCAAAATGGCGCCCCAAGCTCTTTTTATCCATCTTCAATTCCTCAGGTTCATACCCCTCAGCCAGGAGGTCAGTACACCTTTCGCAGAAATGCCTGTCCGCGCTGAGCATCGATTCCGGGCAGTCCATGTCCATGCCGCAGATAGAGCACTGGACAGTTATCATTACTATATCTTCTCTTTCTCCACCTCGTTTCCTCACTTTCATCAGTGTTTAGATATTTTTTGAGAATATAAACTTTTTGAAAGCGATGTGAAAGTATTGACCCAGAACATACTGGTAAAATAAAATGTCCTGCAGCGTTTATAACACCGCAAAGAGCGTAAAGCACGCAAAGAAGCATAATAATAACCTTTGCGCTCTTTGCGTGCTTTGCGGTGGGTTATTTTGCTTACCTGTAAAAAGGTGAACATGCATAAACTCAGATGCAGGTAAATATCTGCGTTCATCCGCGTTCATCTGCGGTTTCGTCCTCTAATTACCCGCATATGTATTGAATTGATGGATATTCTCATCTGGGTTCATCCGCGGTTCTATATCCTGTCCTGTCAGCTCCCCTGCCCGGCACGACCTCAACACACCCGAACCCCATCGCATTCTTCTCCCCAAGCCCTGCTTCGTAGGCGAACTTAAGCAGTTCAGGGCTTGCCTGGAGCCGCAGGCTCATGAGACTGCACCGCCTGTAGCTCTCCGCGATCTTGATGCGTTTGGGCTTTATGTCTGCGGTTTCAACTACATCGAAATGATCTGCAGGCGCTTTACCATAAAATTCGCTGAAGCGTTCGACCAGGTTCCTGTGGAGGTTCTCATAGAACTTCGGCTCAGTCGGGTAAAGATCTATCTCTCGCAGGCTTTCATTCTCCTTTCGTATTGTCTTGACATATATAGGTGAGAGGGTCTTGAACCAGCACTCATCGCCAAACGAGAGCTCTTTCAATATCTCAATGCGCTCAATCGCGAAACCAGCCCTGCCGCGAGGACCATCTAAATAGAATTCAGGCTGCTGGAGGAGACCTTCGGCAAAGCTTTTGATGAATCTATCATCAGGTGAGGACAGAATAAAAAAAGCTCTCTCAAAGCAGAGACCTGATTTGCTGGGTTTTCTATTCATCAGCACAAGATTGGAAAATGTATAGAACTTGAATCCTTGATGGGAGTGAGTTTCATTTGCCAGCTTGATATCAGCGCCGGCAAGTTTGAAATAGAGCATCGAGGCTAAGCCGTACTGATAATCGAAATTTACAGGAAGGTTTGAGATGTTTCTGACTGTTATTTTGCCTCTCAGTTTTTATTCCCCTCTGCAGTTATTATCACTAAACATTCTCGTACTATAAATCTTTCCAGAGAATATTTAATAGCTTATCAGATTTACATTCTCCAGAGTTCTTTTTACAAAATCAATATCATTTGGTAGTTTATACTGTTTGATATTTATATCCCAGAAAATCTTGCCCGCTAACGCTATTTCAAAAACTCTGAACAGGGGTAATCTTCGATTTTTTGATTGGATTGGTTTCATTGGGGGGTTCAACGTAGTTTTACCACGCTTTTTTTATTATATATCTGATAGGATACAACTTCATAATTAAGAGGAGAATTATGAAGTTTCTTCATAGTATGTGCCTGTTATATGTGAGTTATACAGGTATAACTTCATAATATACCCGTGATTATGAAGCGGGGATTTTAGCAAATTTAGAAAAAAACTCCAAAATTTCGTTTTTTTCTAACCCATAATTCAGAATTAAGCTTGGTAAATTCCGCCCCATGTTCATAGGAAATTTGGCTACATACATATCCCACTCTGAGGATGGAGTACCGGTTTGTTTACTGAGGCCATCAACAGTAAATAAGTCCATTTCTTTTTTTGGTAAGGATTGCCTCGGTCATTACTGGTTTTCTTCCCCCACCTTCTCCATCTCATGTCTTTTGGTCTGCGGATACCGCTGCTGACGCTTCATTTCGTGCCGGTAGTATTGATTGGTGCCGTCCTTTCTGCCCATATCTCACCCCTTAAATACTCGGCACTTTGAGCCTTCGCATAATCCAGCTTTTGTTAAAAATCCGCAAGGAGAGTATGATTTCTCCATACTAAATATTCGCCCTACTTTGTAATCAATGGTCCTCTTGGGGAAAGGAGGACTGCATCTCACATCTCATTTCCAACATCTAATTGATAGGTTTTTATGCCATTTATAACATCATCTGGCAGTGGAATTTGAGTATTAAAAAATACGTGAAGATGTAACCCCTTTCCTCCGGTGTATGCCATTATGTATGGTATCCCTGCACCTTTCAGAAAAGCTATTATCTGATCCATACCCTCTTTCATCAGGTTCCAGTAAGGGCCTTCGTGTGTTATGTCTGGATCCAAACATAGCTCGCACTGGAGTACATTTCGGGTAAGGTATGGATTGCTCGGTATGTCATCCTGCCATGGATGCCAAACATTACTCATATGCCGCTGGATGAGTATTGGTTTATTCGTTAGTTCTTGGAGTTTCATCAACCAATCTCTTTGACCAGCAACGATCGAATCAATGACCATTACACTCCTCCTCTTGTCTACATGCATCGCATACTCGGTTGCCTTCATTGTCTTTCCAGCTTAACCACCGCCTCTCACCACAATAATCGCATTCACGCTCAAACGACTCAGCAGTTCTCCTAAAAAATGTTTTATTGCCTGTTGATTCCTGTATTCGGATGGCAGCTTTTTTATTGACTAGAGGTAAGGCATTTAGCGCTGGGATAGCTTTAACTTCTCCTTTCTTGAGCGGTCCGTATGTTCGCTCATCTGCACCCACAAAACTAGGAATATCCATAAGGACCTCCACGTTTATGGGTGTGAATTTGCACGAAGGGTGTACCATTCTCATAAGAAACCTAACGCCTTCTCCATCTTTGAGGGGGCAATTACATATCTCGCAGAAGTTTCCAGGCACTTCGGTATCTATCTGCTCACTATGGTTTTCTGAATCAGAGGTAGGAGATGTTGCATTATGTTGCAATGCATCATCTAATTGCTTCTTTAGATAATAAAAGTTAGTAAAAACCCCCGATTGACCTTGCAACTGCCTATCCCAGATAGATGAACGGATACACACGTCTCCTATTTTGTGGTTATCTGGAAGCCTGTAATCCGGTGTCTTGAGGTCGGTAAGGTCTGCCAGCGTGAGAGTATGTCTTATATGTTTTAGGTACGCTTCGTTGCATGTTCCATCTGAGGCATTACAGAGCTTTTCCGGTGAAAATAAGGCTTGTAATGTTGCATTGCATCCAAACGCAACATGTCCGTTTGTTTTCACGATTATTCGTGATGCTTCGGCTGGAATGTAATACTTATACGGTTTGCTATTCTTGTCTACAACCAGCATCCCCTTCTTGGCTGCCTGTCTGGTCAGTGCAGCGGCGGAACTTGTGCCTACCCCTAGCCAGTCCTTCACCATATCGTTTGTTATGGATTTTTCTTCGAGTTCTTTTAAGGCGTACGCCCGCACATCTATCTCTTTGGATGATGCCTTTGCTTTCAGGTCGGATAGAGGCTTACAGAGAGGTTTCATTTTTTCGCTAATTTTCCTGAATAGATTGGGAAAGTTCTCATCTCCACTCCCGGAAAGCATTCCATTGATGCTTTCACTTGCTATGTGCAACATATACAGATGATCAAGAACGGTCGAGATCACGTGCCCTTCATATTTTTCCCTCTGTCTTGAATGCCACAAGGTTATGGCGTTGACAAGTGAGTATATTTTCGGTCGATCCCTTTTGATATTCGAGCTGTCCGCCGAGATTCCAGCATCCAGAGCAGGAGTAAAAGGGTTAATGACCTTTATTTTTTCTTCTTTGAGCATTTCAATTGCGCATGCAATGGCTTTCCTGAGTATGGCGATTTCTTCAGGGATACGCTGGGTTGCTGGCAGCATATTCTCTACCCTCTGAAAACATGCTACTATGCTGTTCTGGAAAGAAGTCATTGAAGGATAAACTACAAAAGCGCGGCTCTGAATCTGAGCGTCGAATTCGGTGGCTGTCGTACTGAACATCAGCAATGGTCTTCCCTTGAGCGTCATTTCTACCGATTTCCACTCTCCTTCCTCATTTTTGATGCTAATTGGTCTTCGTACTTCTCCTTCCGATGACAACTGCCTAAAAATTGAGAATAGCTCTTTTAGTTCGGCATTTGCCGATTTTGAAAGGTCTTCGTTCATATCCCAAATCTCCGAAGTATATTACTTTGAATGCGTAATAATATGGGTCCTCCAAGCTCTTTCGGTAGATGGCGGCTATTTTCCCACTATTCATTCTCTCTTTCATGTTCTCTGGAAGCAATTCAAAAACACCTTCAAGGAGATTGCTTTTGCCCTCACCCGATTTTCCAGATGTTATGATCCATGTGGGCTTTCCCAAGAGAACTGTCAGAACCAGAGTGAAAACCAGCATTTTTTTCTGGTATTCTCCAGCAGTTCCAAAGTCTAAGACGTGCCTCACTATCTGAAAGCTATATGGATCCCCAAGGATTTTCTGTGCAAGTGAATATGTGGTAGCCCCATATCTCTCCTCGATAGTTGGCTTGGTTGCGTCTGGTTCTTTTTCTTGTATAGTCTTTAGTTCCTGTATTTTTTCAAGTGGGAGGGAATTGAAAGCTTCAACCATCCCAAAAAGAATATTTTCAGATTCGTCTTTCGTGAAATCTTGCCGCAATAACATAGAGACAATTTTATTGTCTCTTTTTGAGTCCTCCTCGAACGGTAACCACCTGGAGCTTATAACTTGGCCAATCCTCTTTTCGCCATGCTCCATACTATAGACATACACAAGCTTATCGTTCAGTATCTTTTTAAAGCAAATGATGGATATCGAGTACTTCTTAAAGGTAAATCCATCAGCAGTCACGATGAGTCCCTCTGCGGCAGGCATATTATTCTCTCTGCTGGCTTTTCTGCCTACCACTACTGATTTTTACGTCTCGAAAAGGAACAACCTTGCACATCCCCTGTTCCTCTAGCTCAGCAAGGAACAGGTATACCTCCTCCCGGTCAAGATGATACAACCAGGATAGGACCCGCCGACACTCCGGGAAAGAAATAAGTCCCCCACCGCTCTTAATTGCGTGCCGTTCAAGCAGAGTGAGTGCCTTGCTGTATGCAATTCCCGGTGGTTGGGATTTATTTGCGGAGGCGGCGCATATTGCCATTAGTGTCTGCCTCCTTGTCTTTTGCAATTTCGGGGGCGGCCTTGGGCTGCTCTTCTTCCTTGACCCATGACCGGAGCAGCTCGTATATCTTTTGCATCAGTCTTCCCCCTGTGGCTGGTACTCCCTAACTTTTTTTACCACCCACTGGCGTATAAGGGTAGTGTACGGTATCACCTCAGAGCGAGCAATCTCTTTCAAAAGAATGATTGTATCCTCCTCCAAATTTAGACTTATTGGCTTCATATTATACCGTAATGTTTTTATATTATAAAAACCATGTACAAATTACACTTAATATAAAATATAAAGATAGTAAAATATGATAATACCAAAATCGGACTATAGCAAATTCAAAATATTGGAGTCGCTATTAATTGGTGAAAAAAATCACTCTGAATTGGCATCCATTCATCGCGACATTCCATACAAAACTTTTAACAATTACCTGAAATATCTATTTAATGAAGGTTTTATAGTTCCCACACCTGGAAAAGATCGCAGGGAAAAATTCTATAAGCTTACATCTCATGGATGTTTGTATCTCAATAAACTCGATCATGATTTGCGAGCTCAGTATTTCATATATGAACTAGAAAGAGGTTTAGCTATACGGTTCCTGACCTTGACCGCCCATGATCGCCGTCTGCCAGAACAGGATTTAAATGATATCGATGCAGCAATTGACAATTTATTAAAACCAGCAATTTCGAACCGAGATATTAAGAAATTCCATGAGTATATTGTTTCTGTTCATAAAATTTTTGAAAAGAATAACCTATCACAGCCCTTCCAGCCTTCACTAGATCAATTAGACAACCTGAAAAATATGATTGGAGAGATTGTGCTCTTTGTAGTTGCAAAAAGCATACAAGATAATCGCCCGGACTATCTGACATTCTTACAGTATCTCCCTAAGTTCTTTCATGATATCATAAAGGGCACTCTGGGGAACACGATTGATCCCGATTACATCTTATCCAATATTAAAGATACTCCAAATCTGGAATGTATGCTAACAGCCAGCCAAAATATAACTCCAGAAGCATATCAGAAACTTATAAAAGAAGCAATTGAAGTGAAAAAGCAAATGGAAAAATTGACAAAAGAGTTATCAGCTAAATAAACTCTCTGCTCCTCGTGATTTCACAATTTCTCTAAATTTATCCTTCGCTTGGGGGAAAAACTCGCTCATCACTTTTAGGAAATCCACGACCAAGCCTTCCAGTTTATCTACATCATATCGCTCATCAAGTGGCATACCGCACTTCTTGCAAAATCGGCTTGCTGGGTCGCTTGTCTCCTGACATCGGGGACAGGGCTTGACTTTTAGTAATGGCTCTTGTAATCTCGCTACGTCCTGATATCCGTAAATACTCAATACGCTGTTATCAATGTCCCTGCCACTAAGGTGTACGTACGTGCCTGGCATCTCGCTATCCGAACCCCAGCCGAAAAACTCCCGCATCTCAGGTTCTTTGAGTCGTGATGCCATGAAGGTGGCTCTAGCGTGGCGAAAAGCATGTGCATTTACAGCCTTTTTAACCCCCGCCTTTTCTGCTAATTCTTCAAGAAGCCGTGAAATAAATCCGTAGCTTAAGTGATTATTCTTCCATTTCGGGTTATTTGTAGCTGGTGTTTTGCACCACAAATACGCATCTGGATCATTCTTACATGGGTGATCGCTTAGCCAGCTTTGTAGTGCCAGAGTACTGGCAACCAGCCGTATCCTCCTATCCCCAGTCTTACCTGTAACCCTTAACACAGCACCGTATTTATCAAAATTCAAATGTTTTATCTTCAGGGGGAGGAATTCCCCTATGCGACAGCCACTTTCGTAAAGTGAGAATATAAATCCCTTATCCCTTGTTGTATATGCAGCTCCAGCTAATGCCTTTATATCCTCCTCGGTCAGGACTTCTTCTGGTAGCTTCCTGTTTTTGATCGTTTTAACCTTCAACCAGCTAATCATATCCCCTCTATCCAGCCAGTGCAGATATTTTTTGAGGATAATCTTGAGATCATGTTTAGTCCATTCAGCATACTCGCTTTTCTCAAGTCCGACGACAAAACGCTTTATATCATCTTCTTTCGCGGACCTGAAACTTTTATTCAGTCTTCTCCTTATGCTGACCAAGCTGTAAAGGTACTTGACTACCCGCCCAGCCGAGATACCCTGAGCCAATAGATTATTTGTAAAACGTCTAACATCTTCCTGATCGTCTGGGAATAGCTGAAGTAGATACTTCTCAGAATTCCTGTCTAAAACGCCTTTCAGGTTATGTATATCCTCTTTAACCATGTTCTTAGCCTCTTTTCTTGTTTTCTCTGCTTATAAATCCCAAAGGCTATGGATGTGGTTAAAGAAAGCCCCGGGAGGGATTTGAACCCTCGACCTCGTCCTTACCAAGGACGCGCTATACCCCTAAGCCACCGAGGCGCATTACTTGAATTCTGGTCAGCCACGGGCCCGGAGGGATTCGAACCCTCGGCATCCGGGTTAGAAGCCCGGCGCTATATCCTGGCTAAGCCACGAGCCCACGGCGTGAAACCTCAAGATGTCTTGATTATTTAAAAAGCTTTGGCATTGGTGTTTGAGCAATAGATAAAAAGAATGTTATACGTTCAAATACCGTACTCTTCCTTCAGCCTCTCTATCTCAGGCAGCAGTATATAATCCAGCGATGTCCCCTTTGCCTCTTTTATCCTCATCACGTCTATAAGTTCCTTATATCCCCCCCCCGCGATGCCGTTTGCAATAAGAGCCGCGCCCTGGGCTGCTTCTTTAACATTGCTGACACGGAATCCCCCAAGCCTTCGGACTGATGCGATACCTGTGCGCTCTTTTATCCCCTCGAAAATCCCCCCGACCCTTGATATCCTGCCCGACACAAGAATCTCTTCGGGTTCTACAGATACGGTAAGCGACATGACATCTTTAACAGCACCCTCAAGATATGCGTTCAGAGCGTTCTCGTTCCCAATCAGCTTCTCTGGCGCTCCTGCGATAGCCTCCACCCCGCCCCTGAAGGCAAGCTCCTTGTTGAACCCCCCCAGCAGGTAAGCAAGCTCTGCATCCATACCTCCCATGGAAAGAAACCCTATGTTGCCCGTACTTCCCCCTATCCCATCTATGACCTTCCCCTCCTCTACCGCTACTGCGGCTGTATATCCGTATCCCATCTCCAGCAGTATGAAGGATGTCTCGCTGTAGCTCGTACCTAGCCTCCGCGACTGGTCATGTATCCCTAGCGCGGTGCAGCAGAGCTTATCAGCCGTGCCCATATCGATCTTATTGAGCTTCCTGTAATACGGGACAGTTGGAAGATGAACGACGCCAGGCAGGAATACGACAGGAAGCCTGTCCTGCCTCATCCTGTCTATGGAGCGCCTCATACCGAGTATGCTTTTCTTATCCCCTTTTTTGATAAGCGACATCAGAAACATCTCCCGCTCCCCGATATCCTGTATGCCTGTCAGAGGGATGCCAAAGCCAGAGGGTCCAGCGACAAGGTCAGCCCCTGTTTCTTTTATTATCTCCGGGATCAGCCCCGGCTCATCCGCGATATCCCGGGTGGGTACTGACCTGTCAAGAATTATCCTGTCATTATCAAGACCGCAAAAATCGAAGCTTTTGGTTCCGGGATCTATACCGATTACTCTTACCATACACCAAAGTAATCGTCCTATTTCTTAATGTTTATGCTTTTTTATGTTTTTGCAGGTTTCCTCTCGACCACTTTTACCCAGTGACCAGGGCTTACCTCGGCAAGGACCGGTACATTGGGCGCAAGCTCATCCGAATAGACCGTCTCATCGCTGAGAGGGATTGCGTCATCGCCAAGCGGATGCAGGTCACGACCGCATACGGGACATTTCTCTGAGAATGTTTTCCGTTTTCTGAGTGCAGGTATAAACATAACCTCCCTTTACAACTATAATTGTACACTACTATGCATAAGCATATTGGTAAAAGAAAAGAAACGTCCGGACCGGGATTTGAACCCGGGTCGAAGGCTCGACAGGCCTTCATGATAGGCCACTACACTATCCGGACTTGGGATGCGCTAAGATGGTTTTTTTGCATTTAAGCCTTTTGATAGTATTGGCTCTCAGTCCGGTCAGGTCCAATCCTTATTAAAAATACACGTAATATACTGCATACAAAGAAATCCCCAGGAACAGTGCTGCAGCCCACAGTAGGAACACAGCCCTCATCTGATACCTGACCTTTTTTATCAGCCTGTTTGTTGCAAAGGATATGCCTGCAAGCAGCGCCAAGGTTCCAATGGTGATATGGGAAATCGCAAGCATGCTCCGCATGGTTGTTATATGAGCCGTAATTCCCTGGAAATTGACCATGAAGGAGTAACCCATCCATAAAAAAGCTACGACACCCCAGAAGACCGTAAGTCTTGCCATCCTGAAATGCCCTGGGAAATCCTTTCTTTTTACATGCATAACTCCAAGGGAGAGTATTATGAACCCTGCTATTTGAATGATCAAAGTTAAATCAGCGGCTGAACCGGCAGAAGTGCCCAGGAAACTCATACCGACCTTACATGGTTTACTTGAACAATAATGTTTTCATTCGTGTGCAGCCTCTGCTTCCCTCTCTGCCGCCTGCAGGACTTCCATGCCCCTCTGTACTATGCCCTCGATCTCGTATTCCTCTTCTTTGAGGTTTAGGGTCGCTCTTACAAAGTCTTTGGAGCTGAAATCAAAAGTGAATCCCACCTCCTTCAGAAGTCCTATGGCTCTGTAGTTATCAGGCAGTACCAGTGCATATATCGTTTCAAGTTTCTTATCCTTTCCAATCTCGATTATGTAATCCACGAGTTTCATGCCCAGACCCTTCCTCTGCCACGGGTCGGCTACGATAAAGACAATTCTCCCGGTTCTACCATCGGTCTCGACCAGGAGCCTGACAACCCCTGCCATTTTTCTTCGCCCTTTCTCCTCAAGCTCAGCGATTATGCCGATCTCCCTATCATAATCAATGTTGGCGAACCGTACACTGAACTCGTGCGCCACCGGTTCCCTTATGATTTCAAAGAACCTCTGGCGTATGGATTCTACTGAGAGGCTGTGGAACATCTCAATCCACATGGGCTCGTCTTCAGGTCTCATGGGTCGGAGAATAACAGGTCGTCCATCGCGCAGCCTCCATAAAGTCCTGTACTTCTCAGGATACGGACTTATCACCAGATGCGCATGCGGCTCAATCCTGGTGAACACGCGTTCCTTATCTATGGCCGCGCGGGCATCAAGAGAAAAAGCCTCTTTCTCATTTACCAGCAGCGGATTTATCTCGATCTCCCTAAGCTGCGGAAAATCCACAAGTATCTGGGAGAAACGCACCATTATCTCCTCTAAAAGCTTGATGTTCGCAGGCGGCATGTCCCTGTAACCTTTCAGGAGCTGGAATACCTTCGTCTCCTCCATTATCCTTCTGGCTAACGTCCGGTTCAACGGAGGAAGCCCGACAGCAACATCCCTGTAAAGCTCGACCTCAACCCCGCCCCTTCCGAACAGGATGACAGGACCAAAGAGAGGGTCTGTCCTTGCTCCGAGGATTATCTCATACCCTCTCTTCCGTATCATGGGCTGGACCGTTATACCCTGGATCTGAGCCTCTGGATTGTGCTCTCTTACCCTGCGCAGGATATCGTCAAACGCTTTCCGTACCTCTTCCTCAGAGCTGACATCAAGTACTACTCCTCCTGCGTCTGTTTTATGCACGACCTGAGGAGAGAGTACCTTAAGAACGACAGGGTAGCCTATCATTGAAGCGAACGCTGCTGCCTCATCTGCTGTTTTTGCGACCAGCGTTCTGGCAACAGGGATGGTGTAATGATCAAGGAGATGCTTGGTCTCGGTCTCAGTCAGTATTTCGCGGTTCTCTTTTGCAGCCTCTCTAATTATAACAGTAAGGGGACGCTTTGGCGGCACGCTGTCTGTGGGCAGTTCTCCGGGTATCTCGTAGAGCAGCTCAAGGTTTCGCTTGTACTGGTACATGTACATGAACGTTGCGACCGCCGCCTCAGGCGTATAATAGGTAGGTGCGCCGCTTTCTGCAAAAATACGGTTTGCCTCTTCTACCTCCTCGTAGCCCATGAAAGATGTCAGATATGTTTTCTTGCACGAGTCTTCAACCCTGCAGAGGTCTACAATGCTCCGTGCTATCTCAGCAGGATCTGAGCCGCCCTGAGGGGTATAGATTATCAATATCCCGTCAACATTATCATCCTTAAAACATGCCTCTACTGCAGCCCTGTACCTGTCTGCTCCTGCATCCCCCAGGACATCTATCGGGTTCCCCCTGCTCCAGAACGGGGGAAGAACTTTGTTGAGCGTCTCTATCGTTTGGGGATTCAATTCAGCCAGCTTTCCTCCCCTTGCAATGACAGCATCAGCAGCCATAACGCCTGGACCGCCTGCATTGGTTATGATAGCAAGGTTCGGTCCCTTCGGGAGAGGCTGCCTGCCTAAAGCCTCAGCGCAGTTGAAAAGGTCGCCTATCTCCTCGACGCGCACGATCCCGGCGCGCTTGAACGCCGCATCGTATACCATATCCTCGCCTGTAAGCGCGCCTGTATGTGAGGCTGCAGCCTTTGCGCTCTCGATGAACCGCCCTGATTTTACCACGAGGATGAGTTTTGACCGTGCAAAATGCCTTGCAGCGCTCATGAATTTCCTGGCGTTGGTTATACCTTCGATGTACATCAGGATGCTCGTAGTCTTCGGGTCAGTACCAAAATAGTCTATGAGGTCGCCAAAATCCACATCGATCATTGAACCCACAGAGACGAAGTTGCTAAAGCCTATGTTTTCGTGCGTGGCTATGTCCAGAATAGCCGAACCCAGTGCTCCGCTCTGGGAAATGAATGCGATGCTGCCGACTTTTGGCATTTTGGGTATAAAGGTCGCATTGAGATTGATGTCAGGATGGATGATGCCCAGGCAGTTAGGTCCTATTATCTGGAGGTTGTATCTTTTCTTTATCTCAAGTATCCTGTCCTCAAGCTCTTTTCCCTCAGGTCCTATCTCCTTAAACCCGGCTGAAATAATGATTATCCCGGTTATGCCTTTTTTTCCGCAGCTCTCCAGTATATCAGGGACAGTCCTGGCTGGAGTGGCGATCACGGCAAGGTCTACAGCCTCAGGAAGCTGTTCCACGGTCTTGTAGGCTTTTATGCCCAGTATCTCAGGTTTTCGGATATTGACTGGGTAAACTTTCCCCTTATATCCGAATCCGGTGAGGTTTTTCATGAGTATATAGCCGACCGTACCTTCCTCATCGCTGGCTCCAACTACGGCGATGCTCTTTGGATTAAAGATATTGTCAAGATTCAATGCGACCACTGCAAAACTCCCTCGACTATGAATAGGAATATAGGCACATATTAGAATAAAACTTTGTATCTATTGCCTGTATATGATTATCAACCCCTTCCCTGGACTGCTGGGCATTGCACAAGTTTCTCAAAAACAGCGCCAGTGCAGCATAATCACCAAAATATCTTTATAGAATGGAACATAGAATGCTCATTGGGGTAATACGACCATACGAATTGAATAGGGAGTGATATCAGATGCCAAAAGAAGAAAGAGAAGAAGCTGGCGAGAAGGAAGAAAAAGGCATACTCAGCAAACTGAAAAAGCTTGTAATGCCTGAGGCGGAAAAGAGAGAAGAAGAGACCAGGGCTGGAGAGACAAAGGTAAGTGAGGTGAGGACTCACGAGGGGGCGGCGGTTGCGACTAAAGCTGGTGAGATGAAGACCGGTGAAATGAAAGCTGGAGAGATGAAAGCTGGAGAGATGAAAGCTGGAGAGATGAGAGCCGCTGAGCCAAAGCCTGCTAGAGCAGCTGAGCCGAAACCTGCCAGAGGTGCCGAAAAGCCTTACACCTACGAATTCTACCACGAGATAGGTAAGAAAGGCGGAGAGGAGCGCGCAAGGGAGATACGCGAGGAAGGCATATCGCCCGATGTGCATGAGAAGCTTTCCGCGGCCGGGAAGAAGGGCGGTCCCAGGGGCGGTGAGGCGACAAAGAGAAAACACGGGCATGAGTCGCTTGAGGAGCACAGGAAAGAACACGGCGGATAAAGCCTGAATAAGCCTCTGAGAGTGTGCTGATATATAAGGCAGTAACTATTATCCTGCCGGTAGAGCTTGGGCTATCTATGCCATGACCGTATGCAGATACGTATCGCGTACGTATCGCTGATCTATCTGCATACCTGTTTGTGCAAGGGAACGTGTAATAATGGATTCACTGAAAGAAGGAAATATTCCCGGAAAGTGGGAAGAACAGGCATTGATAAGTGCTCCTGCTATCGAAAATAGAAGCCATCATGTATATATAGCATAACTTGACATTGTCAGATTACCTCCCTCTTTTATGGTGAGATAATTTAGCCGAATATCGAGCTTTATGTTTTTGCTCAATCAATTTTAAGATATCCCTATCACTCACCCTTCTTTTT
>JAPMTX010000016.1 GCA_026552855.1 Candidatus Methanoperedens sp. | reverse complement strand
AGAAACATCCCAATTAATGCCGCAAAAAACAAAAGGTAGGGTCGCATCCCTGTAATAAGGCATAATAACATACTTAAAAGCAGGATCATCAGAAGCAATGACAACGTCAGGCTTAAATTCTTCAATAACAGATTTAGCCTTTAGTCCAGCTTGTTTTCCGAATGCATCTGAATCGTTTCTCTTGGTATCCATCCTGAGAATTTTGAGTTCAACACCAGTATCGTTAAGGATTTTTTCAATACCTCTTGTCTCACCATCGCTCCACTCATAACCTGCATGATAGGAATCTATGTAAAGGATTTTTTTACCTTCATAAGTTTTTGTGGGCGTTTCATTGACTTTAATATCTACCGCCGGACTTTCGGTTGTAGCGCAGCCAGAAATTACTGTTAGCAAGATCATGCCCAGCAAAACAGGGATTACTTTTCTCAAAATTTTTCATCTCCGTTCCAACGCCAGTAGTATTTATATTTACCGATATAAATTTCTAAGTCAGTATTTTCGTTTTTATATTATCATCATTATCATTATTTAGTATATATAGTTAACTCTATAGTCAAGTTCTCAAATAATCATAACTGGCAGGGGTTCAACATTCTACTTTACAATACTTGTGAGAGAAGGAAAATAGCATATCCTCAGGATGATCTCGATTTTAACCAGTTCTCAATTATATCCTGTAGCCTGACATCAATCTCCTCGACCCTGTACCTCACCCTCACAACAGGCTTGTTAAGCTGAAGCAGCCTTCCCAGGTCGATGGGCGTGCCTGCAACCACAGCATCGCAATCCGCAGCGTTTATAGTATCCTCCAGTTCCTTCATCTGTGCAGTGCTGTATCCCATGGCAGGAAGCACAGCTCCCAGGTGCGGGAAATCCTCATAGACCCTGGAGATCGACCCTGCGGCATAAGGTCTTGGGTCAATGATATCTTTTGCTCCGTATTTTTTCGCAGCTATCGAGCCTGCGCCGTAAGCCATGCCGCCGTGCGTGAGCGTGGGTCCGTCTTCCACTACCAGGACTCGCTTTCCTTTTATCATTTCAGAGTTATCTGCGGTTATAGCAGACCGAGCCCGTATTATTTTCGCTCTTTTGTTTATGGATTTCACGTTTTTTATTACCTGTTCAACATCCTCTTTCTTAGCCGAGTCCACCTTGTTCACAATGACCACATCCGCAAGCAGCACGTTCACTTCCCCAGGATAGTAGGTGAGCTCATGCCCGGGTCTGTGAGGGTCTGCGACCACGATATGCAGGTCGGGTTTATAGAACGGGATGTCGTTGTTCCCGCCGTCCCAAATGATGATATCCGCTTCTTTCTCAGCCGAGGCAAGGATTTTCTTATGGTCTATACCGCTGTAAACTACAGTGCCGCAGCAGATGTACGGCTCGTATTCCTCTCTCTCTTCTATGGTGCATTCGTTTCTGATGCAGTCATCCATGACGGCGAATCTCTGGCATTCCTGCTTGCGCAGATCGCCGTACGGCATGGGATGGCGCACCACAACTACCCTGAGCCCCTTCCCCTTCAATATGTCCACCAGTTTCTGAGAGGTGGGGCTCTTGCCTGAGCCTGTCCTGACCGCACATACGGAGATCACCGGCTTTTTTGACCGGAGCATGGTACTTTTCGTACCCATTAACCTGAAATCCGCCCCTGCAGCTAAGACCAGGGAGGCTTTCTGCATGACAGCTTCATGGGACAGGTCGGAGTATGCCAGGATTACCTGGTCTACGTCATGCTCCTTTATCAGCCCATGCAGTTCCTCCTCTGGATAGATGGGAATATCCCTATCGTACAGTGAGCCTGCAAGCTCTTTTGGATACGTGCGCCCGGCAATTCCCGGAATTTGTGCGGCTGTGAAAGCTACAACCTCGTAATCCGCATTATCCCTGAAAAAAACATTGAAATTGTGAAAATCACGCCCAGCCGCGCCCATTATTATGACTTTTGTTCTCATCAACTAACCTCGCTGCATATTCATTATCTCTTGATTCATTTAACTGTATTGCTTGCTGAGGATCGGTTGCGCGTGGCGCGGGGGGTTTTGAAGGAAAGTACAGGATTTTTTAGGACGATACAATAAAAAAATAGTAAGTTTTATATATGGTAATCATTATCATTATTATGCTTATGATGCTAAATGAATCTGGAGGAGATGAATAAGTTATGGGTAAAGAACCCGCAAGTTTAGAGGGAACTATATATTTTGCACTGCTGGGGCTGCTGCTCTCCGTGGTTGCGGCAGGAGCGGCAGATGCATTTGAGTTTAGAGGATATACATTTAACGAGACAAACGCTGTACTGAGCAACACAAATGTCAGCATTGTGGTTTACCAGATGGGTCAGGGAGGACCGCCGACAGTTGTTCAAACGAATTACAGTTCGAGTAATGGAACAGGATATTTTAGTGTAAACGTATCATTAGCTAATGATACGCAGTACTTTTATAAGCCTGTAATAAAGCATTTTAACGGGACAACTCTCGATTATATCGGGCAGTCGCTGCCACAATTTCCGCACCAGATGATCTCTCAGCTTACGGTAGGCAGCCCGATGAATTTCTATCTGAGGCGCGGCGGTACAATAAATTTAAACGCGACCAACGAGACTGGTGTCAACAAGCAATTCAGGTACATGATAAAGGATACAAGACTGGGTTATCCGATAGCAGAAAACTTCAATGCTGAAGTAGAAAACGTAAATAACATATATGTTCCTTTGGAACGGAGCTATTCTATCATGATTTTCCCTAATCAGAGTTTACCTATAAGCGTTGATCTGAATAATCTTTCCACGTACCCAAATAATACAGCAAATATAACATTTAACACATCTATGAGACTAAGAAGGGTGACCGGTTATGCAAATTTATCCAACGGCTCGGCTAACTTCAATAACTTTACTATAATAACCTATCTGATGGAACCGGGAAATATGATAGGTAAAGATCATCCGATGCCTTCCAACATGAGCGCATTCAACCGGCAGAATCCAGAGTCTGATATGTATAATGCAACGAATGGCTCCTACAATATTACTCTACCCGGCTCAGCGATGGGTTCAGGCGCGAACATAATGCTCTTTGCAGTAGCAAACCGCAGCGGCACTTATTATGGAGCTTTCAGAAATATAACCATGAACTACGAAGATTCACCAGTAGCTAACTTTAACTTCACGTTACAGCCGCTGCTAGGAGCTGTAGAAAACATTGCGGTAATGGATGCAGGTCGTTTTGGACCTCCAGGCTCCCAGAACGTGAATGTAACGACCCCTCAACTGCCTTTCCAGCTGAAGAACGGAAGCGATCCTATAACCGGCTTTGCGCATATCGAAGTTGAGGTTGATTACTCAACAGTATATGCTAACGGACCGAATTTTAAGTGGATGTTAGACGTTCAGCAAGCAGACAGCGGGGCATTCTCTTTCCCGGCAATCAATGCGAGCATAAAGAAGATCAATATATTCACGCAGAATTTCGCACCGCTTAAGACATCAAAGAACGTTTCGCAACTGCAGTCACAGCCTGTGAGTATCAGCCTGACAACGTTCAGACCGGGGAAGCCGGACGAATCAGCGTTCTCAGATATAATGCTGGATATGCTGCTGAGCAAATCGGAATGCGACGTCCCGAATCCTGCATCTGGTTGCTCCTTAATGCCCGATCCAACGAACGGACAGGAAATAAGTGAGTTCGATCCATTCAAGGTGGTTATGGGCGGCGGCAAGATAAGCATGAGGATAAAGAAACCAAGCCAGAGGATAACGGTGCATTACAAGAACGTAGATATGCTGGCTTCAGGACCACCTGATGCGCTGTTCGACGAGAGCGCAAGCCAGTCACAGAGCGGCTCATCTGTGGAGCAGGCATGGAGGTTCGGAAGCAAAGGTCCTGAAATCTATGATGAAGTCCTTATAGGAGTACCAATCAGTTCAGGTATCAGCATTTCAGGAGTTAAAATCGGGAAACTTTACGATGAGAACTGGAACTCGGTATGGGATTCGAGCGCCGGGAACACGTCGGCGGACAGACCTTCCGATTACAGCGGCTTTAACAATGCCTGGTTCGGTTCATCAGGCATGTCTTGCAGTACCAGTAATGCTTCCTCAGAGTGCTATATCGATTCAACGAATGGCACCCTCTGGCTCAGGATCCCGCACTTCTCAGGTGTCGGTCCTACGATTGTGGGGACTACCTCAACAAGCAGTAGTAGTAGTAGTGGAGGCGGTGCCAGTCTGGGTAGCGTATCGACAACCGAACCAAGCTCTAACATAGAGAAGGCGGAAAGACACGATGAGAGTCTCATCTTCAATAAGCCAGTCACATATTTGTTCAGCGCATCCGAGCATGGAATAACCCAGGTGGTTATTACAGGTAAGGAGAACGAAAATTACATAGCAGTAAGGGTAGAATCGCTCAAAGGCACATCAAAGAACGTCGCAGCTCCACCACCTGGAACTGTATATAAGAACCTGAACATCATAGTCGGGACAAAGAAGATAAAAGAGGCGCTCGTCAGGTTCAAGGTCGAGAATACATGGCTCAGCAGCAACAGCCTTGCGGGAAGCGACGTCAAACTGACGAAATGGGACGGCAGCAAATGGATAATGCTTGAGACTGCAGAGAAGAGTAAAGATGGGACATTCACGCATTTTGAGGCAAAGACAGACAGCTTCTCAAGCTTTGCCATAGTGGCACTGAAGACTCCTGATTCGCAAGCAGAGGGAGCAACGGGATCAACAGCAGCGGGCTCACAGACTGGTTCGACAAAGAACCCGGCAGCTCCGAAAGAGAATGCTCCAGGGTTTAGCATCGTGCTGGCTGTGGCAATGCTCAGCGCGGTCTACCTGTTTAAACAAAAGAGAAGATGATTTTCATCTTCTCCATTTTTTATAACCACTTAAATTCAAGATGAAAACCAGGTAGCTGATGGTTCTGAAAAAAGAGGGATCTGTCTCAGGTAAGAAAATAATTGCGCTTACATCATTGTTTTTACTCATCTCAGGGATATTTGCAACGGGGACCGAGGCTAAAAGCGATAAGGTTGCAGCGGATGTAAAACACCTCATGCTAAAAGGCGAAAATGTACCTGTAATAATCATGCTTAACGATAGGGCATCTTTTAAGACAATTCCAGAAGGTAAGGCGGCAGCGATGAATGAGATGGCTTCGGAGCACCAGGGTGAGCTTGCGGTTCTATTGAACGAAGAAAAAAACAGAGGGAAAGCATATAAAATAAAGAAACTCAGGATTGTAAATGCCATAGCTATGAACGCATCGCCGGATCTCATAGAGAAGCTTTCAATGCGTGATGATATAGCAGGCATAGAGCTTGATTCAGAGGTTAAGATTCTTGAGGATTACTCCTCTTTGGTCTCAAATGAGCAGATTAGCAGTGCTACATCTGAAATAAGGCGTATAAACACTACAAACGCCTGGGCACTTGGAATTGACGGCAGCACCATTAACGTGTCTGTGATTGATACAGGGATCAATGCAGCGCATCCGGATATTGCAGGACGGGTCATAAAGTGGGTGGATTTTGTGAACAGCAATCCATCAGCCTACGATGATTATGGTCACGGTACCCATGTCGCAGGTACGGTAGGCGGTAACGGGAGCGGAGGAACTACCACGGGCATGGCGCCGAATGTAAGCCTGTTCGGGGTGAAAGTGCTAAATGCACAAGGATGGGGTTATCTTAGCGATGTGATAAGTGGAATAGAATGGTCAGTGGATAATGGGGCTGATGTGATAAGCATGAGCCTGGGCGCGGGTAGCTATACGACATCTAATTGCGATGCAGATTATCCTGCCTTAACAGTCGCGATCAATAACGCCGTAAACGCAGGTGTGGTCGTAGTGGCTGCGGCAGGGAATGATGGAAGCAGTATCTCCATGCCAGCCTGCATCCAGAATGCGATCGCAGCAGGTGCAGTTGACAGCACCGATACGGCGGCAGGTTTTTCCGGCAGGGGAGCGGCTATGGCTGACCATGGCATAGTTGCACCCGGCGTCGGCATCACATCATTATACTACCTTACAAACGGTTATTCGGTTATGTCAGGCACCTCAATGGCAACGCCGCATGTCTCAGGTGCTGTCGCTCTTATTCTGCATGCTGCAAAGGAAAACGGCTCAACTCTTTTGCCTTCGCAGATAAAAAACATCCTGGAAGCAGCTTCACTGGATTTAGGCACTCCAGGTAAAGATGATATATACGGTGCAGGAAGAATAAATGTATTTGCGGCAGTTGCTCCGTCCGTTGCCGCAAACCCGACAATCTATCAGGCGACCGGCGCTGCCAGAAACGGCACTGCAATAACGCTTAACGCAACGGTAACAGATTCTATAGCGGGTGTGAAGAACATCAGCGTGAATGCATCATCTATAAACGCATCCCTTTCAGATCTGCAGTTAACATACGACTCCGGATTCTGGGTAAATGATAGTGCGGTAGTTAATGCTTCAGATGGGATTTACCACCTCAACATTACCGCGTACAATAACATGGGCTATGCAAATAATTTCACTCAGTTATCCGTTACCGTAGATAACACTCCGCCAGTCATTATCAGTACCAGTGCAATCCCCTCTCAGATCGAAGCCGGTTCGGGCAGCTCCGTATTAAGGGCAAATGTCGGTGATTATACAAGCGGCATCTCGCAGGTAACTGTAAACTTAAGCTCAATAGGCGGACTCTCAAACAGTCCTATGCAGAATGTTGGAGGAGATGTGTGGCAATTAACAGTAGATACTGTCGAAGTTGGGAACTTCTTGCTCTCAGTAAACGCCACAGATGGCGCGGGGAATGTTGAGAATACCAATATCCTGCTCAACATAACAGATACGACCCCGCCCCTTGTAGACTCAGCAAGAGCCTCCCGGGATTCGATAATCTCTGACGGGACAGACTATGCAATTCTGACAGTAAGGACAGGCGACTTTGCCAATGTAAGCGGCATAAAAGACGTTGCGGTAAATCTCAGCAGGGTTGGGGGTAATGCAACCCAGGAGATGATGAATTCAAGCGGCATATGGCTGTTTAATGTAACCGCCAGCATGATGGGCATAAACGGCACCATGGTCAGACTTCCTGTAAATGTGACAGATTTGCATAATAACAGCAATACATCTGCCAGCATAATTCTTGGAATCAAAAAGGTAATCAGCGTGATCCCCGGTGCCAGAACGTCGTCTAATTTTACGATTGGCTCCGAAGAGTTCAACATCTCAATCACCGCGCCGGAAGCAGCAGAACTGTCCGGCGAGCCCCTGATAGCTCCTGTCGATATCCCTGAGCATAATAATTTAAGTTACGCCGGGGTTGCGCTGAACATATCTAACCTGAGCTTTAATGAGCCGCTTCGGATTGAGATGAAATACAATTCCTCCCTCATCTCTGGAGATGAATCAAAGCTGAGGCTGTGGTTCTACAATACAACTGCCAGTAGCTGGGAGATCACAGATAACTCAAGCGTAGACACGCTGAACAAAACAGTTTCCGGGTATACCAGCCATTTTTCGGTATTCGCGCCTCTTGCTGATATAACCCCGCCAGCCATCTCAGGGGTGACCGAGTCCTCTATCGGCACAGGCTCAGCCATAATAAGCTGGACTACGGATGAGGCTTCACAGAGCCTTGTAAGGTACGGCACAGGGAGCGGCGCTTATACCTTGACTGAAGAAAATACCTCAAATGCAACCTCTCACAGCATACAGTTAACAGGGTTATCGGCAGGCACCAGGTACTATTATACGGTCAGCAGCACTGACCACAGCGGCAATACAGCCAACGGCTCTGAAAGGAGCTTTACAACATCGTCCCAGGAGGGCGGAAGCGGCGGCGGAGGAGGTGGAGGCGGCGGGGGCGGACCCTCAGGAGAGAACGCCACGAACATAGAGGTAAAAGAGAAATACGACCTTCACATCTTTAAAGACAAAACCACTGCGTATGCATTCACAAACCGCAGTAACCCTGTGCTATTTATCAATATAACAGGCAATATCAGCGCGGGAGAGGTCAATGCAGCAGTAGAAGTGCTGAGGAACACTTCTGCGCTTGTAAAGGCGCCGGCTCCGGGTATGGTCTACAGGAATATCAACATCTGGGTTGGTACATCGGGTTTTGCCGTGCCGAGGAATATAAAGAATGCTGAAGTGACCTTCAGGATTGAGAGGGACTGGGTTGATAACGGCGGCTCTGTTGTTCTTGTCCGCTATGATACCGAATGGGTAAGGCTGCCCACCCGGAAGATAAGAGAGGATGGTAAATTCGTATATTATACTGCTTTGACAGAAAAATTCTCTCCGTTTGCGATAACCATGTTTAAAGCAGCAGTTCCTGCGGCTGACGCGGTGGAAGGGCAGGCAGCGAATATAACTTCAGACGGTTATTCGCCTGCCTCACCGGGAACGACCGGAGTACAGCCGCTTGAAGAGAAAGATGAGAAGCATACGTTCTGGAGGATAACGGTATTAGTGGCAGTAATACCAATATTCTTTGCAGCGGTCTATATCCACAATAATATCCACAAGAGAAAAAGACGATAAAAGGGCTTCTCACCAAAATCATTATGTTTGCCGTGAACAAATACGCAGGGCAAGCAATGAATAAGAACATCGATAGAATATCCGGAAGGGTATGGAAGTTCGGCGATAACATAGATACGGATGTCATCATCCCTGGCAAGTACCTGCGCACCACGGATATGAGCGTGTTTGCTGCGCACGCGATGGAGGGCATCGATCCGCAGTTCCCGCAGAAAGTGCAAAAAGGCGATATAATCGTGGCTGGCAAGAACTTCGGCTGCGGCTCGTCCAGGGAACAGGCGCCTCTTGCTTTAAAACATGCCGGCATTGCATGCGTGGTGGCTGAATCTTTCGCGAGGATATTCTTCAGGAACGCCATCAACGTGGGTTTGCCGATCATCGAGATTAAAATCCAATGCAGCCAGGGGGATGTTATTGAGATCGACCTGGGGGAGGGACTTGTAAGAAATAAAGGCAGGAGCTACCAGGGCACAAAGCTCCCGGATTTCCTGCGCGAGATCCTGGCTGACGGCGGGCTTGTGGAACACAGGAAAAAGAAGGTATTTCAGTGATATTCCCGGCAGAATACAAAAGCGTGGGCATAACAAGGACAGACCCGACCGGGCGGATAGGGTATCCGGTATATTTCTCAACTGAATACCTTATCTCCGACCTGCCGTCGGGATATTCTATCTACAGGGTAAAAAGCGAAGGCGAAGGACTGCTTAAAAAACTTATCTCGCTTGAATTGCTCGCACAGGGAAAAGAGATAATAAAGTTCCGGGAAAAACTCGATGCCCACGACAGGACGCGCCTCATCGAATCAGCCCTCCCGCTGTGCAGAGGGGACGTGAACACGGTCATTTTTGAGGGCATGGACAGGCACATCACCTTTGTGCACGAGCCGAGCCTTCATGAGATTATGGAGATAGAGATCATCGACATCATGCCACCTGAGCCCCCATGGCTCGCATCTGCGATAGACAGGCTTGTCAGAAGCGGAATACTGGGGGAACTGAACATAAGATTCACGAAAAGCCTCATAGATCTTCGCAGGTTCGAGGGCGAAAGAGCGGTCTTCCCCTGCTACGCCTCTGAGCTTAAAGGGAAATACCTTGATACTGATACGGACATCGAAAATAACTCAGAGCTTGTGGGCTGCGATATCTCAAGGCAGATATTCGAACTGCGGTTCCCCAACCTAACCTACAGGCACATCAATATGTGCCCTCTTAAGGCTGAACTGTACATGCCCACGAAGCCTTTTATCACACGATGCTGCCAGAGCAAAAAATCAGGCATGGTGAACATCAACGGCGTAGACGGCGCAGTGGTGCACTGGGGAGCCTCCGAGTACGATATCGTGGATGCGATAAGGATGCTGGTGAAGGTTTTGAAAGGTAACAATCAATCAGCCCGTAAAGAGTAAACTCAAGTTTTTCTGGATTATATACACCTGTTTTTAGTAAAAAATGGAAAACCAACCTGAGCCAAATTTAAAGCATAAACAATGAGTATCAGCAAAAACCTAATAAGAGCCTATCCGAAAAGTCCAGCTGCCCTGTAAGTAATCCATGCGCATGCGAAATGTAGTAGTGCTATATAATTCTGAAGTTTTTTCTCCCATCTTATGAGTAATCTTCTGAATCGA
>JAPMTX010000195.1 GCA_026552855.1 Candidatus Methanoperedens sp. | reverse complement strand
GCCTTACCAACCGTGTTGCAAACTATCAAAGCTTTTGAGATTTTATTTTCATTAATTATTTCTTCGACCTTTGATGCAAAATCATTGAATTCAACAACCTTTGCGATTTGTTTTTTACCTGTGAAACTCATCCATTTATCATTAGAAACTGGAATTTTCTTGTAATCTTTTTCATCTTTTAATTCCAAGAATTTTATCATATTATCGCTAAGCGTAGCAGTCATGATTATATGGTGCGCGCTTCCCTCCCTCAATAATTTAAAAGTATAGCGTGCCAGAGTGTGAGTGTAATTGTCATACATCTGCGCTTCATCAAAAACAGTAGTTGAATTAAAAATGCGGGCAATAGGCAAATCCCTGAATTTCCTGGGCGTCAAAGAACTGCGATAAAGGCGCGCAATATAACTATCCATTGTCGTAATAATTATATCATGGGCGTAGAGCTTTGATTCCCTTTCTTCCCCGTAATCGGTGGCGATACTTATCAATTTAGGGTCGCTGAATCCGGTCTGTTCTAAATTGACAATTCTGTAGCCCAATTCCTTTACAGCATCTGGTTTTCCTTCTTTTCCTTGAATTAGCTCTATAATATCTTGTTTTATGCTTTTAAGAAGGGTTGTTGTAGGTAAAACATAAATCAAATGTTTGGTCGGGCGCTCTTTTAACCAGTTATATACCACTGCAAGAGTTTTCCCGCTTCCACAAGGCGCCAGAAGAAGCGCATTCTTCCGCTCACGCATTGGCTCTTGCATTGCTTTTTGGTGATCGTATAATTCAAGCACTTATTACCGCCTCTCTCTTCCTCCGCGCCTCATCCCTGCGCCAATCGAGCTTCCGTCCATATCCTACCCCTTGGTTCATGAAATCCCCTATGATATTAGAATATATAACTCTTTTGCTCTACTATGCACATGTATACCTATAACCATCACTGTTGTATTAATAACTTAATTATACTCCAAAGTCATTCACTCTTATACCGCAAACATTCATACCTCAGTAAAGAATATATACATTTATATTCAAAATACACATCAATGACCACCAACCTCACCCTCATTTCAACCATATACTCCATCGAACCCGTAATCGTCTGCGCCACCCGCTTCTCCCCCTCGCGCATCATCCTGCTGACCGAAGAAAAGGCGCCTGAAGAGAAGGCGCGCGCAGAGAAGATGATCACCGATACCTTCGGCTCTGTCCTTAAGGTGGAAAAGAGATACACGACCGTCTATGACGTTGTGAAAGTTGCCAGAGATGTTGCAGCCATAATCGAGGAGGAGAGCGCCAAAGGGCAGAAGGTTATCGTAAACGTCTCAGGCGGCAGGAAGCCCCAGGCGTTCGGCGCGCTCTTTGGCGCCTATGCAAGGAAAGAGATGGTAGAGCAGGTGGTCTATGTAACAGAGGAAGACCAGTTCGTGCTTGAGTTCCCGCTCCTGGGGTTCGGCATTTCGGATACAAAGCGCGCAGTGCTTGAGCAGCTTGAGAGCGGTGAGACCTCGGTGAGCAAGATAGCTGTAAAGATCGGCATCTCCAAGGGCATGGCTTACAGCCATCTCAGGGAACTCAAGGCTATGGGGTATGTGAGCGAGGGGAACGGCTTCAAGATAACCAGCGCAGGGAGGATTGCGATAATATGAATTGCCTCGTAGTATACGATATAACGGATGACGGGCAGCGAAAGAAGCTTGCCACCATGCTTCAGACCTACGGTCTTGCCCGGATCCAGTACAGTGCCTTCAGAGGCGAACTGAATGCCAACGACAGGGCTGTGCTTGCCAAGAGAGTGAGCCAGTTCGTAAACGAGGAACACGACAGTATCTTCATCATTCCCCTGTGCGACCGGTGTACAGGCACAGCAGAGATTATCAGTAACAGTGGCGCATGTCTGGTAAAAGACTCAAGCGTGCAGATTGTGTGATATTATGGTGTACTATCTAACTTGACATTGTCAGATTACCTCCCTCTTTTATGGTGAGATAATTTAGCCGAATATCGAGCTTTATGTTTTTGCTCAATCAATTTTAAGATATCCCTATCACTCACCCTTCTTTTTG
>JAPMTX010000192.1 GCA_026552855.1 Candidatus Methanoperedens sp. | reverse complement strand
AATTCTTTTTCATACAGCTACGGCGGCGCCCTTGATAAAGTTGAAATCCGGGTATCTTCGGCAGACGATGCAAGGGCGTACAACAACAAGGCTGTCCGTTATCTGACTCCTGCAAAGCCGTATATGCTTTTCAAGGATTTTAGCGAAACTCCGATACAAAAATATACGACTATTGCGCCGTACAATACAATGAGAACCCAAATACTGAGTTACGCAAACACATATAAAAGTAATCCTGGGATAGATGGCGGCAAGATCAGGACTTTGGCTTTTGCATATCTTCTTACCAATGACAAATCATATGCCGATGCGGCAACAAATGCTTTGCTCAATATAAACACATGCGATGGAACAAGTTTTGTTGGTCATCCTTACCTTGATTGTGAAAGAAGCCTCAATAGCTATACTCAATCCTTTGATTTCTTAAGAACGTACATTTATTCTAACCGAAATGCGGAGTATTCTGTGATTCAGGAAAAACTTGCAGATATGGTTTCAGACGTAAAATGGAGAACTTTTAACAATTATGCTTACGATTTTATCGAATCTTTTCCGAGAAAAGCCATGCTTGGTGACACCAACAATCATCTTATTGCAGAAAATTCGGTCCTCATTTCAGCGTCATCCGGCTTACTAGACTATCATGGAGATAAAATGGATTATGTGGATGCGCCCAACACCGCACGGATAAGCGCAAGAAACCTTTTTGAGGAATCATACGTAGGCTCCCCGCTTCCTGCCGCAAGGCTTGTAAATGGCGAAGGAGGCTATGGCATACAGGGAGGATATAGATTTCAAAATGCCGGTTTTCTGGCTGACGGAATGGTTATTTATAACTCAGTTTATGGTGTGAGCCCTGTGAACATCTATCCGTTGGCACGCGGCATTCTTGACATGCCTATCTGGCATACTCTCCCCGCAGGATGTGAGCCGCCTGAAAAGGGGCAGGCATCAGGTTCTTCGTCATGGGGTGAAGAATACATGTTATCAGGACTGTTTGATGGACAGGACAGGATAAATCACCAGTGGTATATTGACAATGTGCTGAAACAGCCATATTGTTCTCCGGCAGTAACTACTGATGTCGTGAGCAGGGCAATATTATACGATAATAGCTATAAGCCTCCGCTAAAACCATCATGGGGGCCGACAGATTCGTACTTCTCAAAGGAAAGTGCCATAGCAATTTTGCGAAACGGCTATGCTCCGAATTTTAATGCAACATACCTGCGGCTAATGGGGCATAAAGATCCTGTATGGGGAAATGCCCAAACATCACACAGCTACCAGGGCTCATATACTATATGGTCGAAGAATGCGTATCTTATCGCTGAACGCGGCGACGAAAGAGGTTTCAGTACATGGCCGGAGAATCATGGAGGTTTTGGCTATTCCTCATTTATATTTAATAATAATCTTGCATTCAGCACGCTGGAACAATTTGGGACAGTGAAAAATCCCAGCACTCTTGAGTCATTTATTTCATCATCCAATATCGATGCAGCGCATTTAAAAACAACGGTAACATATTTAACGGATACTTCTACAGATACAGCCAATACTGTGCCGACAATTGAATGGAATAGGAACGTCTTATTTCCCTCAATGGAATATTATATTATACTGGACAAACTTGCATCCGGTACTCCATATGATTTCGATATGACTGTTCATTATGGCGGCACAGAACCCGACACATCTGCTGCGCAGTATGATCTTCGATACCCAGTCATAGGAAATCTGACTATCGACGGGCAAAAAGTAGGGTGGTGGAGTACCAGCGAAATAGTAACAAAATCTACAAATAATGTCCGATGGTCCACAAAAAGCCTTTCTGCAATAAAGAGCAACATCCCCCTGCCACAGCATAATGTTGAGGTGACCACATTTATAGCACCCATGACAAGTATAACAAACCAAAAGGCTGCCCAGCAGTTCGGTGATTACACAAAGCCAAGCGGCTACATGTGGCATCCGTATATCCGCTCAAGGCAGTCCGGAACCGATGTGAAGTATCTTACTGTGCAGTATCCAAGAGACATAACTGCCGGCGAGGCTGAGCCGTCC
>JAPMTX010000015.1 GCA_026552855.1 Candidatus Methanoperedens sp. | reverse complement strand
ATTTTCGATTTCCTCATCAGTCAATTTTAGTTTAGGGCGCTTACTTAAAAATGGCATATTATTATATTAGCGCTCTTTACTAATAAATATTGTTATGTTATTTAGGAATTGTTATACTACCGTTTCATTTTCAGTTACAAATAATAACCTTTGGTATAATGGTGTATGCGCTGTTAAGATGGATTCTGGCACTTGGTCGAGTGAATATGTAGTCAAAAACGGAGAGACAGCAAGTTTCTCTTCGACTGTATATGCTCCAGCCTGGGGAAATGGGGCAGGGAGTGCACAACATACAGTCAATTCTTATTGCTATGATACGGATGACCCCACGAAAATTTACAAAAGTACCTCTTTCACTCTGACTTATACTGAGAATCCAAAATACATCGCAACTACAGCAATTAATTCTGCACAGAGTTCTATCAACTCAGCACAATCCAGTATAAACAATGCACAAAATGCGATTAACGACGCAAAAAATCTTGGCGGAGATACTACTTTAGCTGAGAGCAAATTATCTAATGCCAAGAATTCTATGCAGACCGCTCAAGGTAAACTATCCTCTGCAAATTCGTTTTATTCATCCTCAAATTATGACCAGGCAACTAATACCGCTAATGATGCTAAATCTTATGGTGATTCAGCAAAGAGTGATGCTGATAATGCCTATTCTACAGCCATTCAAATAAAACAGACAAAAGAAGCTGAGATGAGAGACGCTGAAACCGCAAGGACATCTGCTAAAAAGGTTATAGATTCAGCTACTACCTCTAAAACAGATGCTCAGAATGCTGTAAATGATGCCAAAAATATAGGTGCTGATACGAGCCAGGCACAAACATTTTTAGATACTGCTACCTCTAAATTAGACTTAGCAAATACAAAGTACAATGAAGCCATCACCAATTTCAACAACAGAAAATGGAATGAAGAAAAGACAAGCGCAACCCAGGCAGAATCTTATGCTAATGAAGCTCTGACCAATGCTGTAAATGCCAAATCAACAGCCAAGACAGCGGCAGACGCAAAAGTAGCAGCAGACGCAAAAGCTGCATCGGATGCTGCTAATGAACGAGCACAGGCTGAATCAAAGTTAAATACTGCACAGACGACTTACAATAACGTAGTTGATACAGTAGATAAAATCAAAGAAGCAATAACAGGACTTTCGAGCATCGGCGTTGAGACCTCAGAGTTTACTAAGGAATTAGAGACAGTTTCTTCAACACTCGTAGATGCAAAAGCAGAATTAGATAAAGCAAAAGCAAGATATGAAACTAAAGAACTAACCGAGAGCAAATCTTATTCTGAGAAATCATTAGACATAACCGAGAAAGATATCACCATTTTAAAGAATATCCAAAACAAGATGGCATCGGCTGCTATCGATAAAATCAGTAATAAATATTCCTCTATTAGCAATAATTATGATATTGCAGTAAAAAAGCTGGAAGAATCGAAGGCAAAGGTAACTGGTGATGTTTACGTTGCAGAAAAGGAAAAATTAGATAACGCAAAGAAAAGTTTGGATAATGCATCTAATTTAATAACTCAAGCAAAATCATACGCTAATAGCCAAAAATATTCAGATACAATGATTTCATTTAAGAGCGCATCATTAGAGCTTGGAAAAGCCGAATCGTTATCTGGAGAAATTAAACCGTCGTCTGCGATGCCTTCATTTGAAGCAATAGTTGCTATAGCAGGGTTGTCTGTTGCATATTTAGTCAGTTTTAAGAGAGGAAAAATTTTATAAAAATATATGCATTATATGATTAAGCCCACATTCCGCACATCAATTTTGATTAAAAAGATTTTTCCTCATGCCGGTTTTTAATATATAACGATTATTAATTTTTTCCATTTATTGTTAAAATCAAGCCATTTTAGCGGTTAAACGATGAAATATTAATATCCAGTTATATGAAAAACCGCTATACAGAAAAATATTAAAATAATCTATTCCAAGTGCGGAATGTGGGATTAAGGTGGTGGTATGAAAAAGGAACTATTGTTTATAGTAATATACGACATGCTGCGATAAATCTCTCAGGCGCCTGGAACTCCCTTAAGCCAAGGAACATTTTCTGGTTTCAGGATTATATAAAAAACCGCGTGCTATCGGCGAATTCGAATTGATGGTATCTGCATTCATCCTCCTGTTCCCCCGCCCTCACGGCAGCACGTAAATCCCCTTCGCCGTCTTCACGACCTTTATCTCATCCCCCGGCTCCGCGCTCAAGAACTCAGGTCTTTTGACAGCCACGGTCTCGTAGGTCTCAGGGTCAAGCACAAGTATCGACGTATCCTCGTACGCCACCAGCACGGCAGGGACTGCATCCTGCCTGCTGCCCAGTTTTTTGATCTCAAGAATGTAATTGAAGTTCTCGATGAACCTCCTACCAGTCTCAAGGTCGATGCCGCTCACAAGCTTTCCGCTGCTCTGGACTTCGATGACCTTATCGTCCGCGCTTATGATATCGCCGCGCACGAACTCGGGCAGGCGGACGGCGAACGTTATCCTGTACAGGTCTTCGCCGTCCTTCTGCCCCACAAGTTTGGGCGATTCCGAGAATTTGCCGCCGAAAGTATCAACTATAGCCCTGCATATCTGTTTTCCGAGCTTGCTTGAACCCACGTATATATCGATGCCCTCATCAAGCTTCACGACCTTTGCAATGAACGCAAGCCTCTCCCCTTTCTCCTGCGCGCGTACAGCAATATCCTCAGCTATGCCCCTGCACCTGTCAAGTTCCTCCTGCGTCGGCAGCCTTTTCTCGGCCCGGACCTGCACTATGCCCTCAAAATACCCGCCCGCTATCCTGCTGCACGTATCGCACGTTTCCCAGCTGATCCTGACCTCAGTATCCAGCTCAGCATCTATGGGAATGCCTTCTATGTTAGCTTTTGCCTCCACATGTACCATGTACCTTGAATAATCAAGCTGCTTCGGCGTTATCGTAAGTCCAATATCGCGAGCCTGTTTGTTGATCTTCAGGTTCTCCCTTACGCTCTCTATGATCGCCTCGCTCTCCTCTCCCCTGGACTGCCACTTTCCCCGCCTGTATATCGAGCCGCATGTAGGGCATATCCGCATATGGATAACAGCCGGGCTTTCAAGCAGTTTTTTATCTCCTATAAAGCACTGCCTGCATACGTTGCCATAAAGAGCATCCACATCATTGCCGCATTTAGGGCAGAAAGTCCTGGTCATTTCCCCAGTAAACTCCGCGCCGCATCCCGTACGCTTTTCTCAGAATCATACGACGGCTTCCAGCCGAGCTGTCCAATCTTATCTATGGAGAGCATCATCACAGGGACATCCCCTCTCCATCCGCGGCTTCCGCCTGTATATTTGAACTCAACGTTCTCCAGCCCCATCTCCTCTACGATGATTTCACCTATCCCGGTGGCACTTATAGTATCCTCAGAACCGATATTGAATATATTCGCCATATCGCTGCTCTTCTCCATTGCGAACAGTATCGCATCCACGCAGTCGGAGACATGAAGGTAGGATTTGCGCTGCTTCCCGTCCCCCAACACCTCAAGAGAGTCCGGGTTGTTCCTGAGCTTGTTTATGAAATCCACTATTATCCCGTGCGTACCGCGCGGACCCACGATATTGGCGAAGCGGAATATCCACGACTTCATATCGAACGTGTGGCAGTATGAAGTAATGAGAGCCTCGCAGGAAAGTTTTGAGGCGCCGTATAAGGAGATGGGTATGAGGGGACCGTAATTCTCAGGCGTGGGGATAAGCGAAGCCTCCCCGTATACCGTGGATGTGGACGTGAAGGCGATGTTGCTCAGTCCGTTCACGCGCATCGCCTCAAGTACGTTATACGTTGCGATTATGTTCTGCTGAAGATATATTCCTGTATTCTCCGCGCCCAGGCGCACATCTGGATTGGCTGCCAAGTGGAAGATTAAATCAGCTCCTTTTACTGCTTTTTTGAGCTTTTCTGGTTCCAGCAGATCTACTTTGATGAACTTGAAATCCGGATTTTCAGTGTGGTGCTCAAGAAATTCCATTCTCCCCGCGCTCAGGTTATCAAGAACAGTCGCTTCATTTCCTTCGGACAGCAGTCTGTCAACTAAATTGCTCCCGATAAAACCCGCTCCCCCGGTCACTATAATTCTTTTGTTCATATGTATCAGTCAGATTGATTGAGTTTTTAGTATATCTTCGATATTCTTTTCTGGTAATATCAATATTAGTACGATCTCATACTTCCGTAATTACTGGTATTTTCATTTGTACCAATCTTACGGTCGGTATATCTATCCAGCCCTAAAAGAGTATCTTTAAGTAATTTCCCGCTAAATCTTTCAATTACCATCCCTTCCAGGTGTTTTGCAAACTAAGTTTCAGCAATAGAAGCATTTGATATGATATTTGCAATCGAAGTTAAACAGCTCGTTAAGAGTTATGATAATAAGACCAGAGCTTTAGATGGTATTGACCTGAAGATCAGGGCAGGAGATGTTTTCGCCCTGTTAGGACCGAACGGGTCTGGCAAAACCACATTGATGCGGATTTTAACCACCCAATTTAAGCCTACTTCAGGTGAAGCATTTATTTTCGGATTCGATGTTGTCAGGCAGGATGCTGAAGTCAGGAAAGTTATCAGCTACGTCCCTCAGGAGACAAGTGTCTGGACTGATATCAGCGGCTACGAGAACCTTCTCATATATGCAAAAATCTACGGGATTCCTTCAAACCACAGGAAGAAAATTATCCTGGAAGCGCTGGAAAGTATGGGCATGGACGCAGTTTCGGATAACCTTGTTAAAACATACTCCGGCGGCATGATCAGGAGGCTTGAGATGGCATGTGCCATGCTGATTCGACCAAAGATCTTGTTCCTGGATGAACCTACATTAGGTCTTGACCCTTCTGCCAGAAAGGCAGTCTGGGAGAAGCTGATATCTTTTAAGAAGGAGTATGATACAACAGTATTTTTTAATACACATTACATGGACGAGGCTGACCTTTACTCTGATGAGATAGCTATAATCAACAGGGGAAAGATCATCAAATCAGGTACAGCAGATGAACTTAAGCATTCCATCAGGAGAGAGGTCATTCAATTCAGCCTGGGGGATCATATCGTTGATAAAGATGTTTTAAAGGGGATCAGAGGTCTGGATTTTGTCAGAGACGTTATTATTCATAATTCTGATATCAGCGTAGTTGTTGAAGATGCAGAGACCGCATTACCCGGCGTTATGGAGGTTCTAAGAGGCAGGGGTATTCCAGTAAGGAAAATATCCACTGCCAGGCCAACTTTAGATGATGTCTTCCTGAAGTATGCCGGAACCATGTCTTCGGGCAGTGGCGTTAGTGAGTCCAGGCAAGCCGGAAGCGCTGGCGGGAAGGGATAGCTATGACGGGGATGGATTCTCTCAGGGAAATGTTTGCCATGATAGAACTTGAGCTGCGGAGGCTCAGGCATGATAGGACTGAAATATACACCAGGGCTGTTCAACCAATTTTATGGTTAGCTGTCTACGGAACTGTCATGAGCCACGTCAGGGCTATACCTACAGATGGGATACCTTACCTTGACTATATCACTCCTGGCGTGCTGCTGCAATCTACTATATTTGTATCTGTGTTTTATGGTTTAACTATCGTCTGGGAAAGAGAGACCGGTATCTTGAAGAAGCTTCTTGTGGCTCCGGCTTCAAGATATGCCACGGTTATAGGCAGGTCCATAGCTTCAGGCGTCAGGGCGATTTTCCAGGTCCTGATAATTATACCTGTGGCTGTGCTTATCGGAGTTGATTTTGTGCCCAACCCATTATACTTCTTGATAGCGATCTTAATAATATTCTTTGTCTCAGGCGGGTTTGCTGCAATCTCCATTCTTGTAGCATCCTTAATGAAAACCAGAGAGAGGTTCATGGGCATTGGTCAGGCTCTTATCATGCCGCTTTTCTTCGTCAGTAATGCCTTATATCCGGTTAAGTTGATGCCCGCTGTCTTACAGTATTTCGCGGTTTTTAATCCTCTGACTTATGCGGTTGATGCTGTGAGAGGCTTGATAATCAGCGGGGATATGACCAATCTTCTGCCCGATATTGCTGCAATTGTAATTTTCGATGCAATAATGTTCACAGCAGCTTCTATAAGCTTCAGGAAAATTATAGAATAACTTTGATGCCTTAAGATATGAGTAACGTTCTAAATCCAAGAATATTTCTTATAAGACATTAATTAATGCAACCATATGGGATTACGATCCGGAGAGCTCAGCCTTAGGGAGCCTGTATACCAGATATTCACCGACCACCTGATGATAGTGCTTGCACTGGTACTGATCCCGGCTATTTTTTTGCCGCTCTTTTTTACCTTCTCGCAGTTCATGCTGGATTTCTTCAAGGCAGTGAGATCTGCCATCCTTATAATGTTCATTCTGGAGTACCTCTTAAAGCTGTACGTAGCGGATTCCAGGAGGGCATATGCTACGAACCCGTGGCACGTTATTGATCTTCTGATAGTTATCCTTGCTGCTATGAACTTCATCCCGCAGGCTCCGCTGGGAGGGATCGGAAGGTCTTCTCCCCTGCTGCGGTTGTTAAGGGTCACAAGGATATTTGCTGTAGCCGGCAGGACAGTTAAAAGGGCGATCCCGGTAAGACCGGTGGAGAAGGTTACGCCGCTTTTCTCACGGATGAAAATCAACATCCTTACAGACGGCAGGGTCATTAAAGGAGCAGCAAAGGAAGATATCGCCCGCTATATTGCTGCTCCGGGGCATACCTGGATCGATCTGCAGGAGGTTTCTGAGCCGGATATTGATTTTGTCAGCGATACCCTCAAGATCCCAAAAGTTATACTGGTAAGCAAAGTCCTCAAGGAATCCTATCCCAAGATCGATTTCTTCAAGGATTTCACCACCCTCTTCATCCAGGACTCAAAATTGCAATCAGAAGGTGTGGATATTAAAGATATCCGTATCCTGAGAAATAATATGCTTATCTTATGGGCTGGTAATTACATCGTAACCATTTCCAGTGATAAAAGTGAGCTATTTGATCTGATAAGCTATGGACTGGCGATAAAAGATGATGATTTCATTGTTAGAATTCTATACTCCATCTTCAGCAGAAAAATCAGTGATTATGAAGATATCGTGCGGTTGATGGAGCAAAAAATAACAGCACTGGAAGAACTTCCTGTGAGCCGGATGCACCCGTTCCTTGAGAGTTCATTCTATTTTAAGAAAGAGATCCAGAAAACCCACAGCAACCTCCTGCATTTTAAGCAGGTGCTGGGGACTATAAAGACGAGGAAAATATTGCCGGGCTTGAAGGATGAGTATCATTCTCTCTTTGGCATTCTCCACGATGAATCCGTTTACCTGTCTGAGACATCTGACAACATCAGGGATAATCTGATCTCATTGATTGATCTTCGTATAAATACAGTATCGGTCGGATTAAGCAGGGTAATGAGGATACTCGCAGTCATTACAAGCCTCGGGCTTATTCCAGCTATCATAAGCGGGCTCCTTGGGGAGAACCTGATAGATAGCCCGTATCCTGTCAGGCTACCTGAGGTGTTTCTCCTTGTGCTTCTCATAATGTCCCTGACGGCTTATGCTTTCTACAGGCGTGGCTGGTTAAGATAGCTAGATAAAACGCCTATCTTATTGTGGCGTTCTTACTGGTATTGTAAAGTAGAACGTTGAGCCTTTACCTTGTACAGATTCAACCCAGATCCGTCCGCCGTGACGTTCCACTATCCTCTTACAAACAGCAAGACCGATACCGGTACCCGGATATTCGCGTGTGGTGTGCTCGCGCTGGAATAGCTGGAAAAGACGTCCAAGGAACTCAGGAGATATTCCTATCCCGTTGTCGCGTACCGGGAAGATCCACTCATTTCCCTGCATCTTTGCCGAGATATGAACATGCGGCTGTTCCTCTCTTTTGAATTTGATAGCATTACTTATAAGATTCTGGAACAACTGGACCATCTGAGTAGGATCAGCTATTACGGTAGGCAGCGGATCGTGCGTTACTACAGCATTACTTTGCTCAATAGCCACTTTAAGATTAGCCACTGCCTGACCAAGTACTTCCTCAAGATATGTTGGCTCAAATGGTTTACCCCGCGTACCGACCCGTGAGTACGCCAGCAGGTCTTCAATCATCCGCTGCATTCGTGTGGTTCCGTCTATAATGTAAGTAATAAACTCATCAGCACTCTTATCGAGTCTGCCCCTGTAGCGCCGCTCAATAATCTGGGTAAAGCCTGATACCATGCGCAGCGGTTCCTGAAGATCATGCGAGGCTATGTAAGCAAACTGCTCAAGCTCCTTATTAGAGCGTTCCAATTCCTCTAATGTTTGTTTAAGCTTTTCTTCTACTTTTTCGCGCTCAGTGATTTCAGTCTGCAGCTCTTTATTAGCTTTCGCAAGTTCAGAGGTGCGATCATGGACACGTATCTCAAGCTCATCAAAGGCTTTGCGCAGCGCAACCTCAGCCTGCTTGCGTCCTGCCTCAGCACGGTCCATCGTGCCGCCGATGGTCTGTGATAGCTGCAAAACAATAACACTGGCGATCACCAGTTCTATTAACATTGACAATATTGCCAGCAGCGCTTCACCTGCTCCAAATCGTGAGAGTATGTTATAAAGGACGACATCAAGCAGGGTAAAGATAAATATTACCAACAAAAAAGTACGCCGTAAAATCGCAGCTACCGACGGACCCAACAGCAGTCGCAGGGGAAAGTAATCTGGACCCGCAGTGGCGATAAGCCCCAGGCACAGAGTTACAAACGCAATTGCAACAGGGAACGCTACGGGTCTAACCTCCCCACCATAGAACAGCGGAGCGCCATACAAATACCCCAACAAGATCACCAGATTCGCCAAAACTACAACGGATGCCAAGCCTGCTGACAAATCTGCCACAAGGCGTTTAGGTACCAGCAACTGCAGGATCATTGCAATACAGGAAAGAAGAAAGCAGGCAGCCGTTATAAGAGATATGACACCAGCACCGCGTATCGGGGGACTAAGAGCCAGAACCCTGCGAATCAGAACCTCTTCAATGCCAATTTCAGCGCCTGTAAAAAACTGGATGAGATTAAGAAGGACCAGAATCAGGGTAAAAAGCACCGAAGCCAATACGTATATCTTGCTGAACCAGCGTGCAGGCATGAGGGAATAAAAAAGCCATGCGCTTCCCAGCAGGATAAACGCCAATGCTACGCTTGGCGACATCGGAACGTAATTCGTGCCAAAGCTTGTAAGGATGCGAAGTCTCATCTCCCAGCCAGCTATCACCAGGATACCTATGCTTGCTGTAATTGCACTGCATACCAGTGCTATGATATTGAAAATATTACGTGATGTGTCAGAATTGTTACTCCGGTATGTAGCCTCCGGTTTTGCTGACCCACTTAACCCGTTCATTTTGCTCTTCTGCAATGGTTATTTCCATTCCTTTATAACTTCAGCGCATGATACTACAATGCATAATCTTGACAGAACATTTAAACTCGCTTCATGCATCTTCTTATCCCTGGATGATACACAGTCTTTTACAACAACAGGATAAAAGCCCCTGTTTGAAGCGTCCCTCGCATTTGAATCAATACCGAACTCAGTAGATATGCCTGTGAAGACAATGGCATCTATGCCTTTATTCCTGAGCATATACTCAATATGCGTGCCTATGAATATGCTTGCAGTATGCTTGTTGATGACCACATCCTTATCCGAAGGAGCAACATCTGCGTGAATATCGGCATCAGAAGTACCGGGTTCCATAAATTGAGGCAGCCTGGCAGGATCACCAACACCGTACCTTTTCATCATCATATAGATGGACCAGGATGAATTATAATCCACAGGTAATGGCGTGATCTTTGTATATATGACGGAGATCCCTTTTTCCCTTGCTGCTTTTATGATGGCTTTCAAATTTGTAAGGAATTCCTCTTTATTAAAGATATTATTAACAAGGGCATTCTGGACATCCCATATAACAAGTGCTGTGTGTTCAGGAGCGACTATTTCCTCTAAGGTTTCGTAGATTGTTTTATTATAGAATCTTTTCATGTATAGATACCTCCCCTTTTCAACATATTGATTCTGTAACGCATTTTCCCCACTGCCGGAAGAGATACTTGTCTCATTCCAGTATATCTGAGTCAATTAAAATAACAATCGCAACGCTTTAATACTTTTCACTTATAACAGTAGATTATAGTAATTAGCCGCAAAGTTCAGCTTTAGTTTGTGTGATCAGTTGCAGCATATCGTGAACTCACCGCAAAGTCGGTTCGCAAAGAAATTTGCTGCTATGCTTTGCGTTCTTTGCGCTCTTTGCGGTGTTTAACCCATCCATGAAATGTTTCAGAAGACTGCCGGATGTTTGAACTTCCCGTATTGGCTAAAATTTACGGTTAGTTACTATAACTGCTTATGCGTCTTTGCCTGCCCCACGCATCCCGCAACAATCGCAGGCACGG
>JAPMTX010000014.1 GCA_026552855.1 Candidatus Methanoperedens sp. | reverse complement strand
TGGAAAAGCTGAACAAGGCAATATCATTTTTAAGGAAGCTTATGGGAACAACCAAAACTCATTATTAAAATGTACTACCTGTGGTCATTGTTTTAGTGAAACACACGGAACGACGTTTTTCGGACTGAAAGCATCAAGAAATGAAGTAATAAGAACCTTGGCAATGCTTCCAGAAAAAGGAAGCATTCGAGGTGTTGCCAGAGCATCAGGTCATACTCCAAACACGGTAATTAGATGGATGACTGTTGCAGCAGAGCATTGTACTGAGGTCACAGAATACTTCTTTCGTGATCTTGATCTGAATATCATCCAGATCGATGAAATCTGGAGCTATATAAAAAAAGGAAGAAAATCTTACTGAAGAAGACCCCGCCGAGTATGGTGATTGCTACACTCTAACAGCAATGAAAGCAGGCACACGTCTATTCATCAGCCATCACGAAGGTGGCAGAACATCAGAAGATGCCACAGAACTATTCGAGGATATTGAGAGAAAACGTGATCCAGATAGTCAAATACCTCTCTTTATATCGGATGATTGGGATCCATTCGAAGAGGCATTACTTAACGTATATGGAAATCTGGAGCAGCCTTCCTACAAAGGGGTAGGTCGGAAACCAAACACAGTATTAGTCCCAAAAGAAGAGTTGAGGTATGCTCAGGTCTGTAAAAAACGAGAACATGGAAGCATTGTTGGTATGGTTAAGCGTGTCGTTTTTGGAGATTTGAATGATATTTTGGAAATCTTGGGTGCAGATTCTGATGGTAAAATTAGTACTTCCTATATCGAACGTTTTAATCTCACAATAAGAAACTCTCTTGCAAGATTTATACGAAGAACAATGAATTTCAGTAAAAAAAGAAAAATCCACACTAAAATTGTGGATTTTTTACAAGCATGGTATAACTTCGTAAAGCCACATAAGTCACTCAGAGCGTCCCAAATAGATGGAAACCGAAAATGGAAGCAAAGAACACCTGCAATGGCAGAGGGACTAACAGATCATATCTGGAAATTGGAGGAACTGTTGATGTTCAGAATACCTGTTCAGTGATAGGGATACACGACCCAAAATCGGTACAATCTTCTTTAAAAATCATTTTTTTACCTCTTGGGTGTAATCGTTTCGTGAAGGTATATATAGTTATGTTAATCAAGAATAAATTAGCAGTACCGGATTTACCGATGATTATATGCAACTATTCAACACTTCTAAAAAGACCAATCCCGCTAATCAGCGCCCGCTGGCATTCTGGAGCCTCCCTGCTGCCGAACTGCTTGCACAACTCCAGACAACGCCCCAGGGCATTACCGGCGATGAAGCTCGGCAGCGACTCGCACGTTATGGCTCCAATCTCCTGACGCCCAGAAAAAGATCGGATGCACTTGCGCTTCTGCTTGCTCAATTCAAAAGTCCCATTACCCTCATCCTTCTCTTTGCAGCAGGATTATCATTTTTTTTGCATGAACATGTTGACGTTTTCATTATACTGGCAATTGTCTTCGTAAGCGGCCTTCTCGGATTCTGGCAGGAACGTGGGGCGGCTAATGCAGTCGAGAAGTTACTCGCTATCGTGCAAATAAAAGCTACGGTGCTGCGTAATGGAAGCCCAAAAGAGATTCCTGTCGAAGAGATTGTGCCCGGGGATATTATTATCCTCAACGCCGGGGATATCATTCCCGGAGACTGCCTCATCCTGGAATCCAAGGATTTATTTGTCGATGAAGCGACGCTGACAGGCGAAACATATCCGGTAGAAAAGTCGGCCGGGGAACTGGTGAAGGAAACACAGCTTGGTCAGCGTGGGAACACTCTTTTCATGGGCACTCATGTGATAAGTGGCAGCGCAAAAGCTGTTGCTGTCTTCACAGGGACGGAAACCGAATTCGGTAAGGTCTCTCTGCGGCTGAAACTGCGGCCGCCGGAGACGGAGTTTGAACGTGGGGTCAGGAGGTTCGGGTATTTCCTTATGGAGATCACGATGCTGCTGGTGATTTCCATCTTTGCCATAAACGCTTATATGGCACGCCCGGTCCTGGAAGCCCTTCTCTTTTCCTTAGCACTTGCTGTCGGGCTGACCCCGCAACTGCTGCCGGCGATTATCAGCGTGAACCTTGCACACGGCGCAAAGCGCATGGCGCTGCAGAAAGTGATCGTTAAACGCCTTGCCTCTATTGAAAATTTTGGGAGTATGAACGTGCTTTGTTCAGATAAGACCGGCACTCTGACCGGAGGGATGGTGCAAGTGAACTCCACTCTTGATGTTGAAGGAAAGGAAAGCGAAAAAATTCTTTTCTATGCTTATCTCAATGCTTTTTTCGAGACCGGTTTCGCGAACCCGATTGACAACGCAATCCGAAACTATCGTCAGTTTAAGGTGCCTGGCTACCAGAAACTGGATGAAGTACCGTATGATTTCATTCGTAAGCGACTGAGCATCCTTGTCTCAAAAGATGATAAGCATCTGATGGTGACAAAAGGCGCTCTGCAGAATGTGCTGGCAGTCTGTTCATCAGCAGAAACTTCCGATGAAATGATCGTGGATATAGCTACAGTGAAGGAACAGATCCAGCAGTGTTTTGAGAAGCAGAGCAGTAAGAGCTTCCGCATATTAGGGGTTGCTTACCGGGATGTCGGGTCTGATTCGCTGATAACCAAAGACCATGAAGCGGCAATGACATTTTTAGGATTCCTCGTTCTCTTTGATCCGCCGAAGCCTGGAATTGTCGACACTATAAACCAATTAAGTCACCTCGGCATCTCACTGAAGATCATCACAGGCGACAACAAACTGGTTGCTGCCAATGTGGGTAAACAGGTAGGATTAGCGGGACCGTCCATACTCACAGGTCAGGACCTTCGCCAGATGAGTGACGAAGCACTACTTGGGAGAGTGAATGATATAAATATCTTTGCTGATATTGAGCCAAATCAGAAGGAACGCATCATTCTGGCTCTAAAGAAGACTGGAAATGTTGTGGGCTATATGGGGGATGGAATTAATGACGCGTCAGCGCTCCATGTTGCTGATGTTGGTATCTCAGTTGATAGTGCTGTAGATGTTGCTAAAGATGCGGCTGATATTGTGTTGCTCGAAAAAGACTTATCAGTCCTTGTGCAGGGCGTACGTGAGGGGAGAATGACCTTTGCCAACACATTAAAGTACGTGTTCATGGCCACGAGCGCCAATTTCGGGAACATGTTCAGCATGGCTGGAGTTTCGCTTTTCTTACCTTTTCTTCCCCTGTTGCCCGGACAGATCCTGCTCACCAATCTGATGACAGATATCCCGGAGATGACCATCGCTACAGATAGCGTGGATAACGAAATGGTTGATCATCCCAGGCGCTGGAACATAGGGTTCATCCGCAATTTTATGCTTGTCTTTGGCATCCTAAGTTCCGTATTCGACTATCTTACATTTGGCGCTTTGTTATTCATCCTCCATGCCGGAATGGATCAGTTCAGAGCTGGCTGGTTTATGGAATCTGTTATTTCAGCTTCGATGATTGTGCTTGTTATTCGCACCAAAAAACCTTTCTTCAAGAGCATACCCGGTAAATATTTGTCCACAGCCACCCTGCTGATTGTTGTTAGTGCATTTCTTTTCCCTTTCATACCAATCGGGAAGGTATTTGGATTTAGTCAGCTACCGATTTCGTTCCTTCTTCTTATGGGAGTGATCGTGGCATTTTACATCATCACGGCAGAAATGGTGAAAGCGGTCTTTTACAGGAGAGTGAAATTTTGATTGATCAGAGCAGTTGAATAATAGGTTTAATAACTTCCCATAAAATCAGGAGAACTATTGAAACCTCAAGCCAAAGAGCCAATTGCTCTGTCGAAAGTTCTCTTGCTGTTGAGTAGAGATCCTGGAGAGAATCTATCTTTTCCTGCACTAATTTTCCATAGTCCCGCACTTTGAGGGTATCCAGCATTTTTTGATAGAAAGACTGGTAATACCAATCATTCGTAATTTTGTGAGGATTCATCAGATCTTTAATATCATCAAGGATCACAAGCCCAATTTCGCTAACCATAAATAGTGATTTTTCAAGTTTTCTTGGCACCTGTGTAATGAAATAATATCTTGAGCTGTTAAGTTTTTTTAGAGCCTCGAAAGCGTTAGATATTTCAAGATCGATCTTTCTGTCATATATCTGGAACAAAAGCAAAAGTGATATAGCCAGTTCCAGTAATTCGCGCAGTTCGTTGATGTAACCATCGCAACCAATAATAAAAGCCCCCTCGGTCGAAGCAAGAAAAAAGTCTTCATCGTAATATGAGAGGTCATTTGCAGTCTTTTCCATGATTTCCTTGCTGTGAAGCGGACGGATAGATGTTTCACCTGAAAGGAAACGTGCGATTATCTCTCCATATTGCTCTCTCAGGCTTTTCGGGTCGAGCTGGGGAGTAAAATCTTTAATTTTCAGAAATATGAATTTTTTAATATCCGGATGATAAGCGACAGTCTTTACTGGATTGATTTTCTCACGTATTTCCTTTATCCTCTTATTTGCATATGACTGGTAGTCAAGTCCTTCCACCATAATGGTGTTTGAATGAAGGGCTATCAGGATATCATTCAATGATATCTTATCCCGGATCTCGATTTCTGTCCGTAGTATTGATACCCCTGCGGCAAAAATATCAGTATACATAGTTGCATTGCATGTAATTTTTCCACTACCTGCGACAATAACAGCCACGCCTTCTGCCTTTTCAATTTCTATTGGTTTATTCCATCTTTCAGCAATTACTTCTGAACCGATCAACATCTTTAATTGGGTTTTGTCCAGTTCTCCACCATGCCCGAATACCGCAAGAATCGTGAGCTTGCCATTGTGAATTGTCAAATCGCTGGTCGCATCCATATCAATATAAGAATATGTTTTAAAAATATATAAGGTTATGATAGTGTTATTAAAATTGCTGAAACAAATTAAAAACACCCAACTTCTATTTCACTGTTTGTTACAGTCTCTTTATTCTGCAAAAATTCGATTTCAACCAACTCTATAATGGCAGGGGTGCGAACTATTTTGAAATTGTTACTTTCAATATATAACTTCTCTATTGTTTTGCCGATAAGACCTGCTTTTAATAGTTTTACTCTTTCTTCGGTAGTTTCTAACATTCTCCCACCTGAATACAAGGACGGTTTTGCGGGCAGCGATATTGTTATATCAGCGCCCGTTTTAGCTGGAAAAAATCCGTCTTATTATATAACTTTAGTATCTCTTTGGTTTATGGTTCTGGTAGCATTCCCTGCAGTATACCGGTCTGTCGCCGGATGGCTTGAAGGGTACTTCAGTCTCCTGATGACAGTCTGCACAAGTTGCTTTGTGCATCTCTCTGGGACCCATGTGCATATTTCTCGGACCGCTTGGTCTGAAGCCGCCACTGCGGAAACCGCCTCTATTTTCGTAATTCATGTATGTATCTCCGTTGATTTAGTTCTTCTCAGCAAGGGCTGCAATTGCAAATTTTCGCATGACCCGCTCAATCTTTATCGTTACATGGTCCCCGACCTTCGTGCCTGGCACAAAAACCACAAAGCCCTGTATACGTGCTATACCATCTCCCTCTCTGGCAATGTCCTCAATTGCGACGTCGTGGATACCGCCGGCTGAAACGGGAGATTCTCTATTTTCTTCTGTAAACATCTTTTACCTCTGTTTATTTTTAATCAATCTACCTAAAAAGCAAAACAGAGGGGATAACCCCACGCTCTATAACTTACCTGATAAGCCAACTGATACATTGTTAATGCAGCTTGTTCGTATATAAACTCTTTGTAGCATCATTGCCAAAGCTTACCTAAGACAATTGAGTAATCTTAAAACTCCGCAAACGTTCTCTGAAACGTATCTTCAACCGCGCATGGAAGAGCTTGAAAGTATTTATTTATTCATGAATCACCTTTACGAATTCAGGTTCAAGTTTACCTTTTTTTGGAGATAGGGTCAGACACTTTGTGCAAATAAACAATTCCCCATCAACATCGTCTGGTCTGACATAGATTCCTGAATCGTCTCTTGAAAACGATTTTACTATTCCAGTTTTGGTTTTGGTTATCTTTCCATCATGTATCCAGTCCCGTGTTGCAAATTCTACATGATTCCCGATTTTTATTTCTTTTCCATTCACATCTGTTTGCATATCTTATTACCTCATTAGACCTCGACTTCTTTCGTATTTGATTGCCTCCCCAATACCGCTACTCAGTCCACAACAAGTGTGAACTGAACCTATAAGTTGAGATTGGAGATTTTAACGAAATCATCAAAGGTTTTTTCAATTTTACAATCCAAAAAAGCTCTGAGCATCATGATTTTGTATTTCTTAGCTGCTATCATTCTGTTACTTTTGTCTTAATTTCATATTTTTCTGCGTATACCAAGTTGAAACTCGTGAACTTTAATTGGTTCACCAGTGAACCGCATACACCGTGTTATATGCTGTGCAGTTTTGTCACAAATCTTATAGGCGTTCTATTTAACATGAAGGTTTCTCCATGACAACTATTAGTATCATTTCCATCTCGTGGGTTACCAAGTACACCTGGACGATAATTTGAACTCACCCATGAAACGAACTCTCTTATGATCTTTGTATCCTTTACCTTTTTATGATTTGGACCTATTTTTATGAATGATGGTATAAATCCATGGGATTTCTGGGGCGTTATCTCCAAAATACCAAAATAGAGAACTTATAAGCACCCTATCTGATTGTGTATCATGGCATATGTCTTTTTCTTTGTGATGTTTGTTTTCAACTTGTATAAACTTTTTCCCTTTTCTGTAGTAGATGTTGTCTCCATTATGGTACACTGATGGTTTTTTGTTTTTTGAAACGGTTGTCATTGAAGTACTCATTAAAAGTGAGGACTTCATTAATTCGCATAACGTATCCTGATTTGTTTCTACCTACGCTCTTGGGAAATGTCCCTATTACCCTCAGCATGACATTTCGAGAAGGATTTCAACAGAGCCGCTGCGTCCCCGTTTCACTCACCCTCATCGACCCGAACGTCCCGCCGTACTGACGGCTGCCAGAACATCGAAGAGTTTTACTGCTTGGGGTTAGCGTCCCATTGTTGCAGCGGCGGCCCACCGCGGTTGTATGCCGTTGAGTCCAGGACAGCCAGCCAGTCGAAATCGGTGAAGCTTTGAGGAGTTAGTGCGAAGTAGGTCGGGTTCTTCATACTGCCCGAGCGAGTCGGAAGAGCTGCGATTTCCGAGGTTGGAAGCCCTTGGCCTTTGTGAGTTGGAATGAACCGCGCCGGCCCCGGCACGGCAGTCAGCCGCGCCTCAAGAGTGCCGGCTTCGGGCTGGCCGATGCCATTGGCATCAGAAACGCCCACTGCCGAACCGATGACGGCATAGCACGGACCGAATATCTCATTGAGGTGCGATCCCACCGGCCACCATGTGTATACGTCAGTGCCGAATTGCCATTGTGTCTTTCCGCGCTGCAGATGGCTGTTGTGAGCGAAGGCCAACACTTTCCCTCGGCCACGCTCACGGGATACCATGTACGCCAGATTATCCGCCATCAACGCGTCGCGAATGCCGAGAAGTCCGACAAGCCGTTCGCCCGACTTTCGCGCCAACGCGGCATGATAGTTCAGTAACTGCCGTGCCACCGAAGCATACTGCGCGGCTTCCAAATAGCGGCTTTCGTCGCTCTTAGCCACCAATTCGGGACGGCGTACGCGCAGTTCTGAAATGAGTTCCTCAGTCTCAATCCGCAACGCAGTTGCGGCTGGTGACATGCCTACCGACTTCGCCGGGTCAGCCAATGCAGCGGGGTTCTCCCAATTGGAGTCTTGGCCAAGAAGCGGGTCGATGCGTTCGCGATGCTCTTGGCCGCTGGCACTATCAATCGAGGCGAGGTAATCGAGAACAAAATGCAGGACTTGGCTTGGACTATCACTGCCGGTCATTTCGGTCGGACTATCGAAGCCGTAGAACTGGAGTTTAACGCGATGGGAAGGATCAGCATTGTATCGCCGCATCCACTCCACGAGTTCTCGATTCGCGTCGAGCCGGCCGAAGCCGTGGCTAAATCCGGTGTCCTGCATAGCCTTATACGATACCGGGCCGCGACCGGCCATGTACTCATTCACTACGCGCGCCCGAGGGAAACTGCTCTCGATGGCAATGGCGCTGTAGCCATGCGCCTCAACCAAGCGCTGGAAGAGCCGGTTGCGGAGGATGAGAATATCCTCGCCGCCGTGGAGCGCTTCTCCAAAGCCAAGCAATTCCACCGAGTCACCAAGTGAGGCGATTACCTTGTCGATGGAGGCGTTGAAGGTTTCGGACGAATCGACGGAGAACGGAATCGCCTCGCGTGCAATCCAGTCGTCCAGCGTGGCATGTATTTTAAATTGTTTTTTAGATGTAGACATAATTATTCCTTTGTAGAGTTTGATTTCAAGGCATGAGAATGCCGGTGCGGTTTAAGGCGGCAACGCAACGGGCATATTCCCTTTCAACAGGAAATAACTGTTCTTTTTGGTTGGAAAGTTCAATAATTAAGTGCAACTGCCTATCCCCAGTATCCTCAGTGCAAGGTGCGCCGCATTCTCGGCGTTATCTATCCCCACGCAGGCTACAGGGACTCCTTTTGGCATCTGGGCTATCGAGAGAAGAGCGTCCAATCCTCCGAGCTTGGAACTCACAGGCACGCCGATAACCGGCTTTTTCGTGCGCGATGCCACCACGCCCGGCAGGGCTGCGGACAGACCTGCTATCGCTATAAAGACCTTTGCATCGCTTTTTGATATGTAATCCTCTAACTCAACAGGGTTCCTGTGAGCGGAGAGCACGCGCACCTCATGATCTACCCCTGCCTCATCTAACACTTTCGCAGTGCGTTCCGCGATATGCCTGTCAGATTCCGAGCCTATCAATATTGCTACAGTTACCATAGCTCACTAATAGTCGGTTAACCCATAAAATCTTTTTTGGATTTAAGCTATTTGCATCAAAAACAGGGTTTTATGCGAAGAGAGCAGCCTGAATTAAATCATCACGCCGTCAGTCGCTATCTTCGGACATCGTTTTTATATGCCTCGTGAACATGGAGAGCCACATCGAGTATTTACCGCCTGCCTGAGAACCGCAGTTAGGGAAAGAATACTCGTTGATATAGTTCGAATCCTGCCCAAGCTCAACAGTATCCTGGAAATAGATGCCCATCCTGCCGTTCTTATCAAAACAAAGGGAGATATTCATTTGTTCTGTCTGCTGGTTAGGGATCGGAACTGATGCGATATACCTGGGCACGTGCTTCATGCTACTCCTTATTGCAATTCAGGTAATGGTATACAGCCTTTGAAATAGCCTCTTTTATGGAGGACTCACCTGCTTTTTCTTTCAGTGCCACTACATCTTCCTGCGGTAGGACTGACTGGACATGGACTATCTTCATTTTGCTTTCTCCTCCGTATGATAGTAAACATACCATAATCATGATTATCATTATAATCTTTGTTAGGTATATAGTTTTCTGTTAGCGGCATGCACCGGGAATGAATTTACCCAATATTTTGTGTTATGAAATCTATATAATCTGAGCCTTATCGTAGCGGTTTTAATTTTTCATACTTTAAACACATTATAATTATTATTACTAACTTAGGTTGTTCAAAAGGAGTTGTTTTTAGATTGCTTCACGATCTCGCAAATAATAATATTAATATATGATGGCGTAAATGTACAGTGCACAAGTGGAAAACGCATACAATATAAGGATATGAGGATACGGTGTATGATTGGCAGATTCAAATATGATAATGAGATATTCTGCGGCGAAGTGAGAGGCGACCGTGTTGTAGTTGACAGAGGATTATACTCGGATACGTTCCGCCTCCCCGATCTCCAGTTGCTGCCGCCTGCACAGCCCAGTAAGATAATCTGCGTGGGTCTTAACTACAGGGACCATGCGCGGGAACTTGACATGCCGATACCGGATGAGCCCGTACTCTTTCTGAAGCCCCCGTCCGCAGTCATAGGACCGCTCGGAAGGATAGTGTACCCTCTTACGATCAGCCGCATCGATTACGAGGGAGAGCTTGCCGTTGTGATAGGTAAGCGCTGCAAGAACATCCGCGCCTCCGAGACCGGAAGCGTGATAATGGGTTATACGTGTTTTAACGACGTGACCGCAAGGGATATTCAGAAGAAGGACGGGCAGTGGACGCGCTCAAAGTGCTTTGATACTTTCGCCCCGGTCGGTCCCTATATCGCTGACCCGGCACTTGACGTAAGCGATCTTGCTATCAAAACGCGGGTAAACGGGGAGCTGCGGCAGGATTCAAACACAGCCAACCTTATTTTCGACGTGCCGTACCTTATCGAATTCATCTCAACCGTTATGACGCTTGAGCGGGGCGATATCATATCTACAGGCACGCCTCCGGGAGTTGGCGAACTCTCGATCGGGGATGAGGTGGAGGTGGAGATAGAAAATATAGGGATATTGAAGAATACGGTGGTCTCCCAGGATTGAGCCGGATAAGGTCTCTGGGCAATTATCCCCACACTTTATTAGGGATAAAAATAATTA